>JAYWFN010000035.1:0-6006 GCA_043778785.1 Sphingomonas sp. | reverse complement strand
ACGTCGAGCATCAGCTTCGTGACCGAAACCTTGTTTCCCTATGCCCGCGCACGGATGGCCAATTATGTTGCCGCCCATCCCGAAACAGTGGTCGACGTGCCCGGTGACGACCCCGTGGCGACGTTGCAGGGCTGGATGGATGTCGATGCCAAGGAAACGCCGCTTAAGACGCTGCAGGGACTTATCTGGGGCGAAGGCTATGCCGATGGCACATTGCGGGGCCATATCTATCCTGACGCGGTGGCGGCGCTGCGGCGCTGGCATGTAGCGGGTTTGGCGCTTTATGTGTTTTCGTCAGGGTCGATCGCGGCGCAGAAGCTTATTTTCGGGCACAGCATCGCGGGAGATTTGACGCCGTTGTTTTCGGGCTATTTCGATACGACGACGGGGCCGAAACGCGAGGCGGCGTCCTATGCCAAAATCGCCGATGCGATTGGATTGTCGGCGGGCGACATATTGTTCCTGTCGGACACGCCGGCCGAGATTGCGGCGGCGCGCGGGGCGGGGATGGCTGCTTTGCTGATCGACCGAGACGGCAGGGCAGGCGATATTTCGAGTTTCGACGAGGTTCGCCCGTGAAGCTCGGCGGCGTCCAGACTCGTTCGATAATGCGGACGGAGGATGGCAGGGGGGTGCGTATCCTCGACCAGCGGCGATTGCCGTGGGCGATTACGTGGGTTGGGCTGCACACGCCCGAACAGGCGGCGACAGCCATCCGCGAGATGTGGACGCGCGGTGCGCCGCTGCTGGCGATGACGGGGGCTTATGGGCTGGCGATGGCGCTGGCCGACGATGCGTCGGATGAGTCACTGGCACGCAACCATGCGATGTTATTGGCGACACGACCCACCGCAGTGAATTTGCGCTGGGCATTGGATGCCGTGGGCATTGCGGTGTTGTCTCTGCCCGAGGCGGAGCGCGCCGCAGCCGCTTTTGCTCGGGTCGATGCGATTTGTGATGAGGACGTCGGGCTTTGCCGCGCAATCGGGGAACATGGCTTGGAGCTGCTGCGGACATTGCATGCCGAGCATCCCGACCGCTCACTCAACATCCTCACGCACTGTAACGCCGGTTGGCTCGCGACGGCAGACTATGGCACGGCGACGGCACCGATCTATCTCGCGCATGATGCAGGTATTCCCGTGCATGTGTGGGTCGACGAAACACGTCCGCGCAATCAGGGCGCATTGCTAACAGCGTTCGAATTGAGCGAGCACGGTGTGCCGCACAGCGTCATTGTCGATAATGCAGGTGGCCATCTGATGATGCGGGGGCAGGTCGATGCGGTGATTGTCGGGACCGACCGGGTGACGGCGAACGGCGATGTCTGCAACAAGATCGGCACCTACCTGAAGGCGCTGGCGGCGCATGACAACGGCGTGCCATTTTATGTCGCGTTGCCCTACACCACGTTCGATCCGCAGACGGCGACCGGCGCAGACATTGTGATCGAGGAGCGTGATGACTTCGAAGTCACACACGTCGCGAGTGAGAATGGTGACGTTCGCGTCACGCAATCGGCGGGATATAATCCTGCGTTTGACGTCACGCCGGCGCGGCTTGTGACGGGTTACATCACCGAGCGCGGCATTCTGTCGAGTGCAGAATTGAGCGTTACCTGATCCTTTGCAAAGCACAGGCGGATAATGTTCGTGACGGGATCTTGCGGGTAGAAAGCCGACACCGGGATCGCGGCAACACCGTGATTGCGCACGAGCGAGTCGCAGAAATCAGTGTCGCTCGTCGTGATGCCTGAAGCGACAAGGTCAACCGACAGGAAATAGGTCGCCTTGCTTGGCAGAACTTTGTAGCCGAGCGCGCTCAACCCTGCGGACAAATGATCGCGTGCTGTTGCAAAGTCGCGCTGCATCGTTCTGAAATAGCTTATGTCCTTACCCAACCCATAAGCGGCTGCGCTTTGCAGATTTGGCGGTGTGGTGAATGTCAGGAACTGGTGCGCTTTTGCCAGCACCGCTGCAATTGGCCGCGCGGCGCACATCCAGCCGACTTTCCAGCCGGTCAGCGAGAATATCTTTCCCGCCGAGCCAATTTTCACCGTCCGCTCTCGCATACCCGGTAGCGCCATGAGTGGCGTGTGTTCTGCACCGTCGAACACAACATGCTCCCAGACTTCGTCCGAAATCGCGATGGCATCGTGCGCGATGCAAAAGTCAGCGATGAGCGCGAGTTCGTCACGCGTCGCAATGCTGCCCGTTGGGTTCAGCGGATTGTTGAGGATCACCAGCTTCGTCTTGCGGCTCCCAACAGCGGCGAGTGCCCCGGCGGTAATTTTCCAGTCTGGCGGCTCGAGGCGGACAAACCGCGCGATGCCCCCTGCGCGCTGCACCAACGGGAGATAGGCATCATAGAGTGGCGGAAACATGACGACTTCATCACCGGGCGAGACGAGCGCGAAAATCGCCGCTGCCAGCGCTTCGGTCGCGCCCGAGGTCACGATCACTTCGTCAGATGTGAGATCAAGTCCCTGATGCGCGGCATAATGCGTTGCGACGGCGTCACGCAGCACGGGCAAGCCGGCCATGGGCGGATACTGGTTTGATCCGTGCAGCAGGGCGTGTGCTGCGGCTTCGAGGACATCGGGCGGACCATTGCCGTCGGGAAAGCCCTGCCCAAGATTGATCGCGCCAAGATCGCGCGCCAGCTCTGACATTTTCTCGAAAACTGTCGTGCCGAGCGCGGTGTAAATCGGGTTCATTCACACGACCCTTCAACTTTGGCCCTCAAGCTATGGCTCCCCGGGCCTGATTCGAACAGGCGACCATTCGATTAACAGTCGAACGCTCTACCGCTGAGCTACCGGGGAACATAGGCAGGCGCGGCCCCTAGCATCGGGTCCGCCCGCAACGCAAGCACTTGGGCAACATCACACAATAAATTGTTCCATTGCAATGCGGTCATCAAGCGCATGTTCAGGGTCAAACATGAGTTTGAGCATTGATGTGCGGTCAATCGAGACCGTCACCGTCGCGACGTCGCGGACTTCGCGCTGGTCGGCGACGGCAGAGACAGGACGTTTGACCGCGTCAAGCACACGGAACTTCACCGTGGCGGTTTCGGGAAGAATGGCGCCACGCCAGCGGCGGGGACGAAACGGACTGATCGGGGTCAGCGCGAGAAGCGCAGACCCGAGCGGAAGGATAGGCCCGTGCGCCGACAGATTATAGGCCGTGGACCCGGCAGGCGTCGCCACCAGCACGCCGTCGCAAACCAGTTCGGGAATGACCACGCGGTCGTTAACAGTGACTTCGAACTTGGCGGTCTGGCGCGTTTCGCGGAGCAGCGAGACTTCGTTGATCGCGGGCAGGGTGATGCGTTCGCCCTCGATGGTTTCGGCTTCCATGCGCAGCGGCGTGACATTGAACAGCTTGGCGGTCTCGATGCGCTGGTCGAGCCCCTTGGCGCGCCATTCGTTCATGAGAAAACCCACGGTCCCCAAATTCATCCCGAAAACCGGCAGGATACGGTGCGCTTCGAGCATCGCGTGCAAGGTTTGCAGCATGAAGCCGTCACCACCGAGCGCCACGACCATGTCGGCATCCTTAAGCGAAACCCAGTCGCGACGCTCCCTGAGCGTCTTTGCTGCTTCGGCCGCCGCATCGGTGGGCGAGACGAGCAGCGCGCGCCTTGGTTCGGCAACACTCATCCGCCGGTTACGCTCATGTGCCGAACCGTGGCCGCTGTGCTCAGGTCGAAATCGTGGCGGCGCGGTTTGAGGCGGAGAGCAGTGTCGACGGCGTCATCGACCGCCTCGGGGTTTCCCGAGCGGAGTGCCGCGCGCAGATCCACTTTGTCCTCATGGCCGAGGCACATGTAAAGCTGCCCCGACGCCGAAACGCGGATGCGATTGCAATTGTCGCAGAAATTGCGCGTGAGCGGCGAGATAAGACCAAGCGTAACGCCAAGTTCAGGGACATTCCAATAGCGCGCGGGGCCACCGGTCTGCTTGTCACTGGGGATCAGTGTGTATTTCGATTCTAGGGCATCCTGAACAGCAGTCAGTGGCAGAAACCGGTCGGTGCGGTCGTCATCGATCTGGCCGAGCGGCATCGTTTCGATCAACGACAGGCCGAAGCCCTGTTCGCCGCACCACACCAGCATCGGCTCGATCTCGTCTTCGTTGAGCCCCTTCAGCGCCACCATGTTGATCTTGATCGCCAGCCTGGCTGCTTTCGCCGCAGCAATGCCCGCCAGCACGCGAGCCAGATCGCCCTGGCGCGTGATGTAGCGGAACCGCTCGGGATCGCGCGTGTCGAGGCTGACATTGATCCGTCGAATGCCCGTATCGTGCAGCGGTTCGGCAAATTCGGCGAGACGGGTCGCGTTGGTTGTCATTGTCAGTTCGTCGAGGCCACTGCCAATGAGCTTTCCGATGCCCGCTGCGACTTGCAAGGCACCGCGACGCGCCAGCGGTTCACCACCCGTCAGGCGAATGCGTTTGACGCCCCTCGCGACGAATCGGTGGGCGAGGTCAACAATTTCCTCAAGGCTCAAAACCTCGCTGCGCGGCAGGAAGGTCATGTCCTCCGCCATGCAATAACGACACCGCATATCGCAACGATCGGTGAGCGACAGCCGCACATAATCGATGCGGCGGCCAAAGCCGTCGTTAAGCGTTGAAGAAGGGGGCGTCTGCGCAACCATCATGCATCGCTAGACCCAAGATGCAGATTCAGCAATTGTCCAGTTGGCGGCGGGGCCTGGCCAGAGTAGCAGAACAATAAACGGGGTGCATGTTTGACGCGATTTCCAACATTCGACGCGCTGGCGACGCCGATCTTCCTTGTGGCGGACGCGCGGCGCGACGCTTTGGTCGCGATGCTCAGTGCAATCGGTTTTCAAGTGCTGGTCTCCGACGGGGCTGCCGATGCAGCCGCGCGGTTCGTGACCAGCGGCGCTGCAATTTGTATCATTGACCTCGACGGGCGCAGCAAGGTCGGGCTTGACGCCTTGACGGGTGCAGCGACGTTGCAACGTGCGGCAACACTGGTGCTCGCCGACCCGACAGACGTTTCGCTGGACAGGATGATCGCAGGCGGCGCAACGCATTATCTCGCGCGACCGTTTGCCGACGGCGACCTGTTTCGGGCGGTGCAATTGGCGGATCGCCATGTCGAGCGGCTGCGCGGTCGGCGCGAACGGCGTGTGCCGCGTGATCTGTCTTTTGCCGTTGAAAGCGAGGTCGGAGCGCGAGAGCGCATTGCGGCGCGGCTTGCCAGTGATCCGGCACCGATGGGCCTGCTGCTTATCGCCTTTACCCGTTTTGATATGATCAACACAGCGTTTGGTCGCGAGACGGGGGATGTGCTGCTTGACGCGGTTGCCGAACGGATCGAGCCGCTTGTGACCGACTATGGCGGCGACCGCGGATTTTTGACACGGATGGGTGGTGCAGAGTTTATTGTTACCCTCGACGGGATCGATGCGAACGCCCGTGAAGCATTGGCCAACAAGATCGTCGAACGAATCGAACGGCCGTTTCTGGCCGATGGCCATATGGTCACGCTTGGCTGCCGGATCGGGATTGTCGAAAGTGCGCCAGACGATACCGCCACCCTATTGCTGCGGCGAGCGGGCGCAGCGCTTGCTGAGGCACGGGCATCCGAAGGGTCGCATGTGCGCGCACTCACTGCGGCCGACGAGGGTGCAGCGTTGTTTGATGCCAGTCTGCAGTCCGACTTGCGCAACGCCCTCGACCGTGACGAAATCGAAATCCTCTTTCAGCCGCAGCTTTCAATCCCGAGCGGTCGCATGATCGGCGTCGAAGCGCTCGCGCGGTGGCAGCATCCCGATCATGGCGAATTGGGCGCACAGACACTGTTCGCGGTCGCCGAGCGATCGGATTATCTGACAGCGCTGTCAGCGCATGTGCAGCAGCGTGCGGCGACGATGGCGGCGGCATGGCCCGTGGCGTTGTCGCGTTTACGGCTGGCGATCAATCTTACGGCTGCTGACATCGCCCGCCCCGGTTTTGTCGATGGCTTTTTC
>JAYWFN010000034.1:0-6012 GCA_043778785.1 Sphingomonas sp. | reverse complement strand
TGGAACAACCGGGCGAAGGCGGCTTTGCCCATTTCAACGAACATATGAGCTTTCGCGGCTCTAAATTCGTGGCCGACGAAGAAGCCAAGCGTGTCTGGCAGCGGCTCGGCGCGACCTTCGGCTCGGATACCAACGCCGCGACAACGCCGACACAGACAATCTACAAACTAGACTTGCCCAGCGCGACGCCCGAGGGGCTTGATGAAACGGTCAAGATATTGTCAGGCATGATGTCGGGCGCGTTCATGGCGCAGAGCGCTGTCGATACCGAACGGCGGACGGTTCTTGCCGAATTGCGCGAAGGGACCAGTCCCCAGCAGAAAGTCGGCGACGCAACGCGCGAGCTGTTCTTCGCCGGACAGGCACTGGGCAAAGGATCGCCGATCGGCACGGTGGCGACGTTGAACGGTGCGACGGCTGCATCGCTCAAAGCCTTCCGTGACCGCTGGTACCGCCCCGACAAAACGCTCGTCATCATTTCGGGCGATGCCGATCCGGGAACCTTTGAAGCCCTGATCAAGAAATATTTCGCGGACTGGAAACCCGTTGGCCCGGCCAGTCCGGTCGCCGATTTCGGTAAACCCGCAAACGATGCGCCGCGGGCGCGCGTGGTTGTCGAGGCCGGCCTGCCGACGATTGTCAGCATGGCTGTGTTGCGGCCGTGGGTGCAGAAGAACGACACCATCGAATATAATCGCGGCAAGCTGATCGATACGCTGGCGACGCGGATCATCAACCGCCGCCTTGAGCGCGCAGCGCGCGCTGGCGGCAGCTTTCTTCAGGCCAGCATCGATCAGGAAGACGTGTCGCGCACGGTCGACGGCACTTTCATTCAGGTCGTGCCGCTGACGAGCGATTGGGAAGCCGCTGTCCGCGATGTCCGCGCCGCGATTGCTGACGCACTCACCAATCCATCTAGCCAGGCCGACATCGACCGCGAAGCCGCCGAATTCACCTCCGCGCTGCAGATCAGCGTTGAAAGCGCGAGCACGCAAGCGGGCGGAGAGCTGGCCGATACCCTCGTCGAAGCGGTCAACATCCGCGAGACCGTCGCCAGCCCCGAAGTTGCCCGCGATGTGTTTTCCAACATGAAGGACCGGCTGACGCCAGCCGCAATCATGGCGTCAACGCGCAAGCTGCTGTCGGGCACGCCGATGCGCGCAATCCTGACGCTGCCAAAAGCCGATCCAATGGCGGAAGCAAAGCTGCTCGCCGCGCTGACTGCCGACGTCAAAGCAGGGCCAGCCGCGACCGTGGGTCTGCCGGTCAATTTTGACCGTGTGCCCAAATTCGGTACCCCAGCAACGGTCGTCAAGCGCTCGCCGATCCCGGCTTTGGGTGTCGAGTTTGTCGAATTGTCGAATGGCGTCCGTCTTGTCCTGTTCACCAATCAGGCCGAGACCGGCAAGGTGATGGTCACCGCGCGCTTCGGGCGCGGGTTGCAGGCCTTGCCGACGAACAAACCCACAGCAGCATGGGCAGGCGAAGCAGCCCTCGTCTCCTCGGGCATCGGTGATCTGGGGCAGGAAGAGCTTGACCGGCTGACCAGCGCGCGGCGGATCAACATGGGGTTCGACATCGGCGACGATGCGTTCATGCTGCGCGCCGTCACGCGGCCGGCCGATTTCGACGACCAGATGAAATTGCTTGCCGCCAAACTCGCGTTCCCCGGCTGGGATCCTTTGCCCGTCAATCGCGCGCGGGCCGCGATGAAGGTCGGTATCGAAACACTCGGTTCTTCGCCGCAATCGGTTATCGGTCGCGACCTCCAGCAGATATTGCATGGCGGCGACCCACGCTGGGCGACGCCGACGCGCAAGGACATTGATGCCCTGACCCCCAAGTCCTTCCGCAAATTGTGGGAACCGATCCTGCAATCAGGGCCGGTCGAAGTGCTGATCTTTGGCGACATTGATCCCGAGAAAGCCATCGCCAGCGCCGTGGCCACCTTCGGCGCCATGCCGCCGCGCCGCGCCGAACGCCCGCGCTCGCCAAATTCGGCCAGCGTCAAGCCGAACAGCACACCGCTGATCCGCACGCACCGCGGATCGGCGGATCAGGCCGCTGCTGTGCTGGCATGGCCGACGGCGGGCGGGCTCGACAACATTGCCGAAAGTCGTCGCCTCGATATGCTCGCGGCAATTTTCAGCGACCGATTGTTCGATCAACTGCGCGAAGCCGAAGGCGCGAGCTACAGCCCCAATGTCTCGAGCCAATGGCCGGTCGGCATGGCGTCGGGCGGCAGCATTGTTGTGTCGTCGCAACTCAAGCCCGAAACCGTCGACAAGTTTTTCACGATTGCCCGCGCGGTCGCAGCGGATTTTGTCGCCAAACCGGTCAGCGCCGACGAACTCGCCCGCGCGGTCAACCCGATGCGTCAGCTGATCGCGCGCGCCTCGAGCGGCAACACCTTCTGGATGTCGCAACTCGGCGGCGCGAGCACCGACCCGCGTCTTCTGGCGGCGCTCCGCTCGCTGCCGTCAGACTATGCGCGGATTACACCGGCGGATTTGCAGGCATCGGCGAAGCGCTGGCTGGTGCCGGACAATAGCTTTTCGATGGTGGTCTTGCCGGAGAAGAAATAGCACGTCCCAACACACACCGTTCGCCCTGAGCCTGTCGAAGGGCTGTCCTTTTTAAGAAACAATGGCTCCAAAGAAAGACAGGGCTTCGACAGGCTCAGCCTGAACGGTTCTGGTTAAAGGACATACTTACTTAAGTCCGTATTCCGCGCCACGCTCGCCAGTTGGGCATCGACATAAGCCGCATCGACGGTCAGCGTCGATCCCTGCCGGTCTTCGGCATTGAAGCTGATGTCCTCGAGCAGCTTTTCCATGACCGTAGAGAGCCGCCGCGCGCCGATGTTTTCGAGGCTGGCATTCACTTCGGCGGCGATGTGCGCAATCGCGGCAATGCCATCATCGGTAAAGCTGATCGTGACGCCTTCGGTCCCGAGCAGCGCCTGATATTGATCGGCAAGGCTGGCGCGGGTGTCCTTCAGGATGCGGACGAAATCTTCCTCGGTCAGCGCTTTCAACTCGACGCGGATCGGCAAGCGGCCCTGCAATTCGGGGAGCAAGTCGCTGGGTTTCGCGACATGGAACGCGCCCGACGCAATGAACAGGATGTGGTCGGTTTTCATCGGACCATATTTGGTCGCAACGGTCGTGCCCTCGATCAGCGGGAGCAAATCGCGCTGGACGCCTTCACGGCTGACCGATCCGCCGCGCACGTCGCTGACCGCGATCTTGTCGATTTCATCAAGGAAAACGATGCCATTGGCTTCGGCATCGGCAAGCGCCACGCGGCTCAGCTCTTCCTGGTCGAGCCGCTTGTCGGCTTCTTCCTCAACCAGTTTGGACCACGCGGCGGGCACCGTCATTTTGCGGCGCTTGAGCTGAGTGCCGCCCAGCTTGCCCATCATTTCGGATAGGTTGATCATCCCGACATTGCCGCCGCCGGGGATTTCAAACGGCATTTGCGGTGCGGCTTCGAGTTCGATCTCGATTTCTGTTTCAGCCAGATGGCCGTCATGGAAACGCTGGCGGAACGCGGCGCGCGTGGCTTCGGACGCGCCCTTGCCGGTCAGTGCATCGAGCAGGCGGCCCATGGCAGCGTCCTCGGCCTTGTCGATCACAGCGACGCGGCGGCGTTCCTTTTCGAGGCGGATCGCTTCTTCGACCAAGTCGCGGGCGATCTGTTCGACGTCGCGCCCGACATAGCCGACTTCGGTGAACTTGGTCGCTTCGACCTTGACGAACGGCGCATCGGCGAGCTTGGCCAGACGCCGCGAAATCTCGGTCTTCCCGCACCCCGTCGGCCCGATCATCAGGATGTTCTTCGGCGACACTTCATCGCGAAGATCGAGCGGCAATTGCTGACGCCGCCAGCGATTGCGCAACGCGACGGCAACCGCGCGCTTGGCATCGGTCTGGCCGACGATATGCGCATCGAGCGCGGCGACAATGGCTTTGGGGGTGAGTTGGTCGTTCATTCAAATGTCCAGATGAGAGAACCCGCAGTCCTGATCTTGTCGAAGGACGGTTCGCGTTAACCGTGCTTCGACAAGCTCAGCACTACGGTGTTAGGGGGCAGCCTGCTCAATGACCTCAACTGTCAGCCGGTCATTGGTATAAACACAAATCTCCGCCGCAATCGCCATGGCCTTGCGCGCCAAAGTCTCCGCATCGGGCTCATAATCGGCCAGCGCTTTCGCCGCTGCCAGCGCATAATTCCCGCCCGACCCAATCGCCGCGATCCCCGCTTCGGGTTCAAGCACATCGCCGTTGCCGGTCAGGATCAATGTCACATCCTTGTCGGCAACAATCATCATCGCTTCGAGATTGCGCAGATATTTGTCGGTCCGCCAGTCCTTGGCGAGTTCGACGGCGGCGCGCATCAACTGGCCGTTATGCGCCTCGAGCTTTTTTTCGAGCCGCTCGAACAACGTGAACGCATCGGCCGTTGCGCCGGCAAAACCGGTGATTACCGAGCCGTCGTGGAGGCGGCGGACTTTCTTGGCATTGGGTTTCATGACCGTCTGGCCCATCGAAACCTGACCATCGCCGGCGATGACGACTTTGCCTGATTTGCGGACCGAGACGATGGTGGTGCCATGCCAGACCGGCATGGAGGACGTGCGTTCATTCATAGCGGTTAATTGGGAACCGCCGCTGCCGATTGCAACATCACGGCCCCGATCACTGTTTCGCCAAGCCTTCGACCTTGCCGAGATCGACCGCCGCGACTGCGCCCTTGAGCACATCGACCGAATCGGCATTGCCCTCTGCCTGAACCATGATCCGGTCGCCGAATATAGTCGAATATTCGCCGCGCTTGATGGCGCTGTCGAACTTTTCGGTGGTCATGCGGCCGTCGACTTTGCCGACTTTCTCATAGGATGTGCCCGACTGTTTCGACGACTGGACATTGAACGCACTGCCCAGCGCCGCAAGCCCGCCGATGACGCCCATATCAGTGACCGTCAGCGTGATCTGGTTATCACCGCTGCCATAGCGTGCTTCGGCCTGCGATCCCCCGACGCCGCCCGCGCCCATTGACGAGCTTTCAATGCTGCCGCGGGTCAGATCGCCGAGCGCGGCAGGCAGCAATCCCTGCAAGACATCGGGTGCGATGGCGGGTTTGCCTTCGCCGTTCTGCATTTTGGTGGTCGCTTCTTCGAGCCTCTTTCCGGTTTCCTCGAGTTTGCCCATATCGACAGTGCCACCGCCGGGCACTGTCATCGTGCCCGATGCCGCGCTCATCATGCCGCCGCCGAACATGGCGCGTGACAGGCTGGTCGACGCCATGCCGACGACGATCGACACAACAAAGGCGACGACAATCGTCGCAATGATATAGCCCATGGCTTTTCGGGCGGCGATTTCATCAGCAGCGGCAGGCCAAGGAAAATCAGATACAACGAATAAAGCCCGAGCAGCCCGAGAAACCCGAGCGCCGGGATGATCCCGAAAATGCCCGCCACCCATGCCGCCGTCGAACCAAAAGCCGCCACTTTGAATGCCGCGACCTTGTTTTTCGTGCCGCCAAAACTCGGCGCGAGTGCGTCAATCACCAAAGCGACCAGATAGACGCCGATCAATGTCAGCACATAGGACATGATCGCCGTGCCCAAGGCACTCATCAGACTTGGCTTGTAGGAAAAGCCAAACGCGCCATAGCCAAAGACCGTTCCGCCAATGAACTGCGCGACCGGGCCGATGGCCGCGAGCGGGAGCACCCAGCTTCGGTAGATGTCGCCAATGCTTTCGGGCGACGCCGCGATCTTGGGCCATTCATCTTTGGGGGTCAGGATCAGCGCCTTGGCGCGATTGACAAGGCTCGCCGCTTGTGGGCCTCGGCCAGTTTCGGGATCGAATGACGTGCTCATTTGCGGATAGTTCCCTGTTGTTGCCGCGCAGTCTTTACTGCTGCGCGTGCAAAGGCAAGTCTGCTTTTATAATGCGATTGCGCTTGCTGGACCCGCAGTCCTGAGCCTGTCGAAGGACGGTT
>JAYWFN010000033.1:0-2489 GCA_043778785.1 Sphingomonas sp. | reverse complement strand
TCCGGTCGATGACCACTTCGAGGTCATGCTTGTATTTCTTGTCGAGCGCGGGCGCTTCATCGATCTCGTAGAACACCCCGTCGATGCGGACGCGGGTGTAGCCCGCTTTCTGCCACTCGAGCAGTTCCTTGCGATATTCCCCTTTTCGCCCGCGCACCACGGGGGCGAGCAGGAACAGCCGCGTGCCCTCGGGCAGCGCCATGACGCGGTCGACCATCTGGCTGACTTGCTGCGCACTGATCGGCAGGCCCGTGGCGGGTGAATAAGGAACGCCGACCCGCGCCCAGAGCAAGCGCATGTAATCATATATTTCGGTCACGGTCGCAACGGTCGAGCGCGGATTCCGCGATGTCGTCTTCTGCTCGATGCTGATGGCAGGGCTCAGCCCTTCGATATGGTCAACATCGGGCTTCTGCATCAGCTCGAGAAACTGCCGCGCATAGGCCGACAGGCTCTCGACATAGCGCCGTTGTCCCTCGGCATAGATGGTGTCGAACGCCAGCGACGATTTACCCGATCCTGACAGGCCCGTGATGACCGTCAGCGTCTCGCGCGGAATGTCGAGGCTAATGTCCTTGAGATTATGTTCGCGCGCACCGCGAACGCTTATGTGAGTCAGCATCCGGTCGCTGTTCCACATCTGTTCAGTGGGCGCAAGGCGGGTTTAAGGCTGTATTTTCACCCGCCGCGCCGTGATGATCTTGACTGGCTTTTCGATCATCTGCCCCTTCAATATGCCCTGACCCAAAGTCGGTGACAGCGGCACGTCATAGATTTTTCGCGCAACATCCATCCCTTCGACGACCTGCCCGAACGCGGCATAGCCGTCGCGGCTGCCGGGGTCTTCGCGCGTGGGATCGGCATCGAAATAGGGCTGGTCGGACAGAAGGATCGTAAAGTCGCCCGTTGCCGTGCCGGGCGCGAGCCGTGCCATCGACAGCGTCCCGGCCTTGTGGAGAATACCGGTCGCGGTCGTCGGCTCATGCGCGATGGGTTTTAGAACGCGCTTGGGATCACCGCGCGGCCCCGCTTGAATGATGCCATTGGGTGGCGTGCCCCATTCGAGCCGCATAACGCGGTAGAATGTCGTGCCATCAAACCGCTTCTGATCGACATAAGCGATGAAATTGCGCGCGGTGATCGGCGCGTGCTTGGCGTCGATGTCCATTATGATGACGCCAAGGTTGGTGGTCATGGCGACACGGACGGTGTCGGGGAGCGGTGCAGCGGGCATTGGCTTGGCGCGCTTGGCTGGGGCGGCAGCGGTCAGGGCAAATAGAGCGATAAGCGCGAATCGGATTTTCATGACTGCGAGTATGCCATGCGCCGCCCAACAAAAAAGGGGCCACCTTTCGGCGGCCCCTTTCATTGGTCCTCTCCAGAACCTTATAGTTTAGTCGCGGTCGCCCGTGAGGAAGGCGGGGGCGAATTCAGGCGCGGGGCCGTTGTCATCGTCCGACTTGGCCGCACGACCGCCACCGTAGCCGCCTGATCCGCCATCACTGCGGGGCGGGCGATCACCGCCGCCATCACGACGCGGGCCACGATCACCACTACCACCGCCGCCGCCGCCATCACGACGGGGACCACGCCCCTCGTCTCTGGAACCACGGCCTTCGCCGTCACGGCGGGGGCCACGGTCGGGACGATCACCGCGCGGGCGTTCTTCGCGCGGGGGCCGCGTGTCTTCGAGTTCGGCACCGGTTTCCTGATCGACAACGCGCATCGACAGGCGAACCTTGCCGCGCGGATCGATTTCGAGAACCTTGACCTTCACGGCCTGGCCTTCGCTCAGCACGTCAGTGACTTTTTCGGTCCGCTCGTTGCGGATTTCGCTGACGTGCACGAGGCCGTCCTTGCCACCCATAAAGTTCACAAACGCCCCAAAATCGACCATGTTGACGACCTTGCCGTCATAGACCTTGCCGACTTCGGCTTCCTCGACGATGCCCGAAATCCACTTGCGTGCGGCTTCGATCTGCGCCGGGTCGGACGAGCTGATCTTGATCAACCCTTCGTCATCGATGTCGACCTTGGCACCTGTTGTCGCCACGATTTCGCGGATCACCTTGCCGCCCGTGCCGATGATGTCGCGGATTTTCGCCTTGTCGATCTGCATCGTTTCGATGCGCGGCGCGAATTCGGACAATTCGGTGCGGGTTTCACCCAGCGCCTTGGCCATTTCGCCGAGGATGTGTGTGCGCCCTTCGGCAGCTTGCTTGAGCGCCTGCTTCATGATTTCTTCGGTGATGCCGGCGATCTTGATGTCCATCTGCATCGTGGTGATGCCTTCAGACGTGCCCGCAACCTTGAAATCCATGTCGCCAAGATGGTCTTCGTCGCCGAGAATGTCGCTGATGACAGCAAACTCCTTGCCTTCGAGTATCAGACCCATTGCGATGCCCGAGACGGGGCGCTTCAACGGCACACCGGCATCCATCATCGACAGCGAACCGCCGCAGACTGTCGCCATCGACGACGAGCCGTTG
>JAYWFN010000032.1:0-6107 GCA_043778785.1 Sphingomonas sp. | reverse complement strand
CGACTCGCCAAAGGCGAGCGGAGTGAGGGGGATAAGGGTGATATTTCCCTCAAACCCCTCATCCAACCTTCGCTAGGCAACAAGTTGCCAAGCTGCGGTATCCTTCTCCCGCAAGGGGAGAAGGATGTAAGGAAGATCAGCGCAGTCACGCTGCACATTCCCTGGCAACCTGAACATCGTCGAAGGGCAGCACGCGATCTCCCACTGTCTGCCCCGTCTCATGCCCTTTACCCGCGATGAGGACGATGTCGTCGGCCCCGGCTTCGGCGATGGCAGCGGCAATGGCGTCACGGCGATCCCCGATTTCGGTCGCTTCGGGCGCTTTTGAAAGAATTGCTGCACGGATCAGCGCGGGGTCTTCGCTGCGCGGATTATCGTCGGTAACAATCACCCGGTCAGCCATCGCTTCGGCAATCAGGCCCATCTCGGGCCGCTTGCCCTGATCACGGTCGCCGCCCGCCCCCATCACGAGGATCAGCCGCCCGACGGCATGCGGCTTAAGCGCTGAAATTGCGGCGGCCAGTGCGTCAGGGGTATGCGCATAATCAACATAGACCGGCGCGCCCGTCCGGCTGATGACCGCGCGTTCGAGCCGCCCGCGCACGCCCTGAACCCGGCCGAGATTGCCCAATGTCGCCCCGACATCACCGCCCGTCGCGATAACCAGACCCGCTGCAACCAAAGCATTGGCCGCCTGATACGCCCCGATCAGTGGCAGATTGATCTTATGCTCAACCCCTTCGTGCACGACCACGAGTTTCTGCCCGAGTTGCGTGGGCACGCGCGACTGGAGACGGAGCGTTCCGCCGCGCGTGCCCACACCGACCAGCCGCAGCCCCCGCTCTCGCGCCAGATCGATCACACGGTCCGAGGCTTCGTCATCCTGCCAGACCACAACGGTCCCGTCGGCGTCGACGACTTCGGAAAACAGCCGCAATTTGGCCGTGAAATACGCCGCCATATCGCCGTGATAGTCGAGGTGATCGCGGCTGAGATTGGTGAAGGCCGCTGCCTGCACCGGCAGCCCTTCGGTGCGATACTGGTCAAGCCCGTGGCTCGATGCTTCGAACGCGGCATGCGTCACGCCCTCGCGCCGCAGCCCCGCCATATTCGACAGGAACGTCACGATGTCGGGTGTCGTCAGGCCCGTCACGACGCGCTCGTCCGCCGTCGTCACGCCCAATGTCCCGATGCTCGCGGCATGATGCCCCGCCATGCGCCACAGCTGCCGCGTCAGCTCGACCGTCGATGTCTTGCCGTTGGTGCCCGTGACCGCGACGGTGGTCGCCGGAAAAGGTGCAAAGAATTTCGCCGCCAGCAACGCAAAATCCCGGCGCGGCTCATACGACGTCAGGTGCACCGCACCTTCGACGCGCGGTCCGTGACAGGATACGACTGCCACCGCGCCTGCCTTCACCGCATCGGGTATGAAGTCCTCACCGTTGAAGCGAGCGCCGCGAAACGCGCCAAAGACCGTACCTGGCGCAATTTTGCGATGGTCGATGGCAAACCCCGTTACCTCAGCGTTCGCATCGGTTCCGAGGAGCGCACCGAGCCGCATCAGCGCTCGCCCTTGGGTTTCCAGAGCAACGGCATCATTTCGGCCAGACTGATCTCGCGGTTCACGTCGGGCGTCACGCCGAGCAGCGGCCCGATCCGCGAGACGACTTTGCTGACCACCGGGGCCGACACCCAGCCTGCCGTGCGTTGCCCCGCGCTTTCGGCGCTGCCCTTTGGCTCGTCGAACATCACGATGATGACATAGCGCGGCGCATCCATCGGGAAAGCACCGGCAAAAGTAGAAACGGTCGAATGCTTGGCATAGCCACCGACACCGGCCTTCTCTGCTGTCCCCGTCTTGCCGCCGACGCGCAGACCATCAGCATCAGCTTTGCGCCCAGTCCCATCGAGCACGACCAGCCGCAGCATTGCCCGGATCTTGTCGCTTGTGCCCTGACTGAACACGCGCGTGCCCTTGGGCGCTTTGCCGGGTTCGATCTTCATCAATGTCGATGGCCGCCAGATGCCGCCGTTGACCAGCGCGGCATAAGCATTGGCAAGATGCAGCGGCGTCACCGCAATCCCGTGGCCATAGCCCGAGGTCATGACCGTGGCGCGGCCCCAATCCGACGGCCAGATCGGCCGACCACGTTCTTTCAGCTCGATGTCGGGCGCCGTATCGAAATGGAGCTTGCGAAACATCGCCTGCATCCGCACCGGGCCCAATTGATCGGCAATTCGGGCCGTGACAATGTTGGATGAATGGACCAGCGCTTCGGGCACATTCAACCAGCGCCCCGTCGGATGATCATCCTTGATGCGATAACGACCGATCGCAACGGGCTGCGTCGCGTCGTAGCGTTTTGCAAGCGACGTCACGACGCCCTGATCCAAAGCATTGGCAAAAGTGATCGCCTTAAAAGTCGAGCCGAGTTCGTAGACACTTTGCGTTACGTTGTTACGCCGCGAGTCATCGGTCGTCTCGCCCGGCTTGTTCGGATTAAAGACTGGCAGCGATGCCATCGCCACCAGTTCGCCGGTATGCACGTCAAGCACGAGGCCGGTCGCCCCCTTCGCCTGTTGATCGACCATCCCGGCGCTGAGTTCGCTTTCCATCGCAGCTTGAACGCGCGAGTCGATAGAAAGCGCCACGGGTTTGCCGCGGGTCGCCGGATTGGTCAGGCGGTCCTCGAGCACACGTTCCATGCCCGTCACGCCGCGCCCGTCAAAATCGGTATAGCCCAGCGCATGCGCTGCCAGTGTCGTCTGCGGATAAAGCCGTTCGGGCTCACGGGCATAGCCCATTGCGGGTTCGCCCAGCGCATTGATCTTCGCGACCAGATCGGGCAGCGCGCGCCGCCGCAGATAGGTAAATCGCACTTTCGACTGGAGGATCGCGAGATATTCGGCTTCGCTGCGTTCGGGCATGAGGGCCGCCAGTTTCGGGGCCAAATCTTCGGGATCGTTGAGCAGCTTATTCGCGTGAATGCCGATCGACCACGCATCGATCGTCCGCGCGAGGACTTGCCCGTTGCGGTCAACAATATCACCACGTTTGGGAATCAGGCTGGCAGTCCCTGTTGCTGTGTTGGCGCTGGTGGCAACCGACAGCCATAGCAGCCGCACGCTGATCATCGTGACCGCAGCCACAAACAACAGCATGATGATCATCAGCCGCTGATGTGTGACGACCAGCGACGCCTGTCGCTGGCCTTGAGCGCGGATCCGCGGCGGTTGGGCGACCAGCGTTGTCACGGACGTTTGCGGTCCTCCACTTGCGCGATACGGGCAATGTCGCGCGCCGACACTGTTGTGATCATTGCCACCCGCTGTACCTTTGGTTTGGCTTTGCTCGGTTGCGCCGCCACGGCCGCAATCACGGTTTTGGATACGATGTCGTCGGGGATCGATGGCACGCGAACATCAACGGGCTTGGGGATCGCCACCGATGCCATGACCGGCGGCGGCGCATTGGGTGTATCGCGCTTGGCATCAAGATCGAAGGCAACCAGTTGTGCACCGTCGTTCACAAACTGCGTTGCCTTGGGTGCCGACAGCGCAAGCACTTCGCCGTTCCACCGCTCAAGCTGACGCATCGAGGCGCGCGTGCCCATTTCGGTCTGCAGCTGGCGCACTTCGCGCTGGGCGGAGGCGATCTGCCTTTCGACGGCTTCCAGTTTGCCGCGCTCGACCGCGACCTGGAGCGAGATGAGATAGAGCAGGGTTGCCGCAATCGCGACCATCGCGACCCAGCCGACCGCTTTGAATCGTTGCGCAATCATGAGGCAGCACTTTCTGTAAGAGTCCAGCTGGGCGCGGATGTGCGCTGCGCCGACCGCAATGTTGCCGAGCGGGCACGCGGGTTGCGGGCGATTTCGGCGTCGGACGCACGCACTGGCTTGGCGACGCGCTCGAACGTCGGTTTCGGACCGTCAGCACGCATCGGCAGGTGGCGCGATCCCGCCGGTTCGCTGCCCGAACGCGCGCGCATAAAATTCTTGACCAGCCGGTCCTCGAGACTGTGGAACGTCACCACAGCAAGCCGACCGCCGGGCTTCAGCGCACGCTCGGCCGCATCAAGGCCGTCTTCGAGTTCGCCCAGCTCGCGATTGATATGCATGCGGATCGCCTGAAACGTCCGCGTGGCCGGGTCTTTCTTCTCGTGCGCTTTGTGGCCCAGAGCGCGACGCACGACATGCGCCAGTTGGCCCGTTGTCGTCAGCGGGCGCGCGGCAACAATGGCGCGCGCAATCCGCCGCGACTTGGGTTCATCACCCAGCGCATAAATGACATTGGCAATCTCGGCTTCGTCGGCGGTATTGACGAAATCGGCAGCACTTGGCCCCGCTTGCTCCATCCGCATGTCGAGCGGACCATCGGACTGGAACGAAAAGCCCCGCTCGGCGCGATCAAGCTGCATCGATGAAACGCCGATGTCGAGAACAACGCCGTCCGCCGGGGACGCGCGGTCAAGCCGGGAGAAGCAATCCTCGATCAGGGTCAGGCGTTCATGCTTGTCCGCTGCCGCAATCGCATCGGGATCACGGTCGAACGCCACGACGTCCGCCCCCGCACCCAGCATCGCCCGCGAATAACCACCCGCGCCATACGTGCCGTCGATATGGGTTTCACCGGGCACGATGGCGAGCGCACTCAGCACTTCATCAAGCAAGACCGGCGTGTGCGGTGCGCTCATGACGCCCCCCGCTCGCTCATCAGCCAGGCGCAGCGCTCTTTCTTCGCGGCATCGGCATTCGGGTCGGCGAGCAGTTTTTCGGGCGACCAGACTTCGATCGTGTCACCCGCGCCCCAGAAAAAAGCGAGGCTGGTCAGCGCGCCTTTGTTACGCAGGAACGGCGGCAGAATGAAGCGACCCGAGGCATCGAAGGGCACTTCATCGAAGCGGCCGAATGCGCTGGCAGCAACATCTTCGCGGTCGATCTCGACTCCCGCGCCAAGCGCACGGTCGGCGTCGGCACTCAAGCGATCATACAGCCGGTTCGACCAGTTCTGGTCAGCAGCCCGAAGGCATCCGCGCTTGTCATCGTCCGACAGCAGCAGCGTGCGCTCGCCTTTCTGACCCTCGACGATCAGGCGCATCGGCGCGGGCAGCGCAACGCGGCCTTTGCCGTCGATGCCCTGAAGCGCATAGCCCTTGAAAACCGCCCGATCCGCCACTGTCCCGCCTCTATCCCATCAAGGCAAACCTCCGGCGCGCACCGAAACCCATAGTTTCGGCGTTTCGAAAACGAATCGCGTCGAGATGATCCCGCCTCTTATCGGAACCAAGAGGTATCAGGGGATATAACGGTTAACAACGGTTTTTAACGGGTCAAAAGGGGATTTTGTCGTTATTTCGGAACAAGTTCTTTTTATGTTCTCATAATATGACGATAAATCAGCGCCCCAACAGCTGCAGCCGCTGCAATCATGCCGCCAATCACGGTGCTCGGCAGGCGAGTCGATCCGCTTTCGTTGCCACCGTCCAGCATTTGCAGCTGATCCACGACCCAACCCGCATTGTCGGCCTCACGCCCCGTCCAAAGCCGCGCGTCGAGCAGGTCGGCATCGCCCACCAGCAGCACGCGCCCCTTGCCGATCCGGCAATCGAGCATTTCGGGAACAACGGCCGTGCACGTCTTCGGCCCCGTCCAGACCCCCGCTGCCATCAGTCTGACGGCAACATTATTGACCGAAATCAAGCGTTCCTGCCGGTCACTATCGCCCAGCGCGATGCCCCAATGCGTGAACAGCGGATCGAGCAGCTCGACCGGCGGCGCGCGGCGGTTGTCGCCCGGCGGATAGCGGCTTGGCCACACAAGTTCGGGATCGGCAAAGATCATCGCCCGCCCGCCACTGCGCACCCATTTGTCGAACACCACCAGTTCGGTCGGCGTCAGGCGACGCGGCTGCGCGACAATCGCGACGTTGCGCCCGAGCGTTGTCGCCGACAGCGTGTCGATAGCGCGAACGTCAAACGTCCTCTCGAGACGTTTCAGCGTCTCGGATCGCCCCGTCCGTCCCTGCACGATGTCGGCAGCATCGCCCTCACCCCAGACCAGCGGCAGCGCGGTCATCAGCGTCACACGCGGTCGCTCATCCGCGCC
>JAYWFN010000031.1:0-2528 GCA_043778785.1 Sphingomonas sp. | reverse complement strand
CTCATCGTCCCGCCATAGCAATAGCCCGTGATGAACACCGGCCCCTTGTCGACCAGCGCCGTCACGCAGGTCTGGATGTCGGAAACTGACAACTCAATTGGATGCAGCACCCGGGCCAACTCAATCGCCCGCGCGAATTGCGCGTCATTATACCCTGCCTGAAATCCCGGATGCTCGCGGTCATACAGGGCCGGGGACAGCACTTCATACCCGTCCTTCGCATAGTCATCACACAGCTCGCGGATATGCTCGGTGACGCCAAAGATTTCCTGGATCAGGACGAGGCCGCCCTTGCGTGTCCCCGATGGCGTTGCGCGATAAACGTCGATTGCCGCACCATCGGCCATTGTCATTTTCTCAAAAGGCATTTTGTGGCTCCGCAGGTTTGGCGGCGCGCTTGGGATAACGCCGCAGGAAATGGATAATCAGGCCCATGCCGACGACCGACGGCACGGCCCAGATCACCGGATTGAACGCGAGATGCGGGATATGCGCAATCAGCCCGACCGACAGGAACGCCGTATAAGCCGCGATCCCGGTCGCCACCATCGCTTTGAGATGTTCGGGAATATAATCCGCCGGACCGCGCGCCGCTTTGAAGATATACCAGAGGTAGGTCATCGTCGTCCCGAAGCCGAGGACGGCGACAAGAATCATGAGCGGCTGGCGCAGGATAATCCCCTGAACGAAGCAGTTCACGCCCGCGATAAAAACCACGATCTGCAACACGACCATCGACCAGTGCCGGTTGGCATCATGGTTGCGCTTGTTGGCGATCATCTGAAGACCATAGCGCGTCATGCTGAGCGTCAGAAGCGCGAGATAGATCATCATCCACCCCAGCAGCCCGCGATAGAGCGGCTCATCGGTCAACTGCGTGTGCATCGCGGTTGGCCAGATGACCGACAACAGCCCCATGCCAAGCGCCTGAAAGCAGGCTGTATATATAGACGCCGAAAACACGCGCCCCCAATGGCGATGGCGTGCGCCCCCCTTGCGCGTCGCCACCGCGCCCCAGAAACTGGTCAGCGCAACGATCCCCGCGCCGACATGGATTGCGAGCAAGAGGTGGAACAGCCACGGCATCAGGATAGTTTGTTCGAGGAAAGCGTCGGTCGCAAGAGTGAATGATATAAGGTAAAACCAATGAACGGCTTCGTGCTCTGGACTTGATCCGGAGCGTTGCGAGAAGAAGTGCCGGACTCAACGCCAAGGCTCCGGGTCAAGCCCGGAGCACAAACAATATTTGACGCGCCCAAGCTCTCCACCCACCTTGCATCGCAGCAAATCGGGTGCTAACCGCGCGCCATTCCTGCCGCAGGACGCTTCGTCGTCCCAGTGCGATCAGGGCCCAAACGTCGCTTAGAGGACATGACCACGCGTGGAGAATTCCGGCGCCATTCAGGCTAGCCTTTCGGGGCGCTACGCATCGGCGCTGTTCGATCTGGCGCGCGAATCGAAAGCCATCGAGAAAGTCGAATCGAGCCTTGCGACAATCGAATCGGCAATGGCGCAGTCGGATGACCTGCGCCGTCTCGTTTCAAGCCCGCTGATCGCGCGCGGCGCGGCGGCCAATGCGGTCAAAGCCGTTGGGGCGTCATTAAAGCTCGATACGCTGACCACGAACTTTCTCGGTGTGCTCGCGTCGAACCGCCGCTTGTCGCAACTTGGCAAAGTCATATCCTCTTTCCGCGATCTTGCCGCCAACCACCGCGGCGAAGCCAGCGCAACGGTCACGACCGCGCACGGTCTGTCGGACGCGCAAGTCAATGCGATCAAGGCTAAACTCAAGGCGCGCGTCGGTCGCGACGTTGCCGTTACCATGAAGACTGATCCCGCAATTCTCGGCGGGCTCATCGTCAAAATCGGATCACAGCTGATCGACGGGTCGATCCGCACAAAATTGAACACTCTCGCGCATGCGATGAAAGGCTAAACATGGACATCCGCGCCGCTGAAATTTCCCGCGTTATCAAGGACCAGATTGCGTCCTTCGGCACTGAAGCCGAAGTGTCCGAAACCGGACAGGTGCTTTCGGTCGGTGACGGGATCGCCCGTATCCACGGCCTCGACAATGTCCAGGCCGGCGAAATGGTCGCTTTTGCCAATGGCGTGCAGGGCATGGCGCTCAACCTCGAAGCCGATAATGTCGGCGTCGTCATTTTCGGGTCGGACTCGGAAATCAAGGAAGGCGACGTCGTCAAGCGGACCGGCACGATCGTCGACGTCCCCGTTGGCCGTGGCCTGCTCGGTCGCGTGGTCGACGGTCTTGGCAACCCAATCGACGGCAAAGGGCCGATTGTTTCGGACCAGCGCAGCCGCGTCGAAGTCAAAGCGCCCGGCATCATCCCGCGCCAGTCGGTGCATGAACCCGTGCAGACCGGCCTCAAGGCGCTCGATGCGCTCGTCCCCGTGGGCCGTGGCCAGCGCGAACTGATCATCGGTGACCGCCAGACCGGCAAAACCGCCGTCGCCATCGACACCTTCCTGAATCAGAAGGCGATCAACAAGAGCACCGACGAGAGCAA
>JAYWFN010000030.1:0-2537 GCA_043778785.1 Sphingomonas sp. | reverse complement strand
CCTTGTCACGTGGGGCCGACCGGATGGCAAAGCGCAAGGTTATCGTGAAGCGGCTTTCGTCGATCCATGACATAGGCACAGCCGAAGGTTGCTGTTGGGTGATGCAATGGACGTTGCCACCGCCCAGCAGGATTTCGCGTCCCGGAACCGCGATGATTTTTCGTGAAGGGAACAGTTTCGCGAGGCTTTCCTGCGCTGCCACGTCCATCGGATCGTCAAAAGTCGGCATTACAATCACCCCGTTGCCAATGTAGAAATTGACATAGGACGCCGCCAATCTGTTGCCTGCATTGCGCGGCAAAGTGCCTTCAACCTGATCGATGCCAGCCGCTTGTTCCGCAGATATCGGGCGCATCGATCAGAACCAGATCACTGGGGTCGATGCCAAGTTCGGCAAGCCCGGCGGCGTGCAAGTGCCCGGTTTGGCGGCCACACTGGTTTTCGCGAACCCAGAGGATCGGACGACTGACAGGACAGGCGCGCAACGATATCATGACAGCGAAAGCCGCCGCAGCACTGCCATCCTCGGCTGATCCTGCAAAAACCTCGTGCAGAGCCCGCTGAGCCAATCCGCCCTCGATTCGACTGTCGATCACATCGGTGCCGAATGTCACCCGGTTTCCAGCGAGAGCACCCTGTTTAACAGTCTGCTGGCGAAGGGCTTGGAGGTATTTGGGGCGAATCATAATGTTCTTATTATGTTCTAATTTGATTGATTGCTAGCTCTTGCCAAGCCCTGCCGATCAGTCTCATGTTTTCTGCTTCACGGGAGGTCTAAACAGCACCCAAGCTTTGAAATGATAAGGGCAACGGATACTGCGTGGACGGGATGATTGAGCCGGCCAATATGCTGCTTGAGATCAAGACCGGCACCTCTGCGCACTGCATATATGAGGCGGTCGGGCAGCTACTGCTCTATCCCGGCCTAATCGGCATCGAGGGCGGACCCGAGAAGGCCCTTCTCATTCCGGACCAACGGCCACTCAAGCCGGTGATGGCCGCAGCCTTGGATAAGGCCGGAATTTCAGTTTTCACCTACAACATCGACGACAGCAGTAAGAAACCCCGTATCACCTTCCCAGAGGCCCTGATCGAGCGCTGCAAGCGCGCGAACAGCTGATATCCGCAGACAGAGACTCAACGGAGTTCAACGTTAAATATCGCCTGCGCATTTTGAAAGCTTCAGCAAAAAGTGGCGAATGAATTGACCGCGGATCGATTCCCACCTTGCTTCCTGCGATTTCCGCAAACTTTGCGGACATTCAATCGTCCTGACGGGAAGCCCAAAACCAGCCATCCGTTCACCTTGCGCTGTGGAGACTGCTTCCCAAATAATTGACAATGCTCTCGTCCTTTTGGCAAATTTCTGAAACTTGCCATTCGATCATTTACGCACCTCGGCGGGCCAATTTGCAGCATACCAACTCCGTTCAATCTGCATATAATAGCAGTGTTATTTTGAAAATCCGGTTTAATTCATCGGCAATCGCGGTCTGCCGATTACCAACTCTTATATTGCATTCGCTGATCGGCACGAATCCAACAAAAACCTTCAGAAGTTATAGTCCACTTTCACCGCGACCAATCCCGCTAGACTGCCAGTGTGTGTGCCGAACGCCGGGCCAGCGCGGAAGGCCCCGCCCGTCACCTCAAACACCCAACCTGATGGCGGACGATGGCTGATCACCATATCAAACTCGTCGCCCAGGCGCTGGTCGATGCCGTTCGGGTTGCGGTTTAGACGTGAGCCGGCGATGTTGTTGTCGGCTATGGGCTGGTGATACCGGTGCCAGATGGTTTCAATCCAGCTATGCTTTCCGACCGGAATGCCCAGAGCAACGGTGCTAATCGCAATGTTCGACAGATCTGGTCTTAGCACTTCACCGTAATAACGAAAACGCGTGAGGCCGCGGAACTTACCATCGTTATTATGAATCCCGGTTTGGCGAAACGCGCCGTCGCGACCGGGCGTTGCCGGTGGATCACCCGACCCCCAAGCATAACCCAGCGTGACATAAGGCTTGATCTTGATCGGTATCTCGATGCTCCCACCGACGTCATAACTCCAACCGTCGACACTGCGGTTGGTAACGCGGCCGACGATGTCGGTAGTCGGTCCGGCGCGGTTTAGATTATAGGTGAATTCAGTTCCGCGGACTTGCGCGATGTCGCCCCAGTAACAAATGCGGCGCGGCAATTTGGGTTTGGCGCAACCACGAACCCGTGCGCCGACCCACGTCAGGTTGGCATCCTGCTTGTCTGTTCGGTTTCGATCAATGACAGCGCCAAGGTTGTAGCGGCTCGTCCGGTCATTCTGACGTAATGCAAACAACGACATTGTGTTGCGGTTCGTCCATTCCCACTCGGCCGTTCCGAACGCGCGCAGCAGCCCCTTTTCTTCGGGATGCAGTGAATCGAGCGTGGAAAGGCGGACTGCACTAACAGTCCCAACACCTAAAAAACCAGTCAGTTTCGAACCGAAATGGTGCAGGCGCACCCCGTCGATATTGTCGTTCCACCACCAATTGCGGCGATCC
>JAYWFN010000029.1:0-6147 GCA_043778785.1 Sphingomonas sp. | reverse complement strand
ATCAAATGCAGGCTGGCGGGCCAATATTTGGCCATGTCGCCGTCCATGTCGGGATAGCCGAGTCCCGTCAGATAATTCGTCAGCGCATCGACCCAGACATACATGACATGCTCGGGTGACCCCGGCACTTTCACGCCCCAGTCGAAGCTAGTGCGCGACATGCTCAGATCGCGCAGGCCGCCTTCGACAAAGCGGACAACTTCGTTGCGACGGCTGTCAGGACGAATAAAATCAGGTTTCTTTTCATAGAGTTCAAGCAATAACTTTTCATATTTCGAGAGCTTGAAGAACCAGCTTTCCTCGACGGTCCATTCGACAGGCGTGTCCTGCGGCGAGAGCTTGACGCCGCCTTCGCCCTCCTTCAATTCCTTCTCTTCGTAAAACGCCTCGTCGCGAACCGAATACCAGCCTTCGTAACGATCAAGATACAGGTCGCCATTGGCCTTCATCGCTTCCCAGATCGCGATACTGGCGCGATGATGCGCGGGATCGGTCGTGCGCTGAAAATGATCGTAGCTGATATTGAGCTTGTCGCACATCGCCTGAAACTCGTCGGACATCTCGCGGCACAGATCGCGGACATCGACGCCCTTGTCGCGCGCGGTCTGTACCATTTTCAGGCCGTGCTCGTCGGTCCCGGTCTGAAACCGCACATCGCGGCCCGACAGCCGGTGAAAACGCGCAATCGCATCGGCGGCGATTGCTTCATAGGCATGGCCAATATGCGGCTTTCCGTTGGGATAGCTGATCGCGGTGGTGATGTAATAAGGTTCGGCGCTCGGACTCTCTGGCATTCCCTGCCCTACCCTTGCGGCGCGAGGCTCGCAACATGTCCCGCCATCTCGAAGACGACCGTTTCGGCCACGAGCGATTGCGGAATCGCGATCTGTGACAAAGCACGCGCTTTGCTCCACGCAGTCAAAGCGGCGTCAAGCCGCGCACCATCGGATCGCCGCGCCTGATCCGCAATGAATGCAGGGGCACGCCCGAGAAATGCTTCATAGCGCGGCAGTGCGGCTTTCAGCGACAGCGACTGTGCCAGTTTGCTGCGCACGGCATTGGTGGGATCACCGGTCTGTGCCAGTTCATCAAGCGCCGCATCGACCGCGGCTATGTCGAGATCGGCATAGGCAAGTGCCGTCGCCGGCGAACCCTTCGCTGCCATGATCAGCTGCGCCCGCTTCGCCGGGTCCAGTGCGGGCAGTTGGTCCGCCAACACTGACGTCATGGCGGCGTCGCTCAGCGGCGAGAACATCAGCGTGCGACAGCGCGACCGGATCGTTGGCAGCAAACGCCCCGGCTGGTGACTGACGAGCAGGAAAATGGTGCTTGCGGGCGGCTCCTCAAGGCTCTTGAGCAACGCATTCGCCGCGCCGCGTTCCATATCGTCGATGCTGTCGATAGTGACCACACGCCGGTCGCTGATCGCCGTGCCTGTCGCAAACAGCGCGCGGAGAAGGCGCACCTGATCGACGGTAATGTTCCGCGCGAGGTTGCCGGTTTTCTCGTTGGGCAATCGTTCGAGGCGTCGGAAATCAGGATGGCTTCCCGCGTCGATCAGGCTAGCGCCCTGCGACGCCGGATAGTCGGCACCGAGTAGCAACCGAGCAGCGTGTTCGGCGAAACTGCCCTTGCCCACCCCGCGCGGTCCGGCGAGCAGCCACGCATGATGCATCCGCTCCCCCGTCATTGCTGCGCGGAATGCGGCAATTTGCCGGTCAAGGCCGTGGAGAGTCATTGGAGATCGCCAAGCGCGGACAAAAGTCGTTCGGTAACGACGTCTATCTGGCCCGATGCGTCAACGATTTGAATGCGCTCAGAATCGATCTGGGCGAGTTGGCCAAACTTGGCCTCCACGACATCGAAATACTTACCCTCTTTAGCGGCAAATCGATCTGCTTTGGGTCCGTCACGTTCGTCGGTGCGTCTTGAAGCATCGAGCAACGGCATAGAAAGTAAGAGCGTCCGGTCGGGCAACAGCCCCCCGCTGCCAATTTTGTGCAGAGCAAGAATGTCTTCATCCGACACGCCCCCCGCCCCGCCCTGATACGCGCGCGTCGAATCGATGAACCGATCGCAAATCACCCAGTCACCACGTTCCAGCGCGGGTCGTATCACTTTCTCGACATGATCCGCGCGCGCGGCGGCAAACAGCAATGCCTCCGCCCGCGCGCTCCAGCGGTCTTCGCTTCCGGTCATCAGCAAGTCACGGATCGCTTCGGCGCCCGGCGTCCCGCCCGGCTCGCGCGTGACAACAACGTCGATTCCGCGAGCGCGCAAAACGTCTGCCAGACGCGCCGCCTGTGTCGATTTGCCGACACCCTCCCCGCCTTCAAGCGTGATGAACTTGCCCCGCGTCACGCCCCGACGAGCGACTTCAGTCCAGCCCACAGACGACCAAAGAAGCCTGCCTCGCCAACATCCGCCTCGGCCACCAGTGGCATCGTCTGCGCCCCCGTTTCAGGTGTGGTCACGACGAGATCGGCAATATGCTGTCCGGCTTTGATCGGTGCCTTGATCGGGCCATTGTAAACAACTTTCACCGTCATGTTCGCCGCGGCCCCCGCCGGCAGCGTCACGGCCAGATTACGTGGCGCGATCAGGCCAACCGTCGAGGCATCGCCAAGCTGAACATCGGCGGTTTCGACCTTCTTGCCTTTCGAAAACAAGGGCTTGGCCGCCCAAGCCTTGAATCCCCAATCCATGAATTTGACGGATTCAGTGATCCGCCCGTTGAAGCTGTCGAGCCCGGCAACAACCATGACAAGGCGACGCCCGCCCTGATCGGCAGAGCCGGTAAAGCCATAGCCAGCCTCATCGGTATGGCCGGTTTTCAAGCCATCTGCCCCGGCAACGCGACCGAGCAGCGGGTCGCGATTGGCTTGCGTGATCGCCGCACCAGATCCCAGCGTTTTGCCCCAGGTAAACTCTTTCAACGAATAAAAGCGTTTATACAGATCGGGATGATCCTCGATCGTCGCCTTGGCCAGCGTCGCAAGGTCGCGTGCGGTGGTGTAGGTCCGTCCTTCGTCAGGCCATCCGTTCGATGTGCCGAACTGGCTATTGGCGAGGCCGAGCTTCTTCGCTGCATCGTTCATCCGCTGCACAAACACTGCCTCGGTGCCCGAAATGCCCTCGGCGAGGACAACGCACGCATCGTTGCCTGAAAGCGTCACGATACCCTTCAACAGATTTTCGACACTCACCTTCTCTCCCGTTGAGAGGAACATTGTCGAACCCGCTGCAGGGCCATGCCATTTTGTCCAGGTCTCGGGGCGAACCTCCATCATCTGATCGAGCTTCAGCTCGCCCTTCTTGATCATGTCAAACGCGACATAGACCGTCATCATCTTGGCCATGGAGGCGGGCGGCATCCGGCGGTCGGCGTCCTTGGCATAAAGCACGGCACCCGACGAAAGATCGACCATATAGGCGACGGGGGCCGTCGTATCATAAGGCGGGGCAGCCGCTGTGGCGGGATAAACCACCGCGAGGATGAGCGCAGCAGTTGGCAAAAAGGGCTTCATGATTTTCCTTGGGTCGTTATCGGACGATGCGAACGTCCGGATAGCCTTTTGCCGCCAGTGGTGCCAGCGCTGCGTTGATTTTAGTTGCGTTTGCATAGGGGCCGAGGCGAACTTGATAGAGCCCGTCGACTTCAAACAATGTAGCCCCCAGTCGATCCGCCATCGATGCGGCGCGGTTCTTTGACGAAAACGTGCCCACGCGAATAAAATAGGGGCCGCCACCCGCTGGCAGAGTCGCGCGGGTCGAAGGAGGCGCAGCCCAGTTGTTCCGGTCACGCAACCGGTCGAGATCATCGCCGCTGACCATCGCCCGCGCGGGAACCGACCGCCCGTTGCGGAGCGCGCGTTTCTCATTTGCCGACGGCTCGACCCGCCGCACCCGCACCAGCCGCGCACCATGCCCGACAATGCCGAGTTGTCGTGCCGCCCCGTGTGATAAATCGATCAGACGGTTGCCATGATAAGGGCCACGGTCGTTGATACGAACAAGAATTGTCCGCCCGGTATCAAGCGTCGTCACCTCGACATAGGATTGCAGCGGTAATGTCCGGTGTGCCGCAGTAAAACCATCGGGATTGAAGCGTTCGCCATTGGCCGTCTTGCGGCCTCTCAGCTCATCACCATACCAGCTTGCATGACCGGTTGCTTCGTAACGTGCGCCGTCGCGTGGCGCGGCCCCAGCATTGGTCACTGCGAAGCAAGTGGCGAGCAACGCCCCCCGGATCAGGCGTTCAACTGGCAACCGCATCGGCAAGCAACCCGACCGACAACGCATAGAAATTCGAGCAGTTGTAATCGAGAATGACGCGATAATTGCCCGTCAGCAGATAGGCCGTCGCATCAGGACCATCGGGCTCGAGCAATGTTGCCAAGGTCGTATCGGGCAACGTCGGGCCAACCGGCGACACGCCCAGCGCGCGCCACTCCGCCATTGTCATCCATCGGCTGTGCCGGTTGTGAACGCGCGGACAGCGCGGGCTGACAGTGCGATTGAGGATATCGGCGCGGTTCAGCGCCGGTGAAACGCGCACGGCAACGCCCCACGGCTGATTGGGCTTCCAGCCCGCTGACACAAAATAATTGGCAATCGACGCCAGCGCATCGGCTTCGCTGCGCCAGATGTCGACCTTGCCATCGCCATCGCCATCGCGCGCGAGGCGCAAATACATCGACGGCAGGAACTGCGGATACCCCGTTGCGCCTGCCCAGCTTCCGGCAATGGCTTCGCGCGGGATGCCGGTTTCGATAATCTTCAGCGACGCAATAAATTCGCCTTCAAAAAGCGCGCGGCGGCGCCCTTGATAAGCCAGGCTGGCGAGCGAGCGCGGCAAATCGAAACTGCCGGTGAACGCGCCATAATTTGTTTCATTGCCATAGATCGAAACCATGATCCCTTCGGGAACCCCGGTCTCCCGCTCGACGCGACCCAGTAACGGCCGCAGTGTCGCATATTTGGTCCGCCCCCGACTGATTCGCGCACCATCGACATGTTGCGCGCGATACGGCGCGAACTGCGGGATGATGCTCGGGTTCGATCCGGGCTGCGCGCGGTCGAGTTCGACCACGCGCGGATTATATGTCAACGTCGGGATAATGGCATCGACCGTTGCCCGGCTCACGCCCTGCGCAATCGCTTGTCGGCCAAGGCCTGACACATAAGCCGCAAAGCCGCTTTCCTCTTGCGCAAGCGCGCGCCCGCCGCCCAACCCCGCCATCGGGATCGTTCCGAGCAGCGCCAATGCACCAAAAAAATAAACCCCTTGCATCTTTCGACAGTGGCACAGTCCGCCACTCAGGTGAATTCCTTTTGTCGCAGCGCTTGCACGCCCGCCCGCGCCACCGCTAAAGGCTAGCAGCGTGGACAGGTGGCCGAGTGGTTTAAGGCAACGGTCTTGAAAACCGTCGTGGGTGGAAGCTCACCGTGGGTTCGAATCCCACCCTGTCCGCCAGTTGGAGTCCATATTGTTGACCAAAGCGCTGCAAATCGGGCTCGTCGGCCTCGGCAAAATTGCCCGTGATCAACATCTGCCCGCGATTGCCGCAACAACAGGTGCCAGGTTAACAGCAATTGCCAGTCGCAATGCAACGATGACGGGTGTCAATAATTATCAAAGCTTGCCGCAGATGTTGGATGCGCAGCCCGCGCTCGACGCGATCATATTATGCCAGCCCCCCGAAGCGCGGTTCGAGGCTGCGCAGTTGGCGATTGCTGGGGGAAAGCATGTCTTTCTGGAAAAGCCGCCAGGCGCGACCGTTTCCGAAGTCGAAACGCTCGTTGCATTGGCGAAACAGCACGGTGTCACGCTTTTTACGAGCTGGCATTCGCGATTCGGTGCCGCTGTTCCCGCAGCGAAAGCATGGGTCGCCGAGCATAAGATCACGTCGGTCAAAATTCTGTGGAAGGAAGATATCCGTCACTGGCATCCGGGGCAGGACTGGATTCTGCAGCCGGGCGGATTCGGTGTCTTTGATCCCGGCATCAACGCATTGTCCATTTTGACGGAAATCATGCCCGAGCCGGTCCGTCTCGTCGAAGTAACACTTCGGATGCCAAGCAACCGGCAGGCACCGATCGCGGCGGATTTAGAGATGAAAACCGCCAGCGGCGTCGCGATTTCGG
>JAYWFN010000028.1:0-6174 GCA_043778785.1 Sphingomonas sp. | reverse complement strand
CAATCGGCTCGATCAGCGCGCGATAGTCATAGGCGATTTCGACGTACATCACAGCGCCGCTGACGGGTGCTTTTATTTCAGAACCTGTTGGCCCCATGCCAGCATAAGTCGTCACCGTGCGACCGGTGCCCGCCACGCCGTAGCTCGGCGAAAAAGTCTTTGATCCGATGCAACGTTGCCACGCAATCCACTGACCGCCACTGGCGTTACGCTGGAGGCTCGACAATATGATTTTGCCGCGGCTCTCAAGATTGAGCGACCCACTTTGCTGGCGGATACCTTCAAAAATGTCGTAAATGTCGCTTTCGTAAACCTTTTTCTCTGAAAGGCCGCTGTTGACACCGACGCGTGCGGCATTGTCGGCCAGCGTCATTGCGATCTGACTGACGCGCATTCTCGCTGTCGTCAGGTTAGCGACCTCGAGAGCGCTAAACCCAAAGCCGAGGAAAACCGGCAAGCAATAGGCGAACTCGATCAGCGCAACACCGCTTTTGTTTACGATGACGTTTCTGACTTTGTTCAAGGTGTTCGTGGTCAATTTCATCTGCGTTCAACTATAATAAGAGCTGGTGAGCGGACAGTTCCGTGTCGGTCCGGCAGCGCGAGCCTGCTGACCGTTGTAAGGCTGGTTGCGCAGCACAGTCGTTGCTGTCAGGGTTTGCGTGCCCGTGAGCGCCGCAACGCCTGGCACAGGAAACACGCTCGGATAATCGACCTTGACGGTGTATAAAACAACGTCTTGTGCACCCCCTTGACCGGAAAGTGCCCCGTCATTCCAGACATTGTCGTTGTTGGTATCGACATATGTGTATGTCGTAGCACCTACAGGCGGCTGACAGCGTCCACCGGCGCCAGTCGAGGGCTCCATCTGACCCGCTGTCGTGAAGTTCATGAAATTGCGACGGGTAAAGGTGAAGGCCGAATCAGCCAATGCCGAATTGACGCGCTTGAAGTTCGTTCGCACGGCAGCATCGATTGCTGCATCGGCACCGGTCACACCGCCACTTTCGAGCGTGCCGCTGCGCGCCGCTTCCTGAAGCGCGCCTTGCAGCATGACGATGTCATATTGCCGGTACGCCAGACTTGTCATGCCCAACATTGCCAACAGCATGATGGGTGCGACAAAAGCGAACTCAAGCAGCGATGCCCCACGGTTGTCGCGAACAATGTGGCGAGCATTGCGTTGGAAATTGGTGATCATTTGGACAACCTCAATTCGGCGATCTGCGATGCGATCTGCTGGAAATTGGCGCGCAATGTGGCAGTGTTGGTGGCCCGGAAGTATTTGCCTGGGTCAGCGCATGTTACCAGTGATGCCGGGTCGTCGGTCCCAAACGCGATCGTCCAGACCGTTATGTTGTTCGCCTTTGCGGCCCGACATAGCGCCAGAAAACGTTCGGTATGGCGATTGATCGAGTCCGTCGAGTCGGGCACGTTCCCAGCGCCCGAAACACGTCGATCAAGCTTTTCATAGCCGTGAGGCGTGTAGATTGTAGTCGGCGTATTCATGATCCCGTCGGTCATGAAGATGATGTGGCGGCTGATTGCGCGACCGTTTGGTGCCGTTGTGTTTTCCGATGCAAACAATCCCGTCGGCGCTATCAAACGTACACCCCAAGCCATGCCGAGGTCATGGAACGTATAGCCATCGGGGGACAGCAAGTTGGTATAGCTAACGACATCGGCTCGTGTGCGTTGGTCGGTGAGCTTACTCGCTGCCGGTGGGCACACATAGTATAGGTCAGGACTACGATTAGTCGATACCTTCAACTCCTCTGCAACGTCATCGCGGTCGTAAACCAGTTCGGACCACATCGGCTTCCAGCTTGTTGCATCGTTAAACGGCGTTGTAATCACATCGAGGTCATACGCGCCGCTTGGAACCGACGAATAGCTCGATTGCGCAACGGTATCGCGTTCTTCGACGCAGCCATCATAAGCAGTGGATGTTCCGGTAACCGTCGAACCCGGCGCGGTCAGCAGGTTGACCATGTTATAGCTGCCAGACAGTGTCACCGATCCGGTCGGGGCGGCGCTGTCGGTATACACCTGCATAGGAGATCTGGCCGTGTAGTTGACAACATTATATGAAACCGGTTTGTAATCCCAGCTGCTGAAGGCAAACCGGCCATTGCGGACATATGTAGTCGTTGCCTGCCGCCAGCTGCGTGTGCAGCTCTTGGTACCACTGTAGCTGGCGCTTACCCGCGCATAGTCGCGCCGGACATCGGTTGACTGAGTTTCGGAAAAAGTAGTCGTTGGCGCCTGGGTATTGTTGGGATTAGAATTGTTGGTGCCGACATTGGTCGTGCCATCTGGCGTGTAACCAGAGAAAGACTGGTTATTACCGTATTTGGTGCAATTGCTATTGTTTATATTCGACCCGAATGTTTGGTTGGTCCAACTGCCGAATACGGTCGTCCCTGTCCAGCCATCGAGATCCATGTTCGCGACGCGCGATTGATAAGTGTGGTTAGCGACCATCCAGCTGCTGGACAGAATATTGGTGTTGGTAAAGGGATCGACGCCCATATTAACGGATTGCGAATAGGGCACGAAACCCATACGAAAACGTGAATTTGTGCCTGTTGCGGCTTTAACAGTGTCGTAAAAATCGACAACGGCTGCGCGGAGTCCCTCGATCTTCGATCCCGCCCCGCCACCGCATGCACTATTGTCCGGGCAGTTAGCCATCGACCCGGTGACGTCGAGCACCATCATCACGTCGGTATTCGACACATCGAGGCGCGCGTCGCACGTTACTGTCAGGTCGATACTTGTCTTACCGAACAACTGCATGACCGACATTGGAACCCGCGTTGTTGCAGTGGCAGTGATTTGGCCGGCATTTGCGCCGGTGGTCGCCGCAGGTGTGAACACAACGTTGGTGGCACCGGAATTGCCACTGCCGAAATTCTGGTTGAAGTAATTGGTCGCCTGAGTGATAACAGGATCATCAACTGCCGCGCTGGTCATGGTGCGGCGACCGGCAAGCACACCGGCATCACAAGCTTGCTGAAGGCGCGATTTAATGAGGTATGTGCGACCGACGTCAACAGCAGACCCCGCCATACCAGCAAGCATGATAAGGCCCATTGCCATCATAGCCATGGTGTTTCCACGCGCATCCTTGCGGAGCCGCATCAGGAACCCGTCAGGCGTCTTACCCGTTTGCGCCTTGTTCGACATGCCCACTATAAAATCCCCAAAAATCTTCTTGATTGGAAACCCATGCGTGATTTTAGGCTAACAGCCGTTGAAGCGACGCAGTTAACGAGGCGTTTCCTGTAAAATGTTGTTACGTCGAAATGAATGATCCGGAGCGCATTGCGCTTGCCTATGTGCCGTCACGACATCGCGATGCTGTCACCGCGCTCTGGGCGCTGGACGCAGCGCTTGGCCGTGTCGTGGCCACAACGACCGAACCGCTGATCGGCCAAATGCGGCTGACATGGTGGCATGATCAGCTGACCGGGTTGGATGCAGGCGCCGTGCCTGCCGAGCCGGTTCTGGTCGCGTTACACGGTATCGTGCAGAATAACGGCATCACGGGCGCACAACTGGCGCTGCTCGTCGAGGGTTGGGAGCACCTGTTGGAGCCGCTGCCGCTTGATGATGATGTCCTGACCCGTTTTGCTCAAAAGCGTGGCGGACAGTTATTCGGTCTGTCCGCCACGCTGGCGAAGTCGTCGGTTGTCGCCGAACTTGGTCCAGGATGGGCGTTGATCGACTTCGCCATGCACTGCTCGGATCCTGTGACGTCAAGCCGCGCGCATCAATTGGCGCATGGTCTGTTCGACAAGACAGCCATTTACGGGCCAAAATTCCTGCGGATATTGGCGCGCCTTGCCAAAGCAAAGGCAAGCCAGTCATTCGAAAAAATCGCTGACGCCGTTTCGCGTTGGGATGTTCTGATTGCTGTATTGCGATGACTTGAGGCCCTGCTATCCTGATCTTGTTTGATACGGGGGACTCGGGGATGTGGCGGTTTCTGGCGGGGGTTGGCTCGGCGTCATTGCTGATGCTGGCCGGGTTGCTGGTGTGGCAGGCCCAGGCAAACAAGCCATCGGCAATACCGCCTGCGCCTGCTCTTGGCGCGGATGCGCCGCTCGGGATGGTCGATCTCGCGCCGCCGCCTGAGGCCAGTGAGCGGACACGCGAGGAGAAGCGCTTTGCGCGATACGACAAGGACAAAAATGGCGCGGTGGGGCGGGCAGAGTATCTGGTGTCGCGGCAGAAGGGGTTCGCAAAGCTGGACGTCAATGGCGACGGGCGGGTTTCGTTCGAGGAGTATGTCGTCAAGACAGTGACCAAATTTGCCGCCGCCGACAAGGATCGCAACAACGCGCTGAACGCGACCGAGTTTGCGACAACGCGGGTTATCCGCAAACCCAAAGTAAAACCGTACTGTCCGCCTAGTCTGCGGGCTCCAGCGCCGGCTGACGACGCGGAAGAAGGGTAGGCAGCCACGCATCCAGCGCCTCGCGCGCACGCGTCGTGTAAAGCCGTTTGCGGTCCGCTTTCTTTGATTTGCCCTCCAGATTGAGCGGGGGGAACAAGCCGAAATTGACGTTCATCGGTTGATAGGTGCTGGCATCCGCGCCGCCGGTGATATGCGCGAGGAGGGCGCCGAGTGCGGTCGTTTGCGGCGGCGGGGTGAGGCCCAGGTCGGCGGCAAATCGCCCCGCGAGCATCCCGATAGCGGCGGATTCGAGATAGCCTTCGCATCCCGTAATCTGGCCAGCAAAGCGGACATGCGGCGCACTTTTGAGGCGCAGCGTTTCGTCGAGCAGCACCGGCGACTTGATGAACGTATTGCGGTGCAACCCGCCGAGCCGCGCAAATTCGGCATTTTGCAGACCGGGGATCATGCGGAAGACGCGGACTTGTTCGGCATGTTTGAGCTTGGTCTGAAAGCCGACAATGTTCCAAAGCGTCCCCAGCGCATTGTCCTGCCGCAACTGCACGACGGCCCACGGCCAGTGCCCGGTCTTTGGATTGTCGAGGCCGACGGGCTTCATCGGACCATAGCGCAACGTGTCGAGCCCGCGTTCGGCCATGACTTCGATCGGCATGCAGCCGTCGAAATAGGGCGTGTCGGCTTCCCATTCCTTGAATGCCGATTTCTCGCCCGCAATTAGTGCGGCGTGGAAAGCGAGATAATCGGCCTTGGTCATCGGGCAGTTAATGTAGTCAGCGCCGCCCTTGTCCCACCGCGCCGCGCGCCAGCAGATGTCCATGTCGATACTGTCATGATGAACGATGGGGGCGAGCGCGTCGAAGAACGCCAGTGCATCCTCGCCGGTCTGCGCGCCAATGGCGGTCGCGAGCGAGGCGGCAGTGAGCGGGCCGGTTGCGATGATTGCGGGTCCAGTAGGGAGCGCGTCGATGCGTTCGCGGACAAGCATAATGTTCGGGTGCGTGGCAATGGCCTTCGTGACGCCCTGCGAAAAGCCGTCGCGGTCGACCGCGAGCGCGGAGCCGGCGGGGACGCGGTGCTTGTCAGCCTGCGCCATGATCAGCGAGCCGAGCGCGCGCATTTCCTGATGAAGGAGGCCGACCGCATTGGAGTCTGGATCGTCCGAACGGAAGCTGTTCGAGCAGACGAGTTCGGCAAGGTCTTCAGTCCGGTGCGCCGCTGTCTCTTCGCCGCCGCCGCGCATTTCGGACAGACGGACTTTGTGGCCAGCCTCGGCAAGCTGCCAGGCTGCTTCGGACCCCGCGAGGCCGCCGCCGATGATGTGAATGTCGTGCGTCATAATCGACCTAACCCATGCCGAGCGCAGCGGCGAAGGTCAATCAACCGTGCAATTGCTGTTTCACGTAAAACCGCGAAAAAAGCGCGCTTAAGTTCCCTAAGTTCACCGGGTTCGGTCATTGGGGGTGAACTTAAGGATTTTGGATACGGGCGTGTTTTTGCCGGGCGGCGAGGGGGACGCGTGGTCACGATAGGGGAATCCAAATGGCGCATAAAATTGTTACTGCGAAGGGACGATAGACTCAAAATGTTCTTATAATGTTCTGAAAAAGTCAAGGTTTTTGGTATGATGATCGATGACTGGTTTGTTGGGGACTCCGGACAGGCAGCTTTTAAGAGTCAAATGCCAATAGCGGACATTCCGTTTGCCGTCGCGATGCCGTTAAATGATTATGTCCTGCGACTGATTGGACTAG
>JAYWFN010000027.1:0-14640 GCA_043778785.1 Sphingomonas sp. | reverse complement strand
GGCGGGATCCTATGACCTGTGCCATGCCTGCCGGATGCCGGTGAGTGCGGGCGACAAGGCGTCAGCGGATTATGTCGACGGCGTCAGCTGCCCGAAATGCGTCGGTGACCGTGATGATCTGCAGCGCGCGGGCTATGCCGAGCGGCACCGGCAGGTCGTGTTGAATGACGCGCGGGGGCAGGGGCATATTGGGGTTCAGATCAAAGCACCGTAGTCCTGAGCCTCCTGAGCTTGTCGAAGGGCGAAGGACGGTTCGACGCCAGAACCGTGCTTCGACAAGCTCAGCACTGCGGATTGGATCAGGCTGCTTCCGCCCGCCGCGCCAAAGCGCACTGCGACCAGATCTCGCTGATTGCTTCGACGAGCTTGTCGATATCGCCGTCGGTATGCACCGGGCTGGGCGTGATGCGCAGGCGTTCGGTGCCTTTGGGCACAGTCGGATAATTGATCGGCTGGACGTAGATGCCGTGGTTCGCCATCAGCCAGTCGCTGATCATTTTGCAATGATGCGGATCGCCGACCATCACCGGGATGATATGGCTGGGGTTGTCGATATGCGGAATGCCGAGCGCGTCGAGCCGCGCGCGGACGATGGCGACGCGGTTCTGGTGGCGGACGCGCTCGATCTGCGACTCTTTCAGATGGCGGATCGACGCGGCGGCCCCGGCAGCAATCGCAGGCGGCAGTGCAGTTGAAAAGATGAACCCGCTGGCAAAGCTGCGCACGAAATCGCACATCGCTTTTGAACCCGAAATATAACCGCCCATCACGCCGAAGGCTTTGCCCAGCGTCCCTTCGATCACGGTGATCCGGTCCATCAGCCCTTCGCGTTCGGCAATGCCGCCGCCGCGCGGACCGTAAAGCCCAACCGCATGGACTTCGTCGATGTAGGACATCGCGCCATGTTTTTCGCAGACGTCGAGGATTTCGGCGATGGGGGCAATGTCGCCGTCCATCGAATAGACGCTTTCGAAGGCGACGAGTTTGGGGCGACCGGGCTCGATGGTCGCGAGTAGGCGGTCGAGGTCTTGCGGGTCGTTATGCTTGAATTTCAGGCATTGCGCACGGCTGTGGCGGATGCCTTCGATCATCGAGGCGTGGTTGAGCGCGTCGGACAGGACGACACAATTGGGCAGCCGCGCAGCGAGCGTGCCGAGCGCGGCCCAGTTGGAAACATAGCCCGACGTGAAGATCAGCGCGGCTTCTTTGTTGTGGAGGTCGGCGAGTTCGGCTTCGAGCAGTACATGCTCGTGGCTCGTCCCCGAAATATTGCGCGTCCCACCCGCGCCCGCGCCGCAGCGGTCGAGCGTATCGTGCATCGCGTCGAGGACTTTGGGATGCTGGCCCATGCCGAGATAGTCGTTCGAGCACCAGACGGTGACATCTTGCGTGCTGCCGTCGTCGGCATAGCGTTTTGCACTGGGGAACGCGCCGCGCTTGCGTTCAAGTTCGGCAAACACCCGGTAATTACCGGCTTCACGCAAAGCATCCAGCTGCTCGGTGAATAGTGCCTCGTAATCCATAAACCCCTCCGTCTTATATCCGTTTGGCACTGGGGATCGCCCAACGCCAGAGCGCAGTGTCGCCAATCGGCAAAACCAGAAATAAATGTTCGATGACGCCCAGCAGCGCGAGGCCAGTGAGCAAGGACCAAGCCGTTGCGGCATTGCCCGTTGCCGACAGCGCCGTGCTGCCCAGCCAGTAGGTCAGGCCACCGCCGAGCAGCAGCGAGACCGGCATCAGCGGATTGAACCGGGCCTTGCGGAAATAGCTTTTCAGATACGCCAGCTGCGGCGGCAGCATCTCGGTCGAGAAATTGGGCACGCCGAGGAATATGTTGAACTTGGTCGACAGCCGCATCGCGAACAGGACGGCAAAGGCATAAGCGCCGGTCGCATTTGCCTGCCCCCAGGTCACCGCGGCGAGCAGCGCCAGCGTCACCGCAAGCGCAATCTCGTGATAGATCACGGTCTGCGCCGACAGCGTGAACCGCGTCCAGCCGCGCGCACCGGCGGGGCATTCCGTCCGGCGTGGCCCCGTGAGCTTGCCCATCAGGAAGCTCATTTCATGATAGCCCCAGACGAGGAAGGTAGCGGTGAACGAAGCATAAACGGCGAAGGTTGAAGCATCGCGCGCCGCGACGGCGATCAGCCCAACGCCGACGACGGCGAAGATGCCCGCGACGCTCAGGCTAGCACCGAAGCTGCCCGAGCGGCGATTATCAAGCCACACGACCAGCGCGGTGGACGCAAACCACAGCGCCACGACATAGAGCAGGGGAAGGCCGTGTGCAGTCATTGTCATGCAGCGATACTCTTTCCCCCGTCATTCCCGCGAAGGCGGGAATCCAGCTCCTGAAGATCGAGCTTCGGGCGTTGGATTCCCGCCTTCGCGGGAATGACGGGGGATTTTGATATTTTCACCATGCCGGGACCAGCCGGGTGGACACGGGCAGCGCATTCGCCTCGGTCCGCATGAAATAGAGGCGGAGCATGCTCGTGCCGATGATGGCGTAAGCCTTGGCACGGCCGAAAATGCCCGCGCCCGGCAATGCCTGATTGGCGCGGAGGATGTTCATCATCAGCGCGCGGAATTTGGGGCTGTCGCTGTCGAGCACGATCGGAAACACCTGCCGCGTGATCTGTGATGTGACGCGGAAGACTTCATAATCATAGTCGGTCGGGTCGATGCCGAGTGCCGCATGGAAATGCGGGCGGGCATGATCGCGGACGAACATGGTCGCATAGACGGCCACGAGGAAGAAGCGGATCCACAGCTTGTTGAGGCCGGTGAGCAGTTTCGGATCGGCGCGCATGAGCAGCGCGAAGGCTTCGCCGTGGCGGAACTCGTCGTTGCACCATTGTTCGAACCAGTTGAAAATCGGGTGGATCATCTTGTCGGGGTGGCGCTGGAGATGGCGAAAGATCGTGATGTAGCGCGCATAGCCGATTTTTTCGGACAGATAGGTCGCGTAAAAAATGAACTTCGGGCGGAAGAAGGTGTATTTCTTGGTTTTGGTCAGGAAGCCCAAGTCGATGCCGATATTGGCGTCCTTCAGGCTGTCATTGATGAAACCGGCATGGCGGCTTTCGTCGCGCGCCATCAGCTTGAAGAGCGCTTTGGCATCGGGGTTTTTGGTGCGCTTGGCGATTTCGGCATAAAGGATGCAGCCCGAAAATTCGGACGTCAGCGAGGACACGAGGAAGTCGACGAATTCCTTGCGCAGATTGGGCTCCATCGCGGCGATGATGCCGTCGAAGCTCTCCGATTTCTTGAAGTGGTTCTTGTTGGGATCGCTTGCCATTTCGGCGATCAGCGCATCCCATTCGCTGCGGACGAGGCTGACGTCGATCTTGTCCATCGCATCGAAATCGGTCGTGTAGAAACGCGGCGACAGCACGGTGTCCTGCGTCGCAATGGCGTGCGCATCTTCTTTTGTGAAGTTGTGCGTCATTTCGGTCATAGCGCGGTTCTCATAGGTTTTGGCCATTCGAAAAGCTGATTTCATATAATTCGGTGATTTCAAAGCGCGCGCGGAACCGCGTCCAGGCGCGGCCCAGTGCGGTCGCGCGTGTGACGGTGGCCATGCGGTGCTCGACGAGGCGTTCGCCATAGGGCAGACGGATCGCCGCGCCGTGGACGCGGACCTTGTCGCCCGGATAGATCGCAATGTCACCGTCGAGTTCGACATGTGCATGCAGATGGTCAAAGCCATGTTCGACTTCGATGGTGCAGGGCGTGTCGAACGATCTGCTCATTTGAGCAGCGCCACAAAAGCTGCGCGGTTGGTTTCGCCGAACGCGCTGAGGTCGGTGACATAGCCCGATGTCGTGTCGGTGATCGAAATTTGACCGTTCGCCCACAGGGTCAGGCGAAATGGCGGGGTCATCGCGACACCGCGCTGATGCCGGTTGCGCATCAGGCCACGCATCACCCCACGGATGAAGCCGCTTTCGGTCCCGCGCGCAACACCGCCCGCGACAGCACCGGTGTTCGCGTCAACGATCCGCACCGATCCGTCGGGCTGATCGGCAAAGCTCAGGCCACGCGATTTGACTGCGGCGACTTTGGCGGCGGCGCGTTCGAGCGTGGGCGAGGATTGCGGCGGCGTTCCCGTCAGCCGGATCGTGGCGGTCATCAGCAATGCGCCACCAACGAGGACACCGGCAAGCACCAGCATCGCTTTGGGAAAAGGTTCGCCATGATGGCTGTGGCTCATGCGGCGATTGCCCGTTCAAAGGCTGGCTGTGGCGCCACCTGAAGCCGGGCACCGCAAGCGCGCGCAATCAGGGTGGCCACGTTTTGCGCATCGGGGACCGCGCGCAGCATCGGCTGCGGCACGGCCAGTTCCCACGCGCGGGCGCTGGGCCACAGCTGGATATAGCCGAGTTTCTGCGGGGCATTGAGCGAGAGGGGAATATCGCCTGTGCCGTCACCGTGGAGCGCGAGATCGGCCGAACCGATGACCGAGAGCGGGAGATTGATGCACTTGGGCAGTGCAATGCCGATCCGCATGACGATCCGCCGGTTGGTCAGCGTATACATCGTCGTCTTTGCCGTGCCCCAGGCGATCAGCGCGAGGATGGCGATGCAGAGGATGCCGACGCCGACCGTGACCAGTGCGCCGGTCCACGATCCCTGGATTGCACCGAAACCGGCGAGCAGCGCGAAATAGCCTGCAACCTTGCGGACGTGCAGCGCGCTGATCGCAAGCCGCTGCCAGCGCGGCGATCCCTGCCACAGGATTTCCTCGCCCTTGGGCAGGAAACCCGGCAGCCCGGGGATCGGCTCATTATCATATTCGGCGATCATAGGAGAGGCTCCTGCCGCGCTTTTGTTGCATAGAGATAACCGCCGCCGAAATAGGCCTGAACGCGCTCTTCTTCATAAAGCGTGATCGTGCCCGTGTTTTCGATCGCGGGTGCGTCGGCAAACTGATCGGCGCGGATGGCATCGATGGTTACGGTGCTGGTCTTGCGGTTGATTTTTGACATGGTCATCGGCGCGAGGACCGACCGTGTGCCGATGTCGACCGAGAGATAGCGGATCAGGCGATCGGCTTTGTCGACCCAGATGTCCTTGACTGTCCCCGCGATCGCGCCGTCAACGCCGACAACGCTCATCCCGCGCGGATCGGGATCGCGCCCCTCGAGCCACAGGCCCGACGCTTCGATGGGAACAATGCGCGGATGCCCTTCGCAATCGAGATCGGGCAGCTTGGCGCGGTTTGCATAGGCCGCCGGGCCAATGCCATCGACCAGCGGGTTGCCGGTGGGGACATAAGGCGATCCGGGCGAACGATCGGTGCGCCGCGCGGCGATTTCAACGGGTTCGCGATCTGCCGGGTTCGGCACGGTCACGGTGCCCCGACCGAAAGGCAGCTTGAAGGTTTTGCTCTTGATCAGGAGGAGTGGGCTGCGGCCATCATATTTGCCGCTGATTTCGTCTTCGAGCGGATAGCCCTCGCGATAGCCTTCGCGGTGGAGATAAAACACCAGGGCGATGAAAAACAGGAAGAATGCCCATAAGGCAAGCATTGCCCAATCCACATTTCCGACAATCATGACACTCATGGCTATTTCCCTTCGGCCAATATTCAGGTTGGAAATTCGGTCAGACCGAACTTCTGGGTGGGGTAGGATTCAAAAGCACCACCGACGCGCCGGACAAGCGGGCCGATGGCAATCAACATGGCAAGCAACAGGACAATCTCGGTCAGGAACACGGCGGTATAGCCCGACGAGGTCGCCATCATGTCGCGCAGCAGCCCGCCCAGCAGGATCGCCGAGCCCGCACAGGTCGCCGAGACGGCACCCCATGCGCCGAGCGCGAGACCCGAACGGCCATCCTTCGAAAGCGCCATTGCCGCAGTCAGCGTGCCGACCGAGAACAGCCCGCCGCCAAAGCCCATTGTTGCAGCACCGAGGCAGAGGAGACCGACCGACTGGCCAGGTGCGGCGAAGATGATCATCAGGAACGCCGCAATCCCCGCAACGCCGCCATTCCCCGCGAGCCGGTGCGGGTCCGAGCCGCTGGTCAGCGACTTCGCGGCGCGTGCAAAGCCGGTCAGCGTGCCGAGTGCCCATAATGCCGTGAGCGAGGTTGTGGCACCGACCGATAGGCCGAGGACTTGCCCGCCATAAGGTTCAAGCAAGACATCCTGCATCGCAAACGCCGCCGCGCCGAGGCCGATGGCGACCAGCAGGCGACGCGTTGCGGGCACGGCGATGAACGTCGCCCATACGGTGCTGAATTCGGGATGCTCGGCGGCCATCGCCGTGCGTTGCGGATCGCGCGCTTCCTGTTTCCACAGCGCGACAATGTTGAGAATAGCGGTCAGTGCAGCGACGCCCTGCACGATCTGGACGAGATGTGTCGGCGTAAAATTCACCAGCAAGCGGCCGATGACGAGCGCGCTTATCATCATCCCGACAAGCAGCATGACATAAAGCAGCGCGACGACACGCGGCGCTTTTTCGGGGGTGGCAAGGTCGGTGGCGAGCGCGAGGCCTGCAGTCTGCGTGGTGTGCATCCCCGCGCCAACGAGGAGAAAGCCGATCGCAGCCCCGATTTGTCCGACGACCGGCGATCCCATGCCGCCGCCTGACATGATCAGCAGCGCGAACGGCAGGATGGCGAGGCCCCCGAACTGCATCAGCGTCCCGAACCAGATATAGGGCACGCGCTTCCAGCCGAGGACCGAGCGGTGCGTATCCGACTTGTGCCCGATCAGCGCGCGCAGCGGGGCAAATAGCAGCGGGATCGACACCATCAGCGCGACCAGCGTGGCCGACATTTTCAGCTCGACGATCATCACGCGGTTGAGCGTGCCGGTGAGCAGCACCGCGCACATGCCGACCGACACCTGAAACAGCGACAGGCGCAGGATGCGGCCAAGCGGCAGTTCGGCGCTCGCGGCATCGGCAAACGGCAGGAAGCTGGTGCCAAGGCGGTTCCACATATCGGGGCGCATCGGGTTCTTCATGCGACTTCGAGCACCTGACTGGTGTAGAATCCGCCCGAAATGCGTGTCGAGCGACCGACGGTCTTGTGCGGTATGGCGTCGGTAAGCAGCTTGCGGAGCAGCTTTTCGGTGACCGGGATGATTGCGGGGGCACGGTCTGACCGGGGGAAAAGCAGCCCGGCGGTGTGCATCGCGGTCAAAAGCGGCGTTTTCGGCGCGAACGTGAACAGGATCGACCCGCGTGTCCGTGCCGCAAGGTCGGTTATGACGTCAACAATGTCGAACGCGCGATAGTGGATCAGTGAGTCCATCGCGACGACATGATCGAAGCTGCCGAGATCGGGCGAGAGCATATCGCCGCTGCGCCAGTCGATCTTCAGGCCGACCGGTGCGCGCTTGCGGGCGATGTCGACGAGGCCCGCTGCAACGTCGATGGCGACGACCTCAGCGCCGCGCATTGCCGCTTCGACTGCGAGCGATCCGGTGCCGCAGCCGGCATCGAGCAACCGCAGCCCCGTCATGTCGGCGGGCAGCATATCGAGGATCGACGCGCGCATTTTGTCGCGCCCCGCGCGAACGGTGGCGCGGATACCGCTGACTTGCGCGTCCGAGGTCAGCCGCTCCCACGCATCGCGCGCCGTGCGGTCAAAATAGGTTTCGAGGCCGTCGCGGTAGCTGTCATAGGTGGCCGTCGTTGCCATCATTCGAAGCCCAGAAATTCGAAAATGTCGCGGTCCTTCATTGGCATCGCGTCGAGCGGATCGGTGCCTGCCCACAGGACGGCGGCAAGGCGCATATATTCCTTGCGCACGGCCTCCACTTCGGGCGTGTCTTCCATTTCGAAGATCGTGCATTTTTTCAGGCGACTGCGGCGGATCGCGTCGAGATCGGGGAAATGCGCGAGTGTTTTCAGACCCGTCGCCGCGTTGAAGCGGTCGATTTCGTCGGTTGCGGCACTGCGGTTGGCGATGACGCCGGCCATGCGCACATCGTAATTTTTCGACTTGGCTTTGATCGCGGCGACAATGCGGTTCATGGCAAAGATGCTGTCGAAATCATTGGCAGCGACAACGACGGCGCGTTCGGCATGCTGGAGCGGCGCGGCAAAGCCACCGCAGACGACATCGCCGAGGACGTCGAAAATCACGACATCGGTTTCCTCAAGCAGATGATGCTGTTTGAGCAGTTTTACGGTCTGTCCGACGACATAGCCGCCGCAGCCGGTGCCTGCCGGGGGGCCGCCCGCTTCGACGCACATGACCCCGTTGAACCCTTCGAACATATAATCTTCGGGACGGAGTTCTTCGGCATGGAATTCGACGGTTTCAAGGACGTCGATGACGGTCGGCATCAGCTTCTTGGTTAGCGTGAAGGTGCTGTCATGCTTCGGGTCGCAGCCGATCTGGAGCACGCGCTTGCCGAGCAAGGACAGCGCGGCGGACAGGTTTGACGAGGTCGTCGATTTGCCGATCCCGCCCTTGCCATACACTGCAATGACCTTGGCATTGCCGATCTTGTCGCCCGGGTCGAGCTTGACCTGAACACTGCCGTCGCCGTCGAGGCGCGAACGAAGGGGTGGGTCCATCAATGCCATTATGCGGCTATTCCTTCTAAACGATCTTCGATGGCGTCGGATGCTGCGTGGAGCGCAGCAAGTGTGGCGGCGTCGGGGGCCCAGAAATTGCGGTCGCTGGCTTCAAGCAAGCGGCTGGCCATCCGGGCTGTCGATTTGGGGTTCAGCGCAGAGAGGCGCTCGCGCATGTCATCGTCGAGCACATAGGTTTCGCTGATCTTCTGATAAATCCAGGGCGAGACGCCTTCGGTTGTCGCGGACCAGCCCATTGTGTTGGTGACCGAGGCTTCGATATTGCGGACACCTTCGAAGCCGTGGCGCAGCATCCCTTCATACCAGACCGGATTGAGCATCCGCGTCCGCGTTTCGAGGTCGACTTGTTCGCCGATGGTGCGGACTTTGCTGCCGGTGCCTTGCGTCGCATCGACGATGTAAGCGGGGATCGTTTCGCCGCGTGCGCGCGCGACCGAGCGGCTGATCCCGCCAAGGCCGTCGACATAATGATCGACGGTGGTGACGCCGAGATCGACTGAGTCGAGATTTTGATAGGCCAGCTCGACAGTGGCGAGCGCGCTTTCGAACAGCGGCTTGTTGCGTGTCGCGATGCCGCTGCGCCCGTACGCATAGCCCTTCTGGCTTTCGAAAGCGTTGGCGAGTTCGTCGGGGTCGGTCCATGCGCCATTGTCGATCATCAGATTGACGTTGGCGCCATAAGCCCCTTCGGCATTCGAATAGACGCGGAGGGCAGCGGTTTCGAGGTCGCAGCCATGCTTTGCCTGGTGCATCAGGCTGTTGGCGCGGACGTGGTTTTGGTCGAGCGGTTCGTCTTCGGCGCTGGCCGCAAGGAAGGCGGCTTCGGCGAGCATCCGCGTCTGCAACGGAAGCAGATCGCGGAAAATGCCCGACAGCGTGACGATCACGTCGATGCGCGCGCGGCCAAGCGTTTCGAGCGGGATCAGTTCGGCGCCCGCCAGACGACCATAGCTGTCGAAGCGCGGGCTCGCGCCGATCAGCGCGAGCGCTTGCGCAATCTGTGCGCCTTCGGATTTGAGATTATCAGTGCCCCACAGGACCATCGCCAGCGTCGTCGGGGCGCTGCCGGTGTCGGCAACATGACGGGCGATCAGCGCTTCGGCTTGCGCGCCGCCATCCTGCATCGCGAAACGGCTGGGGATGCGGAAGGGATCGAAGCCGTGGATATTGCGCCCGGTAGGCAGAACGTCGGGATTGCGGATCAGGTCGCCGCCGGGGGCGGGGCGGATGAACCTGGCATCAAGCGCGCGGATGACGCCGCCGAGTTCATCCTCGTTGATTGCATGCAGTCCTTCGGGGATCAAAGTCTGTTCGAGTTCGTAAAGCTGGGCGGCGAGGTGCTCGATATTCCTCCCCGGCACGGGGAGGTGGCAGCCCGCTTGGGCTGACGGAGGGGCAGTTTCACACGCCAAACCGTCGACTTGCGAGAACTGCCCCTCCACCACTCTCCGGTGAGTTGGAGCTAGTTCGCGTCCCGCGCGATCTACGACTGCCGGGGGCAGTCCCATCGCTCCAACTCCCTCCCCGTCCCGGGGAGGAATAAGATCAAGCGCCGCTGCAGCTTCTTCGATCATCGGTGTCATTGCTGCCCGCTCGTCGCCATCGGGCGAACTGCGATAGCGGTCGAGCAGGATTTTGAGGTCGGTCAATCCGGCATAGAGGCCTGCTTCGGTCAGTGCGGGCGTCAGATAGCTGATCAGCGTGGCGCTCGACCGCCGCTTGGCGATCAGCCCTTCGGACGGGTTGTTCGACGCATAAAGATAGAAATTGGGCAGATCGCCGATCAGCCGCTCGGGCCAGCATTTCGCCGAAAGTCCCGCTTGCTTGCCGGGCATGAATTCGAGCGCGCCGTGCGTGCCGAAATGGAGGACGGCATCGGCCGCGAAATCTTCGCGGAGGTAGCGATAGAAAGCGCTGAACGCGTGCGTCGGGGTGAACGTGCCCTCGAACAGCATCCGCATCGGATCGCCTTCATAGCCAAAGCTGGGCTGGACGCCGATGAAGATTTTGCCGAATTGCACGCCGTAAATGTGGATGCTGCTGCCGTCGGCTTGCGCCTTGCCGGGCGCTGGCCCCCATTGTGCTTCGATCTCGCGGAGGTGTGGCTCGCGGCGGACATGATCGTCGGCAGGGATGCGGACGTGGACATTCGCGTCCGAACCAAAGCGTTCGGCGTTCCCTTTCAGGAGCGCATCGCGCAGCGCATCGACGCTGGCGGGGAGTTCGATGTCATAGCCTTCGGCGTGAAGGCGGGTCAGCGTGGCGAAGACGGATTCGAAGACCGCGAGATAAGCCGCCGTTCCCGTTGCACCTGCGTTTGGCGGGAAGTTAAACAGGACAAGTGCGAGCTTGCGGTCGCCGCGTTCGGAGCGGCGGAGCGTGACCAGCTTGTCGACTTTTGCCGCGAGCGCTTCGGCGCGCTCGGGGCAAGCGCGCATTTCGCGGATCAGGCCGCCGGTGGGGAACGTGCAGCCGCGCGCGCAGCCGGTGCAGGGCTCGCCCGAACCGTCCGAACGACCGCCAAAGGTCGCGGGCAGGATCGCGCCGTCAAGCTCGGGGATCGCGACCATCATTGTTGCTTCGAGCGCGAGGAGGCCACTGCGCCCCGCGCCCCATTGCTCGAGCGTCTGGAATTCGAGCGGATGCGCCGAGACATAGGGCACGTCGAGCGCGGCGAGCATGTCCTCGGCGGCTTTTGCATCGTTATACGCAGGGCCACCGACCAGCGAGAAGCCGGTCAGCGAAACGACCGCATCGACTGTCGCCACACCTTCTTTCATGAAGAAGGCTTCGATGGCGGGGCGGCTGTCGAGACCACTGGCGAACGCGGGGATCACGTTCAGCCCGCGCGCTTCCATCGCCGCAATGACGCCATCATAATGCGCGCTGTCGCGACCGAGGATATAGGAGCGCAGCATCAGCAGGCCGACGGTGCCCGCCTTGCCCTTGCGGGCAAGACGGCTGAGATTTTCGGTCATCCGCTCGGGCAACGCGGGATGATACACACCGAGTTCGGGATATTCGATGGGCTGGGCGGGCTTCATCGTACCGCGCAGATCGCGGCGCTCGCCATCGGCATAGCGATCGACCAGCGCGCGAACCATGTTGACGACGTTATCGTCCGATCCGGCGAGCCAATATTGCAGCGTCAGGAAATAAGCGCGGACGTCCTGCGCGGCGCCGGGGATGAAGCGCAGGATTTTGGGCAGGCGGCGCAGCATCTTCATCTGCCCCGCGCCGCCCGATTGGCCGGGCTTGGCCGAGCCACGGAGCTTTTTGAGCAGCGCCATCGGGCCGCTCGCGGGCTTGTCCATCCGGTAATCACCGAGGCGAGTGAGTTTGACGACGTCGCTGGCCGACATGATGCCGAGCATCGCATCGCAGCTTTCGCGGCGCGCCGTCAACGCCGGCATCACGGCTTTGATATGGTCTTCGAGGAAGAGCATCGTCGCAATGATGATGTCGCCCGATGCAATGTCGTCATGGCAGCGCGCGAGGCTGGCGGGGTTGCGGTCCCAATCGGCAGCTGCGTGAAACGCGATGCTGATCCCCGATCCTTCGCGCGCCAATTGCGCGGCGGCGCGTTCGGCAGCGCCCGAGAGATGATTGTCGAGTGTCACAATGACGACGCGCACTTTGGGGGCCAGACTACCGTGCATAATGCGCCTTTGCGTCATAAAGCGTGTCGCGCGTGATCGTGGCCAGCCCGCGTTCGGCGGCATAGCTTTCCGTGTTGCGCCGCGCTTTTCCGCGCACGAAGAACGGGATTTTTTTAAGTTCGAGTTCGGCCTCGTCTGCCCACACGCCGTTCGTGTCGAGCGCAGTCGAGACACCTGTTTTCGCGAATGCCAGTCCCTCGACTGCGCTCGGGACGAACGGGGCCGGGGAATGCGAACCAAGATGCGAAGACCCGTTGGAATCGCTAAATTCAAAATCATCGCGGAACATCGTCAGCAGATGTTCCTCCAGCCCCATCGTCAGCGGGTGGACCCAGCTGTCGAACAACACATTCGCGCCTTCCCAGCCCATTTGGGGGGAGTGGCGCGCGGGGAAGTCCTGGACATGGACGGGGGCCGAAATCACCGCGCAGGGGATGCGGAAGCGCTTGGCGATGTGGCGCTCCATCTGGCTGCCCAGCACGAGTTCGGGCGACAATGCTTCGATCGCCGCTTCGACTTCGAGATAATCGTCGGTGATCAACGGCTCTAGGTCATAGAATTTGGCCGCATCGCGCATGTCACGCGCGAATTCGCGGTTATAACAGCCGAGGCCGACGACGTTGAAGCCGAGTTCGTCGCGGGCGACGCGGGCCGCAGCAATGGCGTGCGTTGCGTCACCGAAAATGAAAACGCGTTTGGCGGTCAGGTAGGTCGAATCGACCGAGCGGCTGTACCAAGGGAGGCGCGACGGGTCGGCGGCGAGCGCGGCCGTCGCGTCGATGCCGGTAGCGGCGGCGACTTCACGCAAGAAATCGCGCGTCGCGCCGTGACCAATTGGGACGGTGCGGATCGTGGTTTGCCCGAACGTCTTTTCGAGCCAGCGCACGGCGGTATCAGCAATTTCGGGATACATCAGCACGTTGATGTCGGCATCGCCCAACCGTGCGAGGTCGGCGGGGCTGGCGTCCAAAGGCGCAATGACGTTCACATCAACACCTAGCTGCTCGAGCAGCTTCACGACTTCGATGATGTCGTCGCGGTGGCGGAAGCCCAGCGCCGTTGGCCCGAGCAGATTGGCGCGCGGGCGGAGGTGGCGGTTGCGGACGATGTTCTTGTCAGCAAGCGCGCGGACAAGCTGGTAGAATGTTTCCGCCGCGCCCCAGTTTTCCTTGCGCTGATAGCTGGGCAATTCGAGCGCGACGACCGGGATCGGCAAGCGCATCGCATCGATCAGGCCACCGGGATCGTCCTGGATCAGTTCGGCGGTGCACGACGCGCCGACGAGCATCGCTTGCGGCTGATAGCGTTCATAAGCGTCGCGCGCGGCTTTCTGGAACAGTTCGGCGGTATCCTTGCCAAGGTCGCGTGCCTGAAAGGTCGTGTAGGTGACAGGCGGCCGCTTGTTGCGGCGCTCGATCATCGTGAACAGAAGGTCAGCATAAGTGTCGCCCTGCGGCGCGTGGAGAACATAATGCACGCCGGTCATCGCGGTTGCGATCCGCATGGCCCCGACATGCGGTGGGCCTTCATAGGTCCAGACGGTCAGTTGCATCAGACGCGCAATATATCGCGGCGGCGCAGGGGCCGGGCGAACAGTTCGGCAAGATCACCGGCCTGTTCAAAACCGTGGATCGGCGAAAAGACGAGTTCGATCGCCCATTTGGTCGTCAGCCCTTCGGCCTCGAGAGGATTGGCAAGGCCGAGGCCGCAGACGGTGAGATCGGGCTTGGCGGCGCGAACGCGGTCGAGCTGGCGGTCGACGTCCTGCCCTTCGCTGATCACTGTTTCGGTTGGGAGCAGCGCCAGTTCCTGCGACAGGTGTTTGCGGTGAAGATAAGGCGTGCCGACTTCGATGGGGACCATGCCGAGTTCGGTCGCGAGGAAGCGCGCGAGCGGGATTTCCAATTGCGAGTCGGGCAGGAAGAAAATGCTCTTGCCGCCAAGGCGTTCGGCACAATGCGCGATGGCTTGTTTGGCGCGGGCACGACCGGGGGCGATAACCTGGCGGAAGTGCATTTCGTCGATGCCGAATGCCTTGGCCGCTGCGTGAAGCCAGTTGGTCGTTCCTTCGGCACCGAAGGGGAAGAGTGCGTCGAGGCGGACAGCCCCGCGATCTTCGAGCGCGCGCGCGGTTTCGCCGAGAAAGGGCTGGGCGAGGAGGAAGCGCGTGTTCGGTCCGACCGGCGGCAGATCGGCCGCGCGGCGGGCGGGGAGGCAATGGACGGGGCCGATACCGAGCTCGTCGAACAGGCGGAGGAACTGGTCTTCGACGACATCGGGCAGCGCGCCGACGATCATCAATTCTAGTCCTCTCCCCGCCGGGGAGAGGGTTGGGAGAGGGGGTGTCCGTTGACCGAAGCGATCACCGGTCGTTGCAGACTGCCCCTCTCCCCGACCCTCTCCCCAGAGGG
>JAYWFN010000026.1:0-14662 GCA_043778785.1 Sphingomonas sp. | reverse complement strand
TGACCGAATCGGGCCTGTCGATTACCGAGTGGAAACCGGTGACTGGCGCGATCCCGCCCTTGACTGATGCCGCGTGGCAGGTCGCGTTCGACGCTTATAAAAAGATACCGCAATATGCCGCGATGAACGCCGATATGACGCTGGCGCAATTCAAGTTTATTTTCTTCTGGGAATGGGTGCACCGCTTGCTGGGGCGCGTCATCGGGCTTGCTTTTGCCCTGCCGCTTGCCTGGTATTGGGTGCGTGGCGTTATTCCGGTGGGGTATAAATCGCGTCTGGTGCCGCTGCTGATGCTCGGCGGTTTGCAGGGGGCGATCGGCTGGTGGATGGTCACGTCGGGACTGATGGCGGGCGTCTCGGTCAGCCATTTCCGCCTTGCGATCCATTTGCTGCTGGCACTGACGATTCTTGCGGCACTCGTCTGGACGGCGCGCGACCTGTTGGCATTGAGCAGAGATCCGGCGGCGCGGCCCGCGCGGTTGACCGGCACCGCAGTTGCCGTCGGTGCGATTGTTTATGTCCAGCTGCTTTACGGCGCTTGGGTCGCGGGGATGCGCGCGGGCAAAGTGACGCAGAACTGGCCAATGATGAGCGACAGCTTCCTGCCGACCGGGATCGATTGGTTGCAGGGGACACTGCATGCGTTTACGAGCGATCCTTATCTGGTGCACTTCATCCATCGCTGGTGGGCGTGGGTCGCCGTTGCGGCACTGCTCGTGATTGCCCGTGCCGCCAAACGCGCCGGGGACCGGGGCGCGTCGGTTGCAATCCATTCAACGTTCGGGTTGCAAGTCATCCTCGGCATTGCGACGGTTATGACAGGCGTGAATATCACGCTTGCCGTGTTGCATCAGGCGGTGGGCGCGCTGCTGGTGGCAAGCATTGCCTGGGGCGCGCATTCGATCGGAAGGGCACGGACATGACCGACCAGGCAGCCGTCGGCAGTGGATTCGGCATGCGCTCCACCGCGGCCGACGTCATTGCCGGCATCGATCTGTCGGGGAAGACCGCGCTCGTCACTGGTGGCTATTCGGGGCTTGGCCTCGAAACTGTCCGCGCACTGGCGGGGGCCGGCGCGACCGTGATCGTCGGCGCGCGGCGGCCGGAGGTGGCAGCAGCGGAACTGGGGGGGATCGATGGCGTGACGATCCTGACGCTTGATCTGTCTGATCCCGCTTCGATCGATGCGTTTGCGCGCGATGTCGCGACACACACCGCAAAGATCGACATCCTGATCAACAATGCCGCGATCATGGCAAACCCGCTGACCCGCGACGCGCGCGGTTATGAAAGCCAGTTTGCGACCAACCACCTCGGCCATTTTCAGATGACCGCGCGGCTGTGGCCGCTGCTCAAGGCGGCAGGCACCGGCGCGCGCGCGGTTGCGCTGTCGTCGATTGGCCATGCGCGCAACGGCCTCGACCTCGACGATGTCAATTTCGAGCGTCGCGACTATGACAAGTGGACGGCCTATGGACAGGCGAAATCGGCCAATGCTTTGTTTGCGCTGCACCTCGATAACATGGGTACACCCCTCGGCATCCGTGCCTTTTCGGTCCATCCCGGCGGCATCAAAACACCGCTTCAGCGCTATCTGACGATGGACGAACAGATCGCGATGGGCTGGTACAAGCCCGACGGCAGCCTGATCGACATTTTCAAGACGACCGAGCAGGGCGCGGCGACCAGCGTCTGGTGCGCCACGTCGCCGATGCTCGATGGCAAGGGTGGCGTCTATTGCGAGGATTGCGACATCGCCAGACCGTGGGTCGAGGGAATGTCGTCGTATAGCGGGGTGCGCCCGCACATTACTGATAGTGCGCTGGCCGCAAAGCTATGGGCGCTCTCCGAAGATATGACCGGCGTTAAATTTCTATAATAGCCGCGTTGTTTGTCCGATTGAAATCCTGACCGGTATTCAAATACCCGTCAGGAAAGCCGCACTTTGCTTGACTTATTGAGTCAATCGCTGCACTAGCCACGCATCGACGCCGCTCCGCATCCGGGGCGGCGCGTTTCGTTATAGAGGGTTGGCCCCATGAAGGCGCTGATGAAGACCACGAAAGCGGTAAAGCCGTTTGACGTGGAAAAGAAATGGCATCTGATCGATGCTGACGGACTGGTCGTTGGCCGTGTTGCCACGATTGTCGCCAATATCCTGCGCGGCAAGCACAAGCCGAGCTATACCCCGCACGTCGATTGTGGTGACAATGTCATCATCATCAATGCCGAAAAGGTTCGCTTTACCGGCAAGAAGATGACCGACAAAATCTATTACAAGCATACCGGCCACCCCGGCGGCATCAAGGAAACGACACCGGCGAAGATCCTCGACGGCAAGTTCCCCGAGCGCGTGCTCGAAAAGGCTGTCGAGCGGATGATTCCGCGTGGCCCGCTCGGTCGTGACCAGATGCGCGCGCTGCGCATCTACAAGGGCACCGAACATCCGCACACGGGGCAAACGCCCGAAGTGCTCGATATTGCGAGCATGAACCGCAAGAACAAGGTGGGCGCATAATGGCCGAAACATCCGATAACCGCCAGTCGCTCGCCGATCTGGCCGCACTGACCGGTGCTCCCGTGCCCGTCGTTGCCGATGCGCCCGCCGCGCCGGTTTCCGAAAGCGAAGACCATATCGCGGCACCCGTTTCGAACGAGCCGGTCCGCGAGCCGATGCCGCTTCGCGAAGCGATCATCGATGCGCAGGGCCGTGCTTATGCCACCGGCCGCCGCAAGGATGCCGTGGCCCGCGTCTGGATCAAGCCCGGCAGCGGCAAGATCATCGTCAATGGCCGTGATCAGGAAATCTACTTCGCCCGTCCCACGCTGCGTCTCGTGATCAGCCAAGCGTTCGAAGTTGCCGACCGTGTCGGTGGCTACGATGTCGTCTGCACCGTCAAGGGCGGTGGCCTTTCGGGTCAGGCCGGTGCCGTCCGTCACGGTATTTCGCAGGCACTGACGAGGTTCGAGCCGATCCTGCGCGCACCGGTCAAGGCCGCCGGGTTCCTGACCCGCGACAGCCGCGCCGTCGAGCGTAAGAAATACGGCAAGGCAAAAGCACGCAAGAGCTTCCAGTTCTCGAAGCGCTAAACCGTATCCATATCGGTTTTATAAATCGGCGGTTCCCTTACGGGAGCCGCCGTTTTCTTATCTGCGTTAACGATACGGATTTGGCGGTTGGTTTGGCTTAGGGTATAGGACCGATAAAGGGACTTTACGGTGCTCAACGACATCACTGATTCACAGAGCCGGGCGGCCATGGCCCAGCTTCTGGCGGAAAATGAAGGACTGCGCGCCGCGCTCGACGAAATGCGCGCGCGCGTGGCCGAACTTGAGCGCCTCGCCGACAGCGATACGCTGACCCCGCTGCCCAATCGCCGTGTCTTCGTTCGCGAAGTGGATCGCGTCTCGCGGCATGTTGCGCGATACAGCACGCCTGCCGCCGTCATGTTTGTCGACGTCAACGCGCTAAAGGCAATCAACGACGCGCATGGCCATCAGGCAGGCGATGCAGCGCTGATCCATGTGGCCGCTGTTCTGAAACGCGAGCTGCGTGCGACCGACGTCGTGGCGCGAATCGGTGGCGATGAATTCGGGTTGCTGCTCGACCATCTCGATGAAGACCAGGCTGTCGCAAAGGCCGCATCGCTGGTTGCCGTCCTTGCGGGTGAACCGCTCGATCTTGGGGCGCGGCAGCTTGCTGTTGGCCTGTCGATTGGCCTTACGATGATCCGCAAGGACGATGGCGTCGATGCCATCCTCGCGCGCGCCGATGCGGATATGTATGCGGCGAAAGCGGCTCAGCGCTCGCTGAGATAATAGCGTTCGCGCGCCGACAGGTCGTCGTTCAGATCATAGACAATCGGCTGGCCGGTCGGGATTTCCAGCCCCGTGATATCCGCATCCGAAATGCCCGACAGATGCTTGACCAGCGCGCGCAACGAATTGCCATGTGCTGAAATGACGACGCGCTTTCCGGCGCGCAGTTCGGGCGCAATCCGTGCCTCCCAATAGGGCAACACCCGCGCGATTGTGTCTTTCAGGCTTTCGGTATTGGGGATCGCAATCCCCGCATAGCGCCGGTCGTCCGACAGATCGAACGCGCTGCCCGGCTCCAGTGGCGGCGGCGGCGTATCGAAGCTGCGCCGCCAGATCTTGACCTGGTCATTGCCATGCTTGGCCGCCGTCTCGGCTTTGTCGAGCCCCGTCAGCCCGCCATAGTGCCGCTCGTTCAGCCGCCAGTCTTTTTCGACCGGGAGCCACAGCCGCCCCATCGCTTCGAGCGCCAGATTAAGTGTCTTGATTGCCCGCGATTGCAATGACGTGAAGCACATATCGAAATCCATGCCCTTGGCCGCCAGCAATTCGCCCGCCGCGCGTGCTTCGCCCACGCCCTTGTCGGTCAGGTCGACGTCCCACCATCCGGTGAAGCGGTTTTCAAGGTTCCAGGTCGATTGGCCGTGGCGGATCAGGACAAGCGTGGGCATAAGGCGGGTCGAGCTCCTGTCGATTTTTGCCGCGTTTAGGACTGTTCTGTTTGTAATGTAAGGTTGCTAAAGCGCGGCCATGATAAATCGACTTGTCGCCATCCTCTGCCTGTTGCTGACGCCATCGCCCGCTTTCGCCTGGTGGGAATATGGCCATTACACCGTTGCCGACGTGGCCATGCTGCAAGTCAAGCCAGCGACGCGCGCAAAAATCCGCCAGCTTCTGCGAAGTGGCCCCGCGCTCGACACGCCCGAATGTCCCACGACAACGCTGGCGCTCGCCGCTTACTGGCCCGACTGTATCAAGCAGTATCGTGATCGCTACAGCTATGCGAACAGCTGGCATTACCAAAATGTCGACATCTGCAAGCCTTTCGACCTGAAGGATGCCTGCAAGGACGGCAATTGTGTCTCCGCGCAGATTACCCGCAACGCGAAATTGCTCGCTGACACCAAGCTGCCCAAACGCGAGCGGCTGATGGCGCTGGCGTTCCTCGCGCATTTTGTCGGCGATTTGCACATGCCGCTCCACGCAGGCGACAAAAGCGACCGCGGTGGCAATGATCTGAAAGCCAGCTACGGCATGTTTGCCGGCGCGCGCACGAACCTGCACAGCGTCTGGGATGGCTATCTTGCCGAACGCGCAATCACGACGCCACCGGCGGGGCCGAAAGGGCTGATACAGGCGGCAAAACCCGGTATGGCCGACGGCAGCGTGACCGACTGGAGCCGCGAAAGCTGGACAGTGTCGCGCGATGTTGCCTATGCGACGGCTATCGGCGATCCATGCGATCCCGTGCCCGCGCGCGCAACGCTTGACGATGCGAAGATCGCGGCGCTTGTGCCGACTGTCCGTGACCAGATTTTGCGGGGGGGGCTGCGGTTGGCGCGGTTGCTTGACGAAGCGCTGAATTAACGCTTCCTTCGCGCTTTCCAGTCCTTAAGTTCTTTGAGGTCACGGGCAATTTCGTCGACGTTGATGACTTCGGCGCGGGCCATGGCAAAGCGCACGAACGCGAAAACCGCGACGAGTGACAGAGTGATATGCGCAATTGTCGTCCAAGGTTGGACGCGAACGTAAAACTCGACTGTCATCGCCATGCCGATGAGCAAAAGCGCAAACACAAGAGTTGATAGCCAACCCATTACGCCGCGCGGCGAAATATCGAACTTTCCTTTGCCGCGATACCATGTGAACCAGGGGTCATTCATATCATCATCCTTTCTTTTGCAGTGGTCGCCCCCGCTTGGGCATGTCGCTCACCGAAACCTTCACCCCACGCCGCGCCAACGCCTCGCGCAACAGATATTCGATCTGTGCATTCACACTGCGCAAATCGCCCGCCGCGGCGCGCTCGATGGCCGCGTGGAGCGCTGGGTCGAGGCGCAGGGGAAAGGCCCGTCGCTCGGCCATACTATTGGTAAAGCGAACCCGTGTTGACGATCGGCTGCGTTTCGCGCTCACCACACAGGACCACCATGAGGTTGCTGACCATTGCCGCGCGGCGCTCGTCGTCCAGTTCGACGACTTTCTTTTCGGACAGCATCGTCAGCGCCATTTCGACCATGCCCACCGCCCCTTCGACCAGCGTTTTTCGCGCTGCAACCACGGCTTCGGCCTGTTGCCGCCTCAACATGGCCCCGGCAATTTCTTGCGCATAGGCAAGATGCGTGAAGCCGCATTCGTCCACAGTGATCCCGGCAACGGCAAGCCGCGCCATCAGCTCGGCGCGCAATGCCGCTCCGACCTGATCATGGTTGCCGCGCAACGTGATTTCCTGATGTTCGAAATCGTCATAGGGGTAGCGTGAGCCGATTGTGCGCACCGCCGCCTCGATCTGGACCATCACGAACGCTTTGTAATCATCGACGTCGAACAGCGCCTGTGCTGTGTCGGTGACGCGCCAGACGACTTGCGCCGCCATCTCGATCGGGTTGCCGCGCAGGTCGTCCACCTTGATCTTTTCCGAAATCAGGTTGTTGGCGCGGGCCGAAATTTTCTTGCAGCCATACCAGGGGAGCAGCCAGCGCAGCCCGGTCTTGCGGTCGGTTCCCTTGTAACTGCCGAATAACGTAATTGCGGCCGCCTGGTTGGGCTGGAGCATGTAAAAGCCGCTCAGGATCATCGTAAAGGCAATCGCCGCGATGATAACGAGAACAATGCCATCGGTTCCGATTGTTGTTCCGAAAATGCCAAGCGCAATCATACCGACGAGAATGAGCAGCATCACATAGCCCTCCGATGTCGACGCCACGCTTTCGCGACTTGAATTCAGTGCACCGAAATTTCCCTGTTCGTCCATACCACCCTCCATAAATATGATGTCATATTTATATCGGTTTTATAGCCAACGCAAGCGAATCCTAGGTGTAACTACTGTGTAACTTTTGGCGACCTATTGCACGGTGACCGTCACCGCGCGCCGGTTCTTTGCAAAAGCTTCTTCGTCTGACCCCGTCGCATCAGGGCGTTCCTTGCCATAGCTGACCGTTGTAATCCGCGCGGTCGAGACGCCAAGCCCGACGAGCGCATTTTTGGTCGCATTGGCGCGACGTTCGCCCAGCGCCAGATTATACTCGCGGGTGCCGCGTTCGTCGGCATGTCCTTCGACCGTGATCCGCTTTTCGGCATATTTGCTCAGCCATGTTGCTTGCGATTGCAGCGTGGCTTGATCGGGGCCGTCGACGTCCGATGCGTCGGTGTCGAAGAAGATCCGGTCCGAAGATACGGTTGCGACAAAGTCCTCCTGACTGCCGGGGACGACGGTGCCGCTGCTGCTGTCAGTCGTCACCGGTCCGGTCGAATCGACCGGCGCGGGCGGCAACTCCTTTGGCGGTTTTTTCGCACAAGCGACGAGCGCAAGCAGCGAAGCGGCAATCATTAGGGTCGTGGTGGAACGCATCATTATGGTCCTTTCCTTACGTAATTACGGGAGAAGCGGGCCCCAAGTCGGGTCCGATCCGCCGACAGAGGCAGGGATGGGCAGGCGGCGTTCGTTAACGCCGGTCAGATCGACTTGCCACAGCGACGATTTGCCGCCGCGCCCCTGGGTGGTTCGGAAAAACTGGATGACGCGACCATTGGGTGACCATGTCGGTGCTTCATCCTGCCAGCTATTCGTCAGCAAGCGTTCGCCGCCGCCCGACGGGTTCATGACGCCGACGCGAAAATTGCCCGCAATCTTGGTAAAGGCGATCAGGTCACCGCGCGGCGACCATTCGGGGGTAGCGTGGCGTCCGCCGCCAAAGCTGATCCGCTGCTGATTCGATCCGTCGGCGTTCATGACGTATAGCTGCTGTGAGCCCGAGCGGTCGCTTTCAAAGACAATCCGCTGGCCGTTAGGGGAAAAGCTCCCGCCCACATTGATGCCGGGTGAATTGGTCAGGCGGCGCGGGGTGCCACCGCTCGCGGGGATCGCGTAAATGTCGGTATTGCCCGCAATTGCCATCGAATAGAGGATCGTCCGGCCATCGGGCGACCAGCGCGGGGCAAAAGCCGCAGAGCCGCCTTCGGTCACCATCCGCTGCTTGCCGCTGCCGATGTCATAAACATAGATGCGCGGACGCTTTCCGGCATAGCTCAGATAGACGATCGATTTGTAGTCGGGCGAGAAACGCGGCGTCAGAACGATGTTCTGACCATTGGTCAGGAAGCGGTAGTTCGCGCCATCCGAATCCATGATGGCGAGGCGCTTGACTCGATTTTCCTTGGGACCGGTCTCGGCAATATAGGCAACGCGGCTGTCGAAAAACGGGCTCTCGCCCGACAGGCGGCCATAGATCGCGTCGGCACATTTATGCGCGGCCCGCCGCCAGTCGCGCGCCGCAATGACGAAGCCTTTGCGCGTCAGTTCGGATTTGAGTGCGACGTCATAAAGATAGCAACCGACAGTGAGTTGTCCGTCGCCGTTTGCTTTCACAAACCCCTGAACGAGTGCTGCGGCATTGCCCCATCGCTCAAACGCGGGCGCCGTGACTTCGGGAAAGCTGACCGCGCCAATGCCGCCGGGGCCGAGTGGCTTGAACAGGCCCGAGCCGCGCAAGTCCGATGCAATGACTTCGGCAACTTGCCGACCGAGCGCTTCGGTCGATCCCGCTTCGGTCGTGACCATTTGCGGTGTAGGCATCACGGGCACAGCGATGACGACATCGGCCGTGGTCCCGCCGACGACATCGACTTCGATCGGGCTGCCCGATGGCGGCGGCGGCGCGGGCGCCTGCGCGGCAGCCAAACCGGGCAGCGCCAGCAGCAGTATCGACAAAAATCGACGAATTTTCAAACGCATATCCTCAAATCTAGCCGGGCAGTTTATAGTTCAAATTGATGTTCTTCCAGCCATCATACAGCTCGGCCGGAAGCTCGAATGGTGAACATTGAACGAATGCCGCCTTCGCCAGTTCCCCGACGCGGCCGCCATAGCGGGCATTGTCTTCGTCAGTGACCTGACTGACTACGCTCGGATTGGCGGCAAAACTGCCATCGCGGTTGATGCGCAGGTTGATCTTGGTCGTGATCCGCTCCGCTCCGGGGCCGGGCGTCGCGATCCGGTCTGCACAGGGTTGAACCTGACGCCGGATTGCAGCAGCGAGGCCAGCGAGTTGCGCCGGACCAACCGCAGCGGCGCGCGGCGTCTGCGCTGTGCTTGCCGAGGGTCGGTCGGAAACACCTTTCAGGAAATCACTGCCCAGCTTCGATCCGCGCGCAGGAGCCACCGATGGTTTGACAGCGGGCTTTGCCGGGGCGGGTTTCGTAACTGCCTTGGCGGCAGGTTTCGGTGTTGGTGCAGGTTTCAGCGGGGCGACGGCGTCGCGCTGGACTGGTGCAGGGGGTGCCGGTGCCGGATCGGGTGGCGTCGCTGTCGCTTCTTCGGGTGTGCCGATTTCAGGCGCGACGCTTTGTGCGGGTTCGACCTTGGGTGGTTCGGGCGCGGTATCAGTCAGACCAACTTGATCGACGATCTGCACATCGATCGGCTGCGTCGTCGGGATCATCGGCCGGGTCGCCGCAAACAGCCCGAGCGACAGCGCCCCGAACACCGCCACATGCCCCGCGAGCGAAATACCAAGGCCGGTCCGTTCGGCGCGCTGCATCACGGGCCGTCCTGACCCACGGCGACGAGCGCAACGCGGTTAAGACCCGCGCGGTTGAGTTCGCCCATCACCGCCATCACACGACCATAATCGAGCCCCTTGTCGGCGCGCAGAAATATCTGGGGGGGTTTGTCGCCACCGCGTGCGGCAAGCCGTGTCAGCATATTTGGCAGGTCGGACGTCTGAATCTCGGCCTCGCCCACGAATATCCGGCCATCGGCATCGAGCGAAATCGCTACCGGCTTGGCGTCCTGATCGAGTGGCTTTGCCCGCGCATCGGGCAGGTTCACCGGCACGCCCGCCGTCAGCAGCGGCGCCGTGACCATGAAGATGATCAGCAGCACGAGCATGACATCGACCATTGGTGTGACGTTAATGTCCGCCATCGGCGCGCGGCGGTGGCGCGCACGTTGGGAGGGGAGAGGGATGGTCAAGAGGCGCGATCCAGTTCGCGGCTGAGCGTCGTGTGGAACCCGTCGGCAAACCGCCCGAGTTTCGCCTCGAGCCGGTTCAGCCGGTGGCCAAAGCGGTTATAGGCAATGACCGCAGGGATCGCGGCGAACAGGCCGAGCGCGGTGGCAAACAAGGCCTCGGCAATCCCCGGCGCGACCACCGCAAGCGACGTATTCTGCGCCTGCGCAATGCCGGTAAAGCTGCGCATGATGCCCCAGACTGTGCCGAACAGGCCGACAAAGGGGGCCACCGCGCCGACGGTCGCGAGGACATTCAGCCGGTCCGACAGGCGGTCGATTTCGCTCGCAATGGTGGATGACAATACCGTGGATAGCCGCGACCGTGTCGCGTCCTTGTCGATTGGTGATGTCTTGGTCGACGCGCGCCATTCGGCGAACCCGGCCTGAAATATCTGCGCGCTCGGCACTTTTGATGCCTGATGGCTGCGCGCGAAATCCTCGACATCGTCGGCTTTGGTGAATTCGCGTTCGAAAGCGTCGCTGTCACGCGCGGTCTTGCCGAGCGAAAGCCATTGGCTGATGATGATTGTCCATGTCCAGATGCTCGCCAGCAACAGCGCGATGATCACGCCTTTTACAACAATGTCGGCCTGAACGAACAAGGCGATCGGCGACATCATCGCGGCGTCGGTGGTGGTTGCGAGGCTGTTCATTGTGTCTCCGTGTGCGGGTTCGAACCTGAATTAACCCTGTCGCGCTGCCTTAGGGCGTGCGACGAGTTGAGGGAATCCCCGTTCGACTGCTTATTACAACAGTTTGCCCGACCGAACCGCCGCATTGACCGGCCCGCGCCAGAAGCGGATAGGTGGCCAGTGATGGGGAACCCGACAATCCGCTTCGCCGCGCTGGCGACCGCCTTGGTTGCGTGCGCGCCACCCGCGATGGCTGCCGAAGACGTCGATAATGGCAGTTTTGCGGGGATTGAGGCCAATAACGCAACGGTCCCGCCGCCTTCAGAAGAGGCACTGATCTTTACCGGGCAGGATGAAAAGCCGTTGACGCCGAGCCAGGATGGTTTTCGCGGCGGCGTTGACAGTGTGGTTTCGGGGGCGAAAGCATTTTCGACGTGGATGGGGCCGGAAACGTGGATTTTTCTCATCCTGGGTTTCGGCGTCGTCGGATTCGTTGTTCGGCGGAGCGAGCGGGTGTTGCGGTTCGAGCCGCGTCGCGACGTTACTGATCAAACAAACCATCCTGAACATCGCTCGGCGGGGTCAGGCCCAGATGCTTCCACCCCCCCGCATTCAGGCAGCGACCCCGCGCCGTCCGCGCGACGAGACCAAGCTGAATAAGATAAGGCTCGATCACTTCCTCGATTGTGTCGCGCGGTTCGGACAGGCCCGCCGCGAGTGTTTCGACGCCGACCGGGCCGCCTTTGTAAATGTCGGCGATCATCGTCAGGTAGCGCCGATCCATCGCGTCGAGGCCCATGCCGTCCACCTCGAGGCGGGTCAGCGCGGCATCGGCGATCTTGCGTGTCACCGTCGCATCGCCCGCGACATTGGCGAAATCGCGGACACGGCGCAGCAGGCGTCCGGCAATGCGCGGGGTGCCACGGCTACGCTTGGCGACTTCGGCAGCACCGTCGGGCGCAATGTCGAGATCGAGCAGGGCAGCGGCGCGGGTGACGACTTTTTCGAGTTCATCGACGGTATAGAAATGCAGCCGCACCGGAATGCCGAAGCGGTCACGAAGCGGGGTGGTCAGCAGGCCCTGCCGCGTCGTCGCGCCGACCAGCGTGAATTTGGGCAGATCAATCCGCACCGACCGCGCCGACGGCCCTTCGCCGATCATCAGGTCAAGCGCGCGGTCCTCCATCGCCGGATAGAGGATTTCCTCAACCGCAGGGGCAAGCCGGTGAATCTCGTCAATGAACAGGACGTCGCCATCCTCGAGATTGGTGAGCAGCGCAGCAAGATCGCCCGACTTGGCAATGACCGGGCCGGATGTGGCGCGGAACCCCACGCCAAGCTCGCGCGCAATGATCTGCGCGAGCGTGGTTTTGCCGAGACCGGGAGGCCCGAAAAACAGGACATGGTCCAGCGCATCGCCGCGTGCCTTGGCCGCCGCGATAAAGATGCGCAGATTTTCCCGTGCGGCTTTCTGCCCGACGAATTCGTCGAGCGTTTTGGGACGCAAGGCGGCGTCAATGTCTTCGGGGCGACGGGTCGCGGAGAGGAGGGGGTCGGTCATTGTGGCAATGCTGGCGGCAATGGCATTCTAGTGCGACTCAAAATGTCGTCCCCTAGTATCAGAACGGCGGAAAGCGTTCCTTCGAGCGAAACAAGGTTCCCCTGAACATCTTTTGCTATTGCTCCCTTTGACATCGGGCCGTCCGGACGAGTGCTATCAATCGCTGATTTGCAATATGAATAGAACGACACGATCTTTGTTATGTCATGAGGTTTGAGCAATCCAAGCTCACCTGACAGCGATTCATATACCGAAAAATAATTGGCTCGTATGTCGATAACATACTGTTCTCCTGACCAACTTCCGGCGCGAATAAGAGCTGTCTGCTCTTGTACTGCGTCTAAGTATTCTTGGTGTCGTATCAAATCACAAATGGTACGAACTTCCGCAGCAATTGCCACGAGCGTACTTTCGCGTCGACGACGGCGCTCGAAAACATCATCAATTAGGCGAATTAAGCCCGCAGCTATTGCCCCAAGTAAGGCACCAAACAGAGCGGGAGTCACCGCGCCACCTTCCTCAACGCCCGTTGTGCGTTTTGCGCGTGGTGGATGATGCGAATGATCAGGACGACGTCGCCGTCCACGCGATAGAAAACCCGGTGCTGCCGGTGAACGAAGCAGCGGACGGCATTGCCCAATTCGCGCTTTTCCGCGCCAGCCATGGGGTGACGGCGCAGCAGGTCGAAAACCTCGTGAAAGCCACGCGAATAGACATCGGCCACGTCATCGCCAAATTGTTCCGCGCTATAGTCATCGATGCTGGCCAGATCGGCGCGCGCCGTCGGGCTGAGCCTGATTTCAGCCACGCCGCGCGTGACGTTCGGCAATAATGCTTTCGATAATGGCTTCGGGCTCTTCGTCGATCATGCCCGATGCAAGCCCCTCTTCGATCAAACCGCGCAGCCAGCGAGTCTCGTTCTCGGCGCTGTCCTGATCGCGTCGGACAAGATCGCGCACATAGTCGCTCGCGCTGCTGTATCGCCCTTCGGCGACACGCATGTCTACCCAGCTCTTGAGCGCAGGCGGGACGGAAACATTCAATTGTGACATAGGAATAGCATAGTGATCTGCGCAGAATTGTCGAGCGGTATCGGGATCGCGATGACAGTTTCAGCATGCCGACTTTTGGCCATGATCACCGCGCCACCTTTTTCAATGCCACCCGCACGAGCGCGTCGAGCCCGGCACCGCTGCCCAGTTCCTCGTCGGCTTTCGCCACGGCAACGCTCGCCTCTGCAGGTCGGAAGCCCAGGTTGATGAGCGCCGACACCGCATCCTGCGCAGCCCCACCAACCGCGATCACGCCGGGGGTGCCCAGCGCAATCCCGCCGATTTTGCCTTTCAATTCGTTGACGATCCGCGCCGCGAGCTTCGGGCCGACGCCGTTGGCGCGTGTCACCATTGTCGCGTCAGCGCTGGCGATGGCGCGGCTGAGTTCGGTCGCGTCGAGGACTGACAGGATCGCCAGCGCCACGCGCCCTCCGACGCCCTGCACGCCGGTGAGCAGGCGGAACCACTCGCGTTCTTCGCTGGTCGCAAAGCCGAACAATGTCATCGAATCTTCGCGGACCTGCATGTCGGTGTAGAGCATCACGTTTTGGGAATTTGGCCCGCCGATTGGCCCGATGGCGGTCAGCGTCCGCGTCGACGCCTGGACGAGATAGCCGACGCCGCCGACATCGAGGACGGCATGGTCCGATGCGGTTTCGGCGAGCGTTCCGGTGAGGCGGGCGATCATCAGCGGGTTGCCCCGGCAAAGGTTACAAAGGTTACACTATCGCAGTTACGAAATATCGTTTCACTCACCCGATAAGCGATTGCAGAAACAGGCGTGAAGTTCTTCATATCATGGACATAAGCAGAACATCACCGCGTAGGAAAGCAGAATCACACAATCCGCCGTGCCGACGCCAGATGATGCGCATGGGTGATCGCTACGGCGAGCGCATCCGCAGCGTCGGCACCGGCGATTTTCACGCCGGGAAGGAGCCGCGCGACCATCGCGTGGACTTGCGCCTTTTCTGCGGCACCCGTGCCGACCACGGCTTTCTTCACCAGCCGCGCAGCATATTCGCCCACCACGATCCCGCGCCGCGCCGCCGCGAGCAGGATGACGCCGCGCGCATGGGCGAGCTTCAGCGTCGATTGGGCGTTGGTGTTGACGAAGACTTCCTCGACCGCTGCGCCTTGGGGATTATGTTCGATGAGCAGGTCTGCGAGCAACGTGTCGAGAACATACAGCCGTTCGGCCAGCGGCATTTTCGGGTCGGTCTTGATCTGGCCATTGGCGATATGGCTCAGGCGGTTGCCCTGCGCCGCGATGATGCCCCAGCCGGTCGTGCCGAGGCCGGGATCGAGGCCGAGGATGATCACAATACAAAACCCCTCTCCCCTTGAGGGAGAGGGCGACTCGCGC
>JAYWFN010000025.1:0-6203 GCA_043778785.1 Sphingomonas sp. | reverse complement strand
AGGCACGAAGGAAGGAAGTTGTGATTTTCATACTGCTGCTGCCAATTGCGAGAGGGGAACTGCCGCCAAGGCACCGCGCACGGCACCGTTGACCACGTTCCAGTGCGGTTTGACCGCACAATGCTGGTCGAGCGCGCAATCCTCGCGGGCATCATCGACGCAAGTGGTCATCGCGATCGGCCCTTCGACGGCTTCGATGATGTCAGCCAGCGTGATGCACGAGGCGGGGCGGGTGAGCTTGAACCCGCCGCCCGTGCCGCGGAGCGACGACAGCAGCCCGGCCTGCGTCAATTTCTGCATCAGCTTCTGCGCGGTCGGCAGCGGCACATGCGTTTCGTCGGCGAGCAATGTGGCCGACAATCGCGCGCCGCAGCCGTGGCGCGCGGCGGCGCTCATCATCACAACGGCATAATCGGCGAGGCTGGAAAGTCGCATAAGCTACAAATCGGACTAAATCAGTCGGATTGCAACCCCCGTCAGGTTTTGGTGATCAGCGGCGACAGACCGATGAACTCGGTGCGCTTCAGCGTCAGCGTCGCCAGCGTCGGCAGATCATCGGTGATCGTCTTGGGCGTGACGCCCGTGAAATGCTTGATTTCGCGGATGAAATGTGACTGGTCGTAAAAGCCGTTGTCGATCAGATCCTGTGCACCGGCTTCATGTTTTGCGAGCATGATCGCTGCCTTGAGCGCACGATATTTTCGTGCCAGCAGCTTGGGCGGCGATCCGTAGATAGCCTTGCAATTGCGCTCGACCTGACGGCGCGACAGGCCCGTTGCGCTAACGAGTATCTCGACGCTGGGCGATGGCGAATCGGCCAGCCAGCCATCGACAATCCGGGCAAAATCAAAAGCTGCGGTATGACCGCGCGCGATCAAGGTCCGGGCAAGCGCACTGCCGATCAGGACTTTTTGCTCGAGTGTCGTGGTGGCGCGGAATTCCTCAAGCGTCTTGTAGAGCCCTTTGCCGAACAATTCGGTAGCATCGACAACGCGATTGACGAGCAGCGACGCTTCGAAATCGAGCAGGCTGCTCCAACCAGCGGGGAGCAGACCGGCGCCGAACGTCCGCACCGGGCCAACAACGCGAACACGCGTAGGGCCGGTGGTGGGGCCGAGGATTTGAATAGCAGGCGCTTTCTGGACGGTGCCATCGGCAAAGCTGTATGTGGCGTCGCTGCCCGAAAGTTGAAAGCGGATCTGCGCAAGATCAGCGCGTTCGACATCTTCGAATACAGGGACGTCCGCGCGAAAGTCGTAAAACACCGACAGGTGCTTACGCAGCGACTCATCGGGGGTCGCATAATCCAGTGAAATCGCGGCCATTGCCTGAACGAGCGCCCCGGTTATTCTTATCGTGGCAATATAACCACAAATTACCCGCAAAGAAAAGCGACCTGACGCGGTTTCCCGCGCCAGGCCGTAAGTGAAAAGGTTTCCCGAACTTTCGTCCGGGAGCCCTTCGGGTCGCACAGGTCTGCTACGCCCCCTCATCCGAGTCGTATTGGACAGAATCGACATTAACCTACTTTTATTGTGGCTTTTTTGTCGCAATTTTTGACCCATCAGACGCAGCCTGTTAGTTGCAATCGAATGCTTTACCGCCTTGCCCGTCCAGCCTTGTTTCAAATTGATCCCGAAATGGCACATCGCGCGACGATTTCGGCTTTGCGCTGGTTTCCCGGTCGAAAGGTGCGGTTTGACCCGCGCCTAGCGACAAACGTCGCGGGGATCGACTTTCCATCACCCGTCGGTCTCGCCGCAGGGTTCGACAAGGATGCCGAAGTCCCCGATGCCATGCTCGGGCTGGGCTTTGGATATGTCGAAGTCGGAACGATGACGCCGCTGGCGCAAGCGGGCAATGCCAAACCGCGCCTGTTCCGGCTGGTCGAGGATGCGGGCGTCATCAACCGGATGGGATTTAACAACGGCGGCCATGCGGCGGCGTTAGCGCGCCTGCAAAAGCGTGCACGTCGCGGGGTTGTCGGTGTGAATGTGGGCGCGAACAAGGACGCATCGGACCGGGTGGCTGATTATGTGGCCGGGGTGCGCGTCATGTCTGGCGTCGCGGACTACATAACGATCAATATCAGCTCGCCGAACACGCCGGGCCTGCGCGGGCTTCAGGACAAGGTCGCGCTCGATGAGTTACTGGCAGCGGTGATGGCCGTCCGTAGTGTGCCCGTATTTTTGAAAGTTGCCCCCGATCTCGACAGCGCAGCCATCGATGATGTTGCTACTGTGTCGATCGCGCGCGGGATCGATGCGCTGATCGTCGGGAATACGACAATTTCACGCCCGCCGTTGCAGTCGCGCTGGCAGGGTGAGGCAGGCGGCCTTTCGGGCACGCCGTTGAAATTGCTGGCGATGGAAAAGCTGGCTGCGTTTCGCACTGCTACCGGCGGGCAGATACCGTTGATCGCAGCAGGTGGAATCGACAGCGCGGATGACGCTTATGCGCGCATTCGGGCGGGGGCGTCTTTGGTGCAGATCTATTCGGCGCTGGTCTATCATGGGCCGGGACTGGCGAAATCGATGGGGGCGGGTCTGGCGGTTTTGCTCGAGCGAGACGGATTTGCGCATGTCAGCGACGCGGTGGGGGTAGACGCGATTTAGCTTTGCCGCCTAGAGTTCTCGCCATGATCCGTTTATTTCTCGCGCTTGTCGCTTTCGTCCTGCCCGTCTCCGCTATGGCTGCCGGTGGCGTGGTCTCATCCGCTGATCCGCGGGCGACCGCAGCAGGACAGGAAATGCTGCGCGCAGGGGGCAGTGCGGCGGATGCGGCAATGGCGATGATGCTGGCGCTGACCGTGGTCGAGCCGCAGTCGTCGGGCATCGGGGGCGGCGGGTTCATTCTTTATCACGACGCCAAGACCGGCAAACTCGCCACGATCAACGGCCGCGAGAAAGCGCCCGCTTCGGCGCGGCCCGACCAGTTCATAACCGACGGCAAGCCGACGCCCTATATGAAGGCTTTTCCCGGCGGTCTGTCGACCGGCGTTCCCGGCAACATCCGCCTGATGGCGCGGACGCATCAGCGCTGGGGCAAGCTGCCGTGGGCAAAGCTGTTCGAACCGGCGATCCGGCTGGCCGACGGGTTCGAAATCAACGCGATGCTGGCGGGCCGGTTGCGCGAGATTGCGCCGTTGTGGAAAGACTTTCCGGCGGCGCAAGCGCTTTACTGGCAGGACGGGAAGCCCAAAGCTGCGGGGACAATGCAGCGCAATCCCGCGCTCGCGGCGCTGCTCCGCAAAGTCGCAACGGATGGGGCAGACGCTTTCTACACAGGCGCGGCAGGGCAGGCGATTGTCGATGCCGTCGCTGGGTCAGCCGTTAATCCCGCGTCGCTGACAATGGCCGATCTCGTGGCCTACAAGGTTCAGGATCACGCACCGGTATGCGCGCCGTATCGCCAGTATAAGGTGTGCGGCATGGGGCCGCCGTCATCGGGCGCGACGACGATCCTGCAAATGCTCGGTTCTATTGAACGGTTTGACATGAAAAAGCTGGGACAGGATTCGCCTGTTGCGTGGCATGTCCTCGCCGAGGCCATGCAACTCGCCTATGCCGACCGCGAGAAATATCTGGGCGACAGCGATTTCGTGCGCGTGCCCGTCGCGGGGCTGATCGACCGGCGTTATCTGAAACGACGCTCAGCGCTGATTTCGCCAACGACGTCGCTTGGCAAATATGAGGCGGGAACACCGCCCGGCGCACAGGCACGGACCGCAGGGTTGTCATCCGAAGTGCCCGCAACAACGCATTTCGTCGCGACGGATGGTGCCGGCAATGTTGCGTCGATGACCTCCACCATCGAGGGGCCGTTCGGCAGCCAGCTGGTCGCCAATGGCTATTTCCTCAACAACGAACTGACCGATTTCACCTTCACGCCGGTCAAGGATGGCGCGCCCGTCGCCAATGCCGTGGCACCGGGCAAGCGCCCGCTATCCTCGATGTCCCCGACGATTGTTTATGACAAGAAGGGTCGCGTTGTCCTCGCGGTGGGCTCGGCAGGTGGCAAGCGGATCATCATGCATGTCATGAAGACGCTCGTCGGTTACATGGACTTCGGGTTGACGGCGCAGGACGCGATTGCCCTGCCCAATATCTATTTCGGGGGATCGGCACTGCTGGTCGAAAAAGGCACAAAACTTGGCGCAATGCAGAGTGAACTGGCGACGCTCGGCCAGACAGTGGTGGTCAGCGATCTGGGATCGAAGCTGAATGCAATCGAGCGGACGCCAACGGGCTGGCGCGGCGCGGCCGATCCGCGTGGCCCGGGCAATGCCTTAAACGAGTAAAGTACGAAGAAGCTGCGACCGGCATAACCGGCGCAGACAACAGGAGAGACCATGCGGCAGTTCGAACATTTCCCCAATCTCGTGACGATGTTTTTCACGCGTGCCAGCGAATATGACAATGCCCCATTCCTGTGGCATCGCGACGGAAAAAGCTGGGTCTCGCGCAGCTGGACGCAAACCGCATTGCAAGTGTCGGCATTGGCCGCGGCGCTGAAACGGCTGGGGATCGAGCGTGGGGACCGCGTCATGCTGGTCAGCGAAAACCGGCCCGAATGGTGCATCGCCGATCTCGCGATTATGGCGGCGGGCGCGATCACGGTGCCGACCTATACGACGAATACCGAGCGCGACCATAGCCATATCCTGCAGGATTCAGGCGCGAAGGCCGTCATCGTCTCGACGGCCAAGCTCGCGCGCACGCTGCTGCCGTCGGTCATCCGGTCGACCAATTGCAAAACTGTGATCGGCATGGAAGATCTTAAAATCGGCCAGTCGGGCGATGTTGCTTTTCATGACTGGGCCGCGATGCTGTCGGTCGAAATGGCCGATCCGGCAGCAACGGCGGCGGGCGCCGACTTCAACCGCGACGACACCGCCTGCATCATCTACACCAGCGGCACTGGTGGCTCCCCGCGCGGCGTGCGCCAGCATCACGGCATGATCCTGCACAATGTCGAAGGGTGCATTGACATTTTCAACCATGATTTCGGCTGGGGCGATGAAGTGTTTCTGTCGTTCCTGCCGCTGAGCCACGCCTACGAGCATTCAGCAGGGCAATTCCTCCCCATCGGGCTCGGCGGCCAGATTTATTACGCCGAAGGGCTGGAGAAGCTCGCGGCAAATATCGAGGAAGTGCGCCCGACAGTGATGGTTGTCGTCCCGCGCCTGTTCGAAGTGCTGCGTGCGCGCATCTTGAAAACGATCGAGAAGCAGGGCGGGATGGGCCCCAAACTGCTGCGACGCGCGCTGTCGTTGGGCGCAAAAGATCTCGGCAAAGGGATACCCTTTTGGGACAAGCCGGTTGATTTCTTCATCAAACGCACGCTGCGTCCTGCCGTGCAGAAGAAGTTCGGCGGGCGGATGAAAGCGCTCGTTGCGGGCGGCGCGCCGCTCAATCCCGACATCGGCCTGTTCTTCCACGCGCTCGGCCTGCCTTTGATGCAGGGCTATGGCCAGACCGAATCGGGCCCTGTCATTTCGTGCAACCGGCCAAGTGCCGGCATCAAGATGGATACGGTCGGCCCGCCGCTGATGAACACCGAAGTCAAAATTGCTGAAGATGGTGAAATCCTCGTCCGTGGCGAGCTGGTCATGCAGGGATACTGGAACAACCCGGCGGAAACAGCGCGCGTACTGATCGACGGATGCTGCACACCGGCGACATCGGGCATCTCGACGACAAGGGCCGCGTGGTCATCACCGACCGCAAGAAAGACCTGATCGTCAACGACAAGGGTGACAATGTCGCGCCGCAAAAGATCGAGGGGATGCTGACGCTGCAGCCCGAGATCATCCAGGCAATGGTGGTCGGCGACAAGCGGCCGCATCTTGTTGGCCTTGTCGTGCCCGATCCCGAATGGCTGATGGAATGGGCGGTGGCGAACGATGAAAAGCCCGATTGCAAGCGCCTTGCCGACAATCCTGCCTTTCAGCGCGCATTGATGGGCGCTGTCGACCGGGTGAACGCCGAATTGTCGGTCACCGAAAAAGTGCGGCGCATCGTCGTCACGCCCGATGCGTTTACCGTCGATAACGAAATGCTAACGCCGTCGATGAAAATCCGGCGGCACAAAATTCGGGAAGTCTATGGCGAGCGGCTCGACGGACTGTATAAGGTTTAGAGCGTGATGATTTTAGGCTGATCCATACCCTTTTTCGTCATTCCCGCGAAGGCGGGAATCCA
>JAYWFN010000024.1:0-6234 GCA_043778785.1 Sphingomonas sp. | reverse complement strand
TGTAATGCCAATCAAGCCCCATCGCCTGAGCCATCCGCTGCGTGACTTCCCAGTCCTCCAGCCCGTTCATCGGCGTCATCACTTTGCGCACCGGCTGGATACGGCGCTCGGCATTGGTGAACGTCCCGTTCTTTTCGAGGAAGGTCGATCCGGGCAGGAAAATATGCGCGTAGTTCGCGGTCTCGTTCAAAAACAGGTCATGGACGATGACACATTCCATCGCCGCCAGCCCTGCCGAGACATGCTTGGTGTTCGGGTCCGAATGCAAAATGTCCTCGCCTTGCACATACAGCGCCTTGAACACCCCATCGACAGCGGCATCGAGCATGTTGGGAATGCGCAAACCCGGTTCGGGATCGAGCGACACACCCCAATCGGCTTCGAACAACCGCCGCGTCGCCCCGTCGCTGATGTGGCGATAGCCTGACAGCTCGTGCGGAAAGCTGCCCATGTCGCACGCGCCCTGGACATTATTCTGCCCGCGCAACGGATTCACGCCCACGCCGCGCCGCCCGATATTGCCCGTCGCCATCGCCAGATTGGCAATCGCCATAACAGTCGATGATCCCTGCGAATGCTCGGTCACGCCCAGACCGTAATAGATCGCGCCATTTTTCTCGGTGGCAAAAAGCCGCGCCGCTGCGCGCAGATCGGCCGCAGGCACCATCGTCACCGGCTCGAGTGTCTCGGGCGCATTGCGCGTGTCCGATACGAACTCGGCCCAATGGCTATATTCATCCCAGTCGCACCGCTCGCGAATAAACGCTTCGTCGGCCAGTCCCTCGGTCACGATGACATGCGCCATCGCGGTCAGCACCGCGACATTGGTGCCGGGGCGCAGCGGCAGATGATAATCGGCCTCGACATGCGGTGTGCGGACGATGTCGATCCGCCGCGGGTCAACCACGATCAACTTTGCCCCTGCGCGCAACCGCCGTTTCATCCGCGATGCAAAGACCGGATGCCCGTCAGTCGGGTTCGCGCCGATCAGCAGGATGACATCGCTGTCCTCGACGCTGTCGAAATCCTGCGTCCCCGCGCTCGTGCCGAATGTCGTCTTCAGCCCATAGCCCGTCGGCGAATGACAGACCCGCGCGCAAGTATCGACATTGTTGTTGCCGAACCCGGCGCGCACCAGCTTCTGGACCAGAAACGTCTCCTCATTGGTGCAGCGGCTCGACGTGATCCCGCCCAGCGCATGCCGCCCATATTTGTCGCTGATCCGCTTCAATTCCGACGCGGTATAGGCGAACGCCTCGTCCCATTCGACTTCGCGCCACGGGTCGCTGATGTTCTTGCGGATCATCGGTTTCAGGATGCGTTCCTGATGCTGGGCATAGCCCCAGGCGAAGCGCCCTTTGACGCAGCTGTGCCCGCGATTGGCTTTGCCCTCCTTATAAGGGACCATCCGCACAACTTGCTCGCCGCGCATCTCGGCGCGAAACGTGCAGCCGACGCCGCAATAAGCACAGGTGGTGACGACACTGCGCTCGGGCGTCCCGATCTCGACGACTTTCTTTTCAATCAGTGTCGCCGTCGGGCAAGCCTGCACGCAAGCACCGCACGATACGCATTCGGAGCCGAGGAAATTGTCGCTCGCCAGCCCCGCCGAAATCACTGACTCAAATCCGCGCCCCTGCACGGTCAGCGCCAGCGTCCCCTGCACTTCGTCGCAGGCGCGGACGCAGCGCGAACATTGAATACATTTCGACGGATCGAAATCGAAATAGGGGTTCGAATGATCCTTCGCCTGCCCGAGATGATCGGCCTGCACATCATAGCGAACATCGCGCAGACCGACGGCGCCTGCCTGATCCTGCAACTCGCAATCGCCGTTCGCCCCGCACGTCAGGCAATCGAGCGGATGATCGGAGATATAGAGCTCCATCACGCCCTTGCGCAGCTTGGCCAGGCGCGGCGTTTGCGTGTGGACGACCATGCCTGCCTCGACCGGCGTGGTGCAACTCGCGGGCGTTCCCTTGCGCCCGTCGATTTCGATGAGGCACAGACGGCACGAGCCAAAGCCCTTCACGCTATCCGTCGCGCAGAGTTTGGGGATCGACGTCCCCTGTTCGGCGGCGGCGCGCATCACGCTGGTGCCAGCGGGGACAGTCACATCGCGGCCATCGATGGTCAGCGTGACCAACGTCTCGCTCTTGCTGGCGGGCGTCCCGAAATCGGCTTGCGCTTGATAGGTCATGCAGCGTGTCCTTGCGAGCCTGAGTATAGCGCAAAATCAGCGCGCGTGTTGAGATTGTGGAACGATCCGGCACAGGCAACGCTGCGCGCACCCGACGTGGCGATCCAGTGGCGCAGCGAACGGTCTTGCGCGGCAGCAAGATGCGCGTCGAGTTGCGCGCGCAGGCCAACCGGCCAGAAACCAAACAGCCGCTGCCCCTCGACAACCGCCGCCACTGGCCCAACCAGCGCGCGCAGATCGGGCACGGGCAAGACATCGCATCCCGCCGTCAGCGCTGCGTCAAAGCCCAGCGCCTCCGCATAATGCAGCGCACCACATAAACCCCCGAGCGGCCCGAGGTCAGACGCGGGTCGATCCGCTAGGGTCGTCATGCCCGGCCAGTCCCGGCCACAAACGACGACGGCGTCAACCTGCGGCGACAGCGCATCGCAAACATGATCGATCAGCGCGCGCCCATCGAGCAACGCTGCTGCCTTGTCGCCGTCAAAGCGCCGCGATCCGCCGCCAGCAATGATCGCGCCGAGCAGCTTCACCGGAAATCCTCCGGAAACTTTGTGATCGCACTCATCACCGGATAAGGCGTAAATCCACCCAGCGCGCAGAGCGACCCGAACTTCATCGTTTCGCAAAGGTCCGAGACCAATTCCAGCAAATCCGCTTGGCCTGAGCTTGTCGAAGGGCTGTCTTTCTTCTGATCCAGTGGTGCAGAAAAAGACAACCCTTCGACAGGCTCAGGGTGAACGGCTGGGGCGGCGCGGCCCGCGATAATCTGATCGAGCGTTTCCATCCCCCGCGTGCTGCCCAGCCGACAGGGTGTGCATTTGCCACAGCTTTCGACGGCACAAAATTCCATCGCAAAACGCGCCTGTTTCGCCATGTCGACACTGTCATCGAACACCACGATACCGCCGTGCCCGATTAACCCGTCCGCTGCCGCAAAGGCCTCATAATCAATCGGCAGATGAAAGTCCGACACCGGATGATAGGCCCCCAATGGCCCGCCCACCTGCACCGCGCGCACGGGCCTTCCCGATGCCGTCCCGCCGCCAATGTCGTTGACCAGTTCGCCCAGCGTGATCCCGAAAGCGGTTTCGAACAGCCCGCCATGCTTGACGTTCCCCGCAATCTGGATCGGCAGCGTCCCCATCGACCGGCCTATGCCATAATCGGCATAAGCCTGCGCCCCGTTCGCCAATATCCACGGCACCGCCGCCAGCGTCAGCACATTGTTGATGACCGTCGGTTGCCCGAACAACCCCTCATGCGCAGGCAGCGGCGGCTTGGCGCGCACGTCGCCGCGCTTGCCCTCGATGCTGTTGAGCAGCGAAGTTTCCTCGCCGCAGATATAGGCGCCCGCGCCGACACGGATTTCAATGTCGAACGGCGCCACCAGATGCGCGGACAGCCGGACGGCGGCCTCCATCTTGGCAATCGCATGCGGATATTCGGAGCGGATATAGACATAGCCTTTGTCCGCACCGACCGCGAGGCCGGCAATCGCCATCCCCTCGATCAGCATGAAGGGATCGCCTTCCATCACCATCCGGTCGGCGAAGGTGCCGCTGTCGCCCTCGTCCGCGTTGCAGACGATATATTTCCTGTCGCCAGCTGCATCGGCGACGGTCCGCCATTTGATCCCCGCCGGAAACCCCGCGCCGCCACGCCCGCGCAGGCCCGATTGCAGGACGGCTGCGATGGTCGCATCCGCGCCCATCGCCAGTGCATTTTCAAGGCCACGCCATGCGCCATAGTCGTCGAGCGACAACGGTCGCGTCCGCCCCGCCCGCGCAAAGGTCAGCCGCGTCTGCCTGGCAATAAACGGGTGATCTTCGATGCGCCCAATGGTCGCTGCGCTGCCGTCAAGAATTGCCGACACCTGACCGGGCGTGACCTTGCCATAGCCAATACCGTCAACCTCGACGAGCGGCTCGAGCCACTGCATGCCCCAGCTCGACACGCGTTCAACCGCGACTCCCGCCGCGACAAACGCCGCCGCCACCGCATCCGCGCCGCAGGCCAGCGCGACCGCATCATCGGAGATCCGAACAATCATAACTGCGCCTCGATCAGCGCAGCAAATCGCCCCGCATCCAGCCGCGCATATACCGTCGCGTCAACCATCGCTGCCGGACCCACGGCACACAACCCAAGGCAATAGACCGGTTCGACCTTAACCCGCGTCTGCGCATCAGCCATCGCCCGCAACCCGGCAACCCCGCGCGCCTGACAGGCTTCGGCCTGACAAAGTTTGATCACCGGCCGGTCCACCGGCGCACTCCGAAAATCATGATAGAAACTGACCACGCCATGAACCTCGGCACGCGTCAGGTTCAGCGCGGCGGCAATCGCGCGGATGACATCTTCGCTGACATGACCAAACGCCGCCTGCACATCATGCAGGATCGGCAACAGCGCACCGTCGCGCGCGCTGTGCCGTGCCAATATGTCGTCGAGACTGTCGGTCTTTGTCATCGGATAGAAGCCTTCTCACCATCACCGACGATGTCAAATGCATAAGATTTTCAGGCGATAGATATATTAGATCACCCGATAGCAATTTGGATGCCGTTGGTAATTTCGGTACCGCCCCTGTAACGACCCTCATTATGCAGATTGCCGACCTCCGCATTGCGTTGACCAGCGGAAATTACAATTATGTCCGCGATGGTGCGAACCGCGCGCTCAACAATCTCGTCGGCTGGCTGCTCGATAAGGGTGCGGCGGTCCGCGTTTATGCGCCGGTGGTCGAACATCCCGCTTTTCCGCCCACCGGCGATCTTGTCGGTGTGCGCTCGATCCCGGTGCCGTTTCGCCCCGAATATCGGGTGCCGCTGGGCCTTGATACCGCGCGCGCCGATATGGATGCGTTCCGCCCCAACATCATCCATGTCTCTTCGCCCGAAATCCTCGGCCACAGCGCGGTCCGCTATGCAAAGTCACGCGGCCTGCCCGTCATCGCGTCGGTACACACGCGGTTTGAGACCTATCTGCGCTATTATGGCGTTGGTTTCCTCGAGCGCGGCGCGACCGCGCTTCAGCGCCGTTTTTACCGGAAATGCGACGCCATCGTTGCGCCATCCGAATCCTTTGCCGATGTCCTGCGCGCCGAACGAATGAATAGCGACATCGGCATCTGGGGCCGTGGAATCGACCGCCATGTCTTCAACCCCACCCGCCGCAGCCTCGACTGGCGGCGCTCGCTGGGCATCAAGGACGATGATTTCACCATCCTGTTTTTCGGGCGGCTGGTCCTCGAAAAGGGGATCGACGTCTTCGCCGAAACCGTAAATGCCCTGAAATCACGCGGCGTCGCGCATAAAGTCCTTGTCCTCGGTGACGGCCCCGCGCGTGACACCTTCGCCGCGCAAGTCCCCGACGCCATTTTCGCCGGGCATCAGAACGGCACGGATCTCGGCCGCGCCGTCGCCTCGACAGACTTGTTGCTGCAACCCAGCGTCACCGAAACCTTTGGCAATGTCACGTCCGAAGCGATGGCCTGCGCGCTGCCCGTCGTCGGCGCCAACGCCACCGGCACGCGCAGCCTTGTCGTCGATGGCATCACCGGCCGCCTGATCGAACCGCGCGACATCGCGGGCTATGCGGACGCTATCGCGCATTATATCCGCAACTCCATTGCCGCGCGGGAAGCAGGCGTGGCGGGTGAAATCGCAGCGGGAGCCTACACCTGGGACGCGGTCAACGGGACGCTGGCCGAAACCTATCTGCGCGTTATCGCAAACCACGGAAAACTCCATGACCAAACCCATCGCTCATCCGGCAACAACTGATCAAATCGGTCAGCTCGCCACCACACTCGCACGGGCATTTCACGGCGAGCCCACGTTCAGATACATCATTCCCGACGCGGAAAATCGTTGCGGCGCGCTCGATCGCGCTTTCCCGATGTTCATTCGCGAAGACATGGCCAAGGGCGTCGCCTACACGACAGCGGGTTGCGAAGCTGTCACGCTGTGGCGCACACCGGGGCAAGCGCATGACAGCCTGTGGGATACCATCCGGCTGCTCCCGGCCTA
>JAYWFN010000023.1:0-6235 GCA_043778785.1 Sphingomonas sp. | reverse complement strand
CAAGTCGGCCACGAAGCCCAACCTGATCCAGCTTCACTCCGTTATGGAGGAAACCCCGCGCGGTGCGCGCACGCCGGCACGACCCCGCGCCTGAAGTTCGGCTTTCAAATCCTCGGGCTTGGGCGCAATCAGAAACCCGAAGCTGACCGTCCCGTCCTTGGTTTCGACAATGTGGTGGATGCGGTGCGCCTGTACGATCCGCTTCATGTAGGACCAGCGCGCGACATAGCCGCTGTCCCAGCGTTTATGCACGATGATGTCGTGAAAGCCGAGATAGATCGCGCCATAGGCTGCAATCCCCGCGCCGACCCATGTTGCCCAATTACCCCAGTGACCCGACACCCCGCCGAGCAGCAACGCAATCGAAGGTGCCGCAAAGATGACGAAATACCAGTCGTTCAGTTCCCAGAATCCGGTGCGCGCGCGATGGTGGCTTTCATGCAGAAACCAGCCGAACCCGTGCATGACCCAGCGGTGCGCAACATAAGCGACACCTTCCATGAAAGCGACGGTGGCGAGGAAGAGAAGGAGACCGGCGAAGATTGACATGATTTGCATATAATCACGTTCAGCTTTCCGTCACCCTAAAATCTTCACATAAGCTGGAATTTACCGGAGTGTCCCATGCGCCTGATCCTTATTGCCCTCCCGCTGTTCGCACTGTCAGCCTGTGCCACCCCCGAATCGCGGGTTCGCTCGGCGTTGCTGAGCGCGGGGCTTTCAAAGCCGGTCTCGACCTGCATGGCGCAACGGATGGTGGATCGGTTGAGCCTTGGCCAGCTGCAAAAACTGTCGCGCCTGTCCGATCTGCGCGACCGCCGGATCGGCGACCTGACGATCGGTGAGTTTCTGAAACAAACGCGCGGGCTCGGCGATCCCGAAATTTTTGCGGTTGTGACGACAGCAGGACTCGGCTGCGCGATTGCGTCTTAGGGCCTTGCGTGCTTAGGGGGCCGCAGCGCAACAGGGAGCGGCACCAGTGAATATCCACGAATATCAAGCCAAAGAATTGCTCGCCAAATTCGGCGTCCCGGTTCCTGCGGGATACGCTGCGCTGAGCGTGGATGAAGCGGTCGCTGCTGCTGCCAAGCTACCCGGACCGCTTTATGTCGTGAAGGCACAGATTCATGCCGGTGGCCGCGGCAAGGGCAAGTTCAAGGAGCTGGGGCCGGATGCAAAGGGCGGTGTCCGCCTCGCCCGCTCTGCCGATGAGGTCCGCGCCGCCGCAACCGACATGCTCGGCAACACGCTGGTCACGATCCAGACGGGCGACGCCGGCAAGCAAGTCAACCGGCTCTACGTCACTGACGGCGTGGACATTGCCAAGGAATTTTACCTCGCATTGCTCGTCAACCGCGCATCGGGCCGCATCGGCATGGTCGTCTCGACCGAAGGCGGCATGGACATCGAAGCGGTTGCGCACGACACGCCCGAACGCATCCAGACGCTCGACATCGATCCGGCGACCGGCTTCATGCCGCATCACGGGCGTGCTGTCGCCGCCGCGCTCGGCCTGACCGGCGATCTCGCCAAACAGGCGGCGAATGTGGCGTCGAAACTTTATGATGCTTTCCTCGGCACCGATGCCGAACAGATTGAAATCAATCCGCTCGCCGTCACCGACGATGGAAAACTGCTCGTCCTCGACGCCAAAGTTGCGTTCGACGGCAATGCCATGTTCCGCCACAAGGATTTGATGGAACTGCGCGACCTTACGGAAGAAGACGCTGCCGAAGTCGAAGCGTCGAAATATGACCTCGCTTATATCAAGCTCGACGGCAATATCGGCTGCATGGTCAATGGCGCGGGCCTCGCCATGGCGACGATGGACATCATCAAGCTGAACGGTGAATTTCCCGCCAACTTCCTCGACGTCGGCGGCGGCGCCTCAAAGGAAAAAGTGACAGCCGCCTTCAAGATCATCCTGAAAGACCCCGCCGTAAAAGGCATTCTCGTCAACATCTTCGGCGGGATCATGAAGTGCGACATCATCGCCGACGGCATTGTTGCAGCGGCGAAGGAAGTGAACCTGTCAGTGCCTTTGGTCGTCCGTCTTGAGGGCACCAATGTCGCCGAGGGCAAAGCGATCCTCGCCAATTCAGGGCTGCCCATCGTGGCAGCGAACGATCTCGGCGATGCGGCGAAGAAAATTGTCGCGGAAGTAAGAAATGCGGCGTAACATCACTGAATGACTGAAAACGTCGAAAATCTGTTGCTGGAACATATGAAACGTTTTCAGGCGACGCTGGAACGTATTGAGCGCAAGCAGGACGAAATGATTGCACGTATCGCCAACCTTGAAGGGTCGGTTGCATCGATCATTCAACATCTTGGGCATTTGGCGGCAGCCGATGCTGCTCAACAAGTCTCAATCGACAATATCAATAGCCGTCTCGACCGTATCGAACGTCGGCTAGAGCTGGTTAGTTAGTCATCAATGGGGCAACTTGCGGGGTTGAAAAGCGCCCGTAATTAATGCAGTGCACCTTAAAGTTGACGTTAACGTAAAGCGATTCTCAGGAGCGCAGAATGAAAATCCTCGTCCCCGTCAAGCGGGTCATTGATTACAACGTGAAACCGCGCGTGAAGGCGGACGGCTCGGGCGTCGATCTTGCCAACGTCAAGATGAGCATGAACCCGTTCGATGAAATCGCGGTCGAGGAAGCCATTCGCCTGAAGGAAAAAGGCGTTGCGACCGAAATCATCGCAGTCAGCATCGGCGAACAGAAATCGCAGGAAACGCTGCGCACCGCGCTTGCCATGGGCGCCGACCGCGCGATCCTGATCGTCAGCGAAACCGAAGTCGAGCCACTGGGCGTTGCCAAGCTGCTGGCAGCCGTCGTCGCGGAGGAACAGCCGGGCCTTGTCATCCTTGGCAAGCAAGCGATCGATGACGACAGCAACCAAGTCGGCCAGATGCTTGCTGCGCTGACCGGTCGTCCGCAAGGCACGTTCGCGAGCGCCGTCACGGTCGATGGCGATACTGTGACTGTTATCCGCGAAGTCGATGGTGGTCTCGAAACCGTCACGCTCAAAACGCCCGCGATCATCACGACCGACCTGCGTCTCAACGAACCGCGCTATGCCTCGCTGCCGAATATCATGAAGGCGAAATCGAAGCCGATGGCGCAGAAAACGCCCGCCGATTACGGCGTTGACGTGACCAAACGCCTCACCACATTGCATGTGGTCGAGCCGCCCAAACGCGTGGCGGGCATCAAGGTCGCTGACGTCGATGCGCTGGTCGCAAAACTGAAAGATATGGGAGTCGCGGCCTAGTCCGCTTGCCCTGAGCTTGTCGAAGGGTTGTCCTTCTAAAGGCTTGCGGTGAAGAAAGAAGGGCAGGGCTTCGACAAGCTCAGCCTAATCGGTTGTTGAGGATCGGAGTTGAAGTCATGAAAACATTGGTCTGGGTCGAATATGATGCCGCAGGGATCAAAGACGCCACGCTTTCGGCCATTACGGCTGCGTCGCAACTCGGCGACGTCCACCTCATCGTCGCGGGCAAAGGCATCGCCGGTGTTGGCGCCGATGCCGCGAAAATCGCGGGTGTCGGCAAAGTCCATGTCGCCGACGATGCTGCGTTCGATCATGCGCTGGCCGAAAATGTGGCGCCGCTGATCGTTGAGCTGATGGGGCATCATGATGCCTTCGTCGCGCCTGCCACCGCCAATGGCAAGAACATCGCCCCGCGCGTCGCCGCCCTGCTCGACGTGATGCAGATCAGCGAAATCCTGTCGGTCGAAAGCGCCGACACCTTCACGCGGCCGACCTATGCGGGCAACGCTATCGCAACGGTCCAGTCGTCCGATGCCAAGAAAGTCATCACTGTGCGCGGCACTGCCTTTGCCAAGGCCGAACGCAGCGGCGGCAGTGGCACGGTCGAAGCGGTTGCCTCGACCGGCGACAAGGGCATGTCCTCGTTCGTCGGTGCCGAACTGTCGAAATCCGACCGCCCTGAACTCGCGAGCGCCAAAATCATCGTCTCGGGCGGCCGCGCGTTGCAGAATTCGGAGAATTTCCACTCGATCATCGAACCGCTTGCCGACAAGCTCGGCGCAGGCGTCGGCGCAAGCCGCGCTGCTGTCGATGCGGGCTATGTCCCCAATAACTATCAAGTCGGCCAGACCGGCAAGATCGTCGCGCCCGAAGTCTATATCGCTGTCGGCATCAGCGGCGCGATCCAGCATCTTGCTGGCATGAAGGATTCAAAGACAATCATCGCGATCAATAAGGACGAGGATGCGCCGATTTTTCAGGTTGCCGACATCGGCTTGGTCGGTGATCTGTTCAAGATCGTGCCGGAACTGACGTCGAAGCTGTAAGCCGAAGCACCAAAACGCCGGCTACCGCGCTCAGCAAAGACCCCAGCAGAACGCCGATCTTGACCGCGTCTGCCTCTGGTTGCGCGGGAAACGCAAGCCCGCCGATGAACAGGCTCATCGTAAAGCCGATGCCGCAGAGCAGCGAGACACCGTAGATTTGCGTCCAGTTTGCGCCCGCCGGTCGCGTCGCGATGCCCGCCTTTACCGCCAGCCACACGCTGCCGAACACGCCGACTTGCTTGCCGACAAAAAGCCCGAGCGCAATCGCCAGTGGCAATGAGGCCAAGGCAGATACACCGCCGCCCAACGCGACGCCTGCATTGGCAAAGCCGAAAATCGGGACGATCAAAAACGCGACCCACGGGTGCAGCGCATGCTCGATCCGGTGCAGCGTCGAATCCGCCGCATCGGGGGCTGCGGGTGTGATCGTGATCGGCACCGCCATCGCCGCGAGCACCCCCGCGACCGTGGCATGAACGCCTGACAGCAGTTCGAAATACCAAAGCAGCAGGAACGCCGCGAAATACCACGCGGGATGCTTCACGCGCGCGCGGTTCATGCCAAACATCCCCGCGAGCACTGCGAACGAGGCGGCAAGCGCCATCAGGTTCAGGCTGGCCGTGTAGAATATCGCAATGATGATGACAGCGCCGACATCATCGACAATCGCCACCGTGGTCAGGAACAGTTTGAGCGAGGTCGGCGCGCGCTTGCCGAGCAGTGCCAGCAATCCCAGCGCAAACGCAATGTCGGTCGCCGCCGGGATCGCCCAGCCGCGTGTCAGGGCATGATCGCCGCCGGTCACGGCCAGATAGACGATCGCGGGCACTGCCATGCCTGCGGCGGCCGCGATGAACGGCAAGCGCCGGTCGGCCCAAGTCGACAAATGCCCGTCGAGAAACTCGCGCTTGATCTCCAGCCCGACGAGCAGGAAGAACAAGCTCATCAACCCGTCGTTGATCCACAAATGCGGCGTCATCGGCCCGAGCTTCGGCGTCAGGACGGGGCCGGTTTCCAAGTGCAGCGCATGAAAATAGGCCCACGCAAGCGGCGAATTGGCCACAATCATCGCCAGCACCGCCGCCGCAATCAACAGCAGCCCGCCTGCGCTTTCCTTGGCCAGAAACGCGCGTATGGCCGAGCGCGGGCGACGAGTGAGACGGCGAAGCATAACGCTCTATTCAACGCCCTTGATGAATCGGACAAGCAAAACTGGCAGTCTCTCTTCGCGACCTTCGCATTCTTCGCGTGATCCCCAATTCGCTCACGCGAAGAACGCGAAGGTCGCGAAGAAATTATCGCACCGTAAATCGCACCCGGTCGATCACCCGCCCACCCGCATCCAGCAACGCAAGGCTGTGCACCCCCGGCCCCGCCAACACTTGCGGCCGCGCGTCGGCATCGCCCAGATCAGTGCGATCGAGCCTCAGCCGGTGCCCCGCGACCGCGCCGGTCACCGCAATGCCCATCCGCTGGCGATCCATCGGAATATCGGGATCGAGCGCGAAAACACTGCCCGACACCGGATTGGTGATCCGCGGGCGACGCGATATTGCGGGCGCGAAGGCTTGCGCAGACTGGCCGGTGCCGATCAGGAACCAGTCGCTGCGCGGTGGCTCGACATTGTTTGCGAATGTCACGCGTTTGGCCTCGATCCCACCTGGCCGTGGCGGTGCTTTGCTCGGGCTGCCACGATGCAGCGCCAGCATCACATCGCGCCAGACTGGTGCCGCGCCGCTCGTGCCCGAAACGGCCTTCATCGAATCCCCCTCGAGGTTCCCGACCCAGACCGCAACAGTGTAGCGGTCTGTGAACCCCACACACCAATTGTCGCGCATTGCTTTTGACGTGCCGGTTTTCGCCGCTGCCCAAAAGGGCAGCCGGAGCGCCGAGTCGACGCCAAACGTCCC
>JAYWFN010000022.1:0-14793 GCA_043778785.1 Sphingomonas sp. | reverse complement strand
CGTGGCTGGTGTAGAATTGCGTGCCCTTGAGTTGTGGCACCGTGTCGGGGTTAATGCCGCATGCATTCATGAAATCGAGCGCTTCGCCAATACGGTCAGCGACGTCGCGATACTGTTTGGTCCACGGGCTGCGGCCCATGAAGTCGTGGGTCCATGCATGAACCTGATGCAGGTTGGCATAGCCGCCATTCGAAAAGGCGCGGAGCAGGTTCAGCGTAGCGGCAGACTGGTTATAGGCTTGCACCATGCGCTGCGGATCGGGCGCGCGACCCGCGGCGTCGAACACGATGTCGTTGATGATGTCGCCGCGATAGGAGGGGAGCTCGACGCCATCGATCGTTTCGGTGTCGGCACTGCGCGGTTTGGCGAACTGGCCCGCCATGCGGCCGAGTTTTACTGTCGGGAGCTTCGACGCGAAGGTCAGGACGACGGCCATCTGGAGCAGGACGCGGAAAGTATCGCGGATATTGTTCGGGTGGAATTCGGCGAAAGATTCGGCGCAATCGCCGCCCTGAAGCAGAAATGCCTCGCCATTGACGACGCGCGCAAGTTCCGTCGTCAGGTCGCGGGCCTCACCGGCAAAAACAAGCGGGGGAAAGCTGCCGAGTGTCGTGGTGGCGCGGTCCACGGCTGCCGGGTCCGGGTAAGTCGGGAGCTGACGCGCTTCGTGCGCGGTCCAGCTGGCGGGGTTCCATTTGCTTGCCATAATACACGGGCATTGCGGGAGAGTGCGGAAAATTGCAACGGTGGGCGCAGCGGATGTGCTACTTGATGCCGAATTCCGATGCAGCGGTATTTATTTTCGCGGCACTTTCAGGATTGGCGGCCAGCGCCGACTGCCGGGCAGCCTTGGCATCGCCTGATTGACCAAGCGCGGCCTGACTGCGCATCAGCATGATCCAGCCATCGACATCTTTCGGATTGGCCTGGAGCTTCTTCGCAAGACCATCGACCATGGAGCGGATCATGGCCGATTGCTGCTCGGCCGCTGGCCCGGATGGCGCGGGCAGCGCAGGCAATTCGGCCATCCGCGCGCGAACGTCGATTTTTTCCTTGGCTGCGACCGACGCAATCAAACCGCGGACGTCGGCTTGCCAGGGCGCATCGGGCGGCGAGTCTTTGAGCAGGGCAATCCAGTCATCGATTGCTCTCTTATGGTCGCCAGCAATATCTTTTTCGACGGCAAGAAAATAGCGTGCCCGTGTGTCTTTCGGATCGCGGGCGAGAGCGTTGTTAAACGCTGTTTTGGCGTCCGCAGGAAATTTGCCTTGGCTGGCCATCACAAGCGCTTCGCCAAGGTTCGACCAGCTTTCAGCGGTTGTTGGCTCGAGTTCAGCGGCACGCTTATAGGCGGTTGCGCTTTCGGCGAAGCGGCTTGCCTCGTAAAAGCTGAGACCCAACATTTTCCAGCCCTGGGCATCGTTGGGATTGGTTTTGAGCCTTGCTTCAATCTGGGCAATCATCGCGCCGATATCGGGGGATGGGGCGGCCGCTGTTTCGGGCGGTGCGTCCGTTGATTTTGGCCGTAACGTCGTGACGCCGACCGAAATTGTCGCGATTAGCGCCGCGGCAATCAGCAGAAGGCGACTGACCGGCATGCTCACTTGACCTTGGCGTCCAGCTCTTTCTTTGCCGTGCGATATTCGCGTTCGAGCCGGTCGACGCGGTCGGCCACCGTTTCGACTTCGTGGACCGAGCCAATGCCCTGGCCCGACCCCCAGATGTCACGCCATGCTTTGGCCGGCGTGTTGTCACTTTGTCCGAAATTCATCGTCTTATACTCGCCCTTGGGCAGGTTATCAGGATCAAGCCCCGCTGCCTCGATCGAGCCACGCAGGTAATTGCCATGCACGCCGGTAAACAAGTCGGAATACACAATGTCCTGCGCGCGACCATCGACAATCCCTTGCTTGTAGGCCGCATCGGCATTGGCCTCTGCCGTGGCAATGAATGCCGATCCCATATAGGCAAGATCCGCGCCACAGGCTTGGGCGGCAAGGATCGAATGGCCGTTGGCAATCGCCCCCGACAGCGCAACCGGACCATTGAACCACGAGCGGATTTCACTGACCAATGCGAAGGGCGATTGCGTGCCCGCATGGCCACCCGCGCCCGCTGCGACGGGGATCAGGCCATCGGCACCCTTTTCGATGGCCTTGCGTGAAAAACGATCATTAATGACGTCGTGCAGGACGATCCCGCCCCAACTGTGCACCGCTGCGTTCAAATCCTCGCGCGCGCCAAGCGACGTGATCGTGATTGGCACTTGCCATTTGGCACAGGTCGCGAGGTCGGCTTCGAGCCGGTCATTCGATTTATGAACGATCTGGTTGACGGCATAGGGAGCGGCAGGGCGATCAGGGTGGTCGCGGTTATGCTGCGACAATTCTTCGGTGATCCGGTGAAGCCACTCGTCGAGTAACCCCTGAGGCCGGGCGTTCAGCGCGGGGAAACTGCCCACGATCCCGGCCTTGCATTGCGCGATCACGAGATCGGGGCCCGAAACAATGAAAAGTGGCGAGCCGATAAGGGGAAGCCGCAGGTTATCGAAGATTGCTGGAAGGGTCATATTGCAGGGTCTTAGCGTAACCTTTCGCGCCTGCAAGCCCCACGAAAATGACGTTACGGCGCGCGCTACTTGGCCGACTTTGATTGTTCGCGCCTGCCCCTTGTCACCGCGCGTTCGATGGTGTTGAGCGCAGGTTCAGTAGCGCGAGGATGACAATGAGCGGACCACTTAAGGGAATTCGGATCATTGAATTTGCGGGCATCGGCCCCGCGCCATTCGCGGGCATGATGCTGGCCGATCATGGCGCCGACGTTATCCGTATCGAGCGACCCGGCAGCGCGCTCGACCCGCGCGATGCCCTGTCGCGCAACCGCAAGTCGATCATCCTGAACACCAAGACCGACGAGGGGCGGGCGGTTGCGCGGGATCTGTGTCGCACGGCGGACGGCTTGATCGAAGGGTTTCGCCCCGGCGTTATGGAGCGGCTCGGTCTTGGTCCCGATGTCCTGCTCGCGGACAATCCAGCGCTTGTTTACGGGCGGATGACAGGCTGGGGACAATTTGGTCCTTATGCGCACGCGGCCGGGCACGACATCAATTACATCGCGCTATCCGGCGTTTTACACACCATAGGGCGGGCGGGGGAACGCCCGGTGCCGCCTGTCAATTATGTCGGCGATTTCGGCGGTGGCGGCATGATGCTCGCTTTCGCCATGGTCAGCGCGCTGCTTGCTGTCAAAATGGGTGGCGCAGGCCAAGTGATCGATTGCGCGATGACCGACGGATCCGCGCTGATCGCAGGCATGAGTTGGCATATGCTGGCAGCGGGCATGAATCAGGATATGCCGGGCACCAACATGCTCGACGGTGCCGCACATTTCTATGACACTTATGCCTGCGCCGACGGCAAATGGGTATCAATCGGGTCCATCGAGCCGCAATTTTATGCGCTGCTGCGTCACCATGCGGGCGTTGCCGATGATCCGGCATTTGACGCGCAGCATGACCGGGCCGGTTGGGTCACATTGAAAGCGCGTCTCACGACAATCTTCAAAAGCAAGACACGTGATCAATGGTGCGCGATCATGGAAGGCACCGATGTCTGCTTTGCGCCGGTCTTGGCGATGCGTGAAGCGCCGCAGCATCCGCATAATGTCGCGCGCGAAACTTTCATTGAGGTCGGCGGTGCAATCCAGCCGGCGCCGGCACCGCGATACTCGGTGACAAAGGCCGACATGCCGACGGCAGCACCCGTGGCAGGCTCGGATAGCGACATGATATTGGCGGGGCTTGGTTATGATGTTGCGACTGTCGAAAATCTGCGCGCGGTCGGTGCATTGTCTTAGCGGTGACGCCGCGATAGTCGCGCAAATGCGTTTGCACGTGCCTCCCCTCGATGCACTAAAGTATATTTAACATAATACATATTATCGGACTTTATGATGTCGTCAATCCAAGCCCCCCTCGCGCGAATAACTGCGATTGTTGAACGATTGCGCGATCCAGTCTCCGGTTGCGACTGGGATCGGGTTCAGACGTTCGCTACGATAGCGCCCTATACGATCGAGGAAGCCTATGAAGTTGCTGATGCCATTGCGCGCGACGATGCGGCTGCAATCAAGGAAGAACTTGGTGACCTGCTATTTCAGGTGATCCTTCATGCGCGCATCGCCGAACAAGCCGGGCACTTCTCGCTCGATGATGTTGCGACAGCGATTGCCGACAAGATGGAGCGTCGCCATCCGCATATCTTCGGCGACGCGACCGCACGACCCGATTGGGAAAGCATGAAAGCGGCGGAGCGTGACGGCACGAGCGCTTTGGATGGTGTCGCAATTGCCCTGCCCGCACTGATGCGCGCCGAAAAACTTCAGAAGCGAGCCGCTCGTACCGGCTTCGACTGGCCCGATGCAGAGGGACCGCGTGCAAAGATCATGGAGGAACTTGCCGAAATTGCTGCCGCTGACACTGATGACGCGCGTGAAGACGAAGTCGGCGACCTGTTATTCGCGACCGTAAACCTCGCACGGCATCTGAACATCGACCCTGAAGTTGCGCTACGGCGGGCAAATGCGAAGTTCGAGAAGCGCTTTCGAGCGATTGAAACAGCCGATGGGTTTTCGGCACTTTCGCTCGACGAGAAAGAAGCGCTGTGGACTGCCGCTAAGGAAGCTCAGCGAAGCTGAAAACGGGCAAAATCGGCATCGCTGAGACGGACCGAAATTGTCGCGACGTCCCCTTCCCCGCTTTCGCTTTCCACACTCCCGTGTGCGTGAAGCCACGCACGACCAGCGCCATCATTTTGAGACAGATCGATATGGCGAAGCCGTCTTGCGACTGTCAGGCGGTCGGAAAGCAACAGGCGCATTGCTTCGATGCCTTCCCCGGTAACCGCAGAGACGGGCACGACATCGTCCCGACGCTGGCATTCGGCAAGAACGACGTGGCGGCGTTCCTGATCAAGGCGGTCAATCTTGTTCCAGATTTCAAGAACGGGTGTGTTGCTTGCCGCTCCGATCACGCCAAGACCGGTCAGCACGTCTGCTACATCGGCGGCCTGGGCATCGCTATCATCATGTGAAATGTCACGGACATGGACGATAAGATCGGCTGACGTGACTTCCTCGAGCGTCGCACGGAACGCCGCGACGAGCTGGGTGGGCAGATCGGAAATAAACCCAACCGTGTCCGACAGGATTATTTTCGACAAGCCGGGCAATGCAATCTCGCGCATTGTGGGATCGAGTGTTGCGAACAGCAGGTCTTCCGCCATGACGTCACTTCCCGTCAAGCGATTGAAAAGTGTGGATTTTCCGGCATTTGTATAGCCCACAAGCGCAACGACAGGCCATGGCGCGCGCTTGCGACGATCACGATGAAGGCCACGCGTGCGGACGACCTGGTCAAGGTCGCGGCGGAGCTTTGCCATCCGATCGCGGATCAGGCGTCTGTCGGCCTCGATCTGCGTTTCGCCCGGACCACCAAGGAAGCCGAAGCCGCCACGTTGCCGCTCCAGATGCGTCCAGCTGCGCACGAGGCGGCCAGCCTGGTAATCGAGGTGCGCGAGTTCGACCTGGAGTCGCCCTTCTGCGCTTGCGGCGCGCTCGCCGAAGATTTCGAGGATGAGCCCGGTGCGGTCGATGACCTTCGACTTTGTTTCGGTTTCGAGATTGCGCTGCTGGATCGGCGTCAGGGCACCGTCGACAATCAGCAGTTCGGCATCATGCGCGCGCAACCGCGCTGTAATCGCTTCAATCTGGCCGCTGCCGAACAAGGTGGCAGCCTTTGGCGCGCGGACATGCGGCGCGACGCGATCAACAACATCGATGCCGATGGCAGCCGCCAACCCCGCTGCCTCGGCCAGTCGCGCATCCATATCGCGCGCGCCACCCGAACGCCGATCAGGGTGCACGACAACGGCCTTCGCGCCACGGCTCAGACCTTCTTCACGTTTAAGTTCGAAGCCACTCAAAACGTCAAACTATTCCTCATCATCCGTGCCTTCTTCGGCAAGATTGAGCGGATGCGCGGGCTGCACCGTCGAGACGGCATGCTTGTAAACCAGTTGCACCATGCCATCGCGCTGCAACAACATGCAGAACAGGTCATAAGCCGCGATCTCACCCTGTAGCATCACGCCGTTTACGAGAAACATGGTCACGGGATTATTCTGACGGCGGACCGCAGTAAGGAAAATATCCTGCAATTGCTTTGGTTTGCTGGTGTCTTCTGCGAATGCTGCGGCAACCGGCGCCAGATCGAGCGGGTTGGCCGGCATAACGGTCGAGATGGCATGCTTGTAGATCAGCTGCGATTGCCCATCGCGGCGAAGCAGCACGGAAAAATTATCAAACCAGGTTATGATTCCCTGAAGTTTAACGCCTTTCACCAGAAACATCGTGACTGGGGTTTTCGCTTTACGAAGTGAATTCAGGAATAAATCCTGTAGGTTATTGGGCTTGTCTGCCATGGCTTTGCCTTTTGGTTTTGGCGGAAAACGTAGCTCCGCAGGTTAAGTCGCTTATGCAACGTTATGCGATCATAACCCGAAACGGCCAGCAGCGAAAGCGCTACTCGTCACTCTCTTTGACTTCGGTGATCCCGAGTATCTTGAGTTTACGGTGTAACGCGGACCGCTCCATCCCGATAAATGCCGCCGTGCGCGAAATGTTACCTGAAAAACGGCGGATCTGGACGCGCAGATACTCCCGCTCGAACGTCTCGCGCGCTTCGCGCAACGGCGCCCCCATCACGCTTGTACTGGCACTCCCGTGGCCAATAACCGGATCTCCGAGAACCTCAGGCGGCAGCAGATCGATGTCGATTTGCCCAAGGCGGTCGCCTGGCGCGAGGATCATGATGCGTTCGACAATGTTGCGCAGTTGCCGCACATTGCCCGGCCATCCGTACGCTTGCAGCGCAGCCAGCGCGTCCGGCGCGATCTCTGGCGTACCGACGCGCCGTTCGGCCGCATAGCGGGCAAGGAAATGCTCGACGAGTGGGGGAATATCTTCTCGACGTTCGGCCAGAGGCGGTAAATGAACCGGGACGACATTAAGCCGGTAATAAAGGTCTTCGCGAAACCGTCCTGCGGCAATCTCATCCGCCAGTATGCGCGACGTTGCTGATACGACGCGCACGTCGACACGAACCGTGCGCGATCCACCGACCCGAGCGAAGCTCTGCTCCGTCAGCACCCGCAGGATTTTTGCCTGTGCAGTTACGGGCATGTCGGCAATCTCATCGAGAAAAAGTGTGCCGCCATGCGCTTGCTCAAGGAGGCCGGGACGAATTTGATCGCCGCCCTCTTCGGTGCCGAACAGCTCCTCCTCGACGCGTTCGGGTTCCATGCGCGCCGCGCTGACAACGACAAACGGCGCAGATGCGCGGTTCGACCAATTGTGCAGCAACCGCGCAGCCACTTCCTTGCCGACACCGGCAGGGCCAGTGATCAGAACCCGGCTGCCGGTACCGGCAACACGTTTGAGCGTCGCGCGGACAGCGTTAATCGTGCCAGAAACGCCGTTGAGTTCGTCGTCCCCGCCGCTGCGCGCTTTGAGCACTTCGTTTTCGCGCCGCAGCCGCTGCGTTTCGGTGGCGCGTTCGACCAGCAGGATCAGGCGTTCAGCCTCAAAGGGTTTTTCGATAAAGTCGACAGCGCCTCGCCGGATCGCAGCAACCGCCGTATCGAGGCTGCCATGGCCCGAAATCACCAGGACCGGCAAAGACGGATCGTTCGCCTTCAGCACATCAAGCAGATCGAGCCCGTCAAGCCGAGACCCCTGCAACCAGACATCAAGCAAAACCAGGCTCGGGCGCCGTTCGGCAATGGCCGCAAGTGCTGCATCGCTGTTGGCCGCCGTCCGCGCCGTATAGCCCTCATCTTCGAGAACCCCGGCAACGAGGTCGCGAATGTCGCGTTCGTCGTCCACAACAAGAATATCGAGGGCCATTAATTGCTCCCCAGCCGGACAAGGTCTGTTGGCACAGGTTCATCGGAGGGTTCGTCGCCGACTCCGATCAGCGGCGCGAGGAGCGCGGGATCGAACCATAGACTAACGATCGTCCCACCGCTGTTTCGGTCCGAAAAAGCCATGCTTCCAAAATGCTCCTCAACGATTTTTTTGACGATGGCGAGGCCAAGTCCCGTGCCTCGCGCGCGCGTTGTCATATAAGGCTCAACCAATCGCTCGCGCTCTGCGGGGAGCCCGACGCCGCTGTCGGCAATCTCGATGCAGATCGGACCGTCGGGCGAAACGGCAATCGACATGGCGACCGTTCCGGTCGAGTCGTCCCCGTCAGGCAGTTGCGCAATCGCTTCCACCGCGTTTTTTACAATATTTGTTAGTGCTTGTCCCAATTGACGCCGGTCGCAGATCATAAGCGGCGGCTGATCGGGTGTTTCGAGCGTGAATTTGATGTTTGGATGCGCAACCTCGTGCAGGAACAGCGCCTGACGCGCGATGTCGACAAGATATTCCTCGCGGAAAACAGGCTTTGGCATCCGCGCAAACGACGAGAATTCGTCGACCATTCGCCGCAAGTCACCGACCTGCCGCACAATCGTGTCGGTCAGGCGGGTAAACGTCGCCGGGTCCGATGTTATTTCGCTGGCGTAGCGACGTTTAAGCCGTTCGGCGGCAAGCTGGATTGGCGTCAGCGGATTTTTGATTTCATGGGCGATCCGACGGGCGACATCAGACCATGCCGCACGGCGCTGGTCGAGCAACTGCTGCGTAATGTCGTCGAACGTCAGGACATAGCCGCGTTCATCGCTGACAATCTTGACGGCCAAAGTCTTCGGTTCGGTGCCCGAGGTCAGCTGTATGATCGTTTCGCGCTCCCGCCGGTCGAGCGCGGCATCAAGTTCGGGGGCCAGTGACACAAGCGGTACGCCAACCGGATTTTTGCCCTCTGTTGCGAGCAATGTTTGTGCAGATGCGTTCATCAGACGCACCATGCGATCGGCATCAACCGAGATCACACCGGCAGAAACACCGGTCAGCACGGCTTCAATGAGCGCGCGACGGCTTTCAAGCGCGCTCGTCTGCTCCTCAAGCCGACGCGTCATCGTATTGAACGCCATTGCCAACGTTCCGACTTCGTCACGGCTGCCTGGCGATGCCACACGCGCCGACAGATCACCCGCTGCAACACGGCGCGATGCGCCGACCAGCTCGCCGACCGGTCGCACGAGGCGGTCCGCCACATTGAGCGCGATCCATACTGCAACGCCAACAATCAGCAGTGAAATCAGGAACAAGGCGGCATTGAATTGCAGTTGCAACCGGCGTGAGCGATCGAGCAAGCTCTCATAGTCGGCCAGCACATTCTTGGCACGATCAGTCTGCATCAGCGCCTGCCGGTCCGAGATGCGCGATGCGTAAAGATAGATGTTTTTGCCCGGATACAGCCGTGTCACGGCTTCGATACGGTCGGGACTGTCCGACACGACGACGGGCTTACCGGCAGCCAGTTCAGACAAGATCGCAGTGGATACGCGCTTCTCGACAGGCCGCGCGTCAGGATTGACCATCGCAATCGTTTTTGGCCCTGTTTTTGAAATCTCGATAATTGCCGACTCACTGAGATTGCGCCCGAGAACCTGAAGCGCATAGCCTTCGGCAAAAGCCGTCGACTGCGTCGATGATCCCGTCTCATCGAGATAATTGCGAAGATCGCCAGCCATCGTCGTGGTTTCACTGGCAACATTCTGGCGCTTTTCTTCGTAATAGCCCTGCGCAAGGCTATTTGCATTTTGCAGCATCCCGCGGGCCTGATCGGAAAACCAGAATTGCACGCCATATTGAAACAGCAACGACGAGAAAACGACAACGAGCAGCATCGGCACGCTTGCGACCAGCGAGAAAATGCCCACAAGACGGACATGCAACCGCCCACCGCCACCGATTGGCGAGGCAGTCGCCCGCCGCTTTGCGACACGGCGCCCGATCAGGACAAGCAACGCAATCGCCGGAATGAGATTTGCGACAAGCATCAGCGCAACCACCGGTGGCGTGAGAAGTTTTTGACCGGGTGCGCCTTGCGCAAGGACCAGATAGCTCATGGTCATGATGACAATCAGCAGCGCCAGCGTGCCGATTTCAACATAGGGTATCCACCGGCGCCGACCGATCAGGACGGTCAAACGCCGTCGCCACTGTGCCGTCCGTGACTGCATCGTTGCATACATACAACAGCAACGTGATATTTCCAACACAGTCTGAATATTGGCGTTAATTGCCGGTTTGATAGTCTATCGACGTGAATCCGCGATCCTCTGTCATCAACCAAGCCGTTATCCGTTGCGCGCCGATGATCAGCCAGATGCGGCCATCCACCGATGCTTGTGCTTCATCATCTGCTGACGGGGAGGCTGGTCCCGATGGATGCGAGTGATAATAGCCAAGTAACCGTACCCCCCCTTCGCGCTCCATACGGATCGCGGCAAACAGTGCTTCTGGCTCAATTTCGAAACGACGGCGCGGATCAGTCGCGACATTGCGCGTCGCGATGATGCGCTCGACATGTTCCTGCCCGATCAGCAAACCACAAATTTCGGCATCGGGTGATGCAGCAGCTGCGGATAACAACTGGTTGTGTAATTCGCTTGATATGCGCAGGGTCATGGCCACATGGTTTAGCGATGAGCGGCGAGTTTTCCACTATTTCTGTGATTGTCGACGAGGCGCAGTCGGGTTGGCGACTGGATCGCGCGCTTGCGGCCGCTGTGCCGACAATGTCACGCGAACGGCTTAAAGCGCTGATTTCGGGCGGTCATGTCCGCAGCGGCACGGCACTCGTGCGCGATCCGGCTGCAAAAACGCATACCGATGACGCCTTCGACATCGACATCCCCGAACCAAAGCCTGCGCATAACATTGCGCAGGACATTGCCCTGACCATCGTGTTCGAGGACGATCATCTGCTTGTTGTCGATAAGCCCGCTGGTCTGGTCGTTCATCCGGCGGCGGGGAATTTTGATGGTACACTTGTCAACGCTCTACTGCATCATTGCGCCGGCCGTCTCTCCGGCATTGGTGGCGTTGCCCGCCCCGGCATTGTCCACCGCATCGATAAAGACACATCGGGTCTGCTCGTTGTCGCCAAAACCGACCCGGCGCATGAAGGGTTATCGGCCCAGTTCGCGGCACACAGCATCGATCGTCGTTACAAAGCGATTGTGGCCGGTGTCCCGACGTCGGGCAGTGTCGATGCCCCGCTTGCCCGCAGCCCGCATGACCGCAAGAAGGTTTCGATACAGGCGCGGGGCAAGCGGGCCGTTACCCATTATACGTTGATCACAGCACTCAAGAGCGACGCCGCGCTGATCGAATGCCGCTTGGAAACCGGTCGCACTCATCAGGTTCGTGTGCACATGGCGTCAATCGGGCACCCGTTGCTCGGTGACCCCGTTTATGGCCGCAGTCGCCCTGAGCACCGCGCGATCCTGCAAAAGCTCAATTTCAAGCGGCAGGCGCTCCACGCAGCGGAACTTGGCTTCATCCATCCGGTTAGTAGAGAAACTTTGCATTTTGAAAGCGAAATGCCGGACGATATGCAGCAACTGTTCAGCGCTTTTGCGCTATAGAGTTTCGCGAATCTATTCCTATATCGGCGTATGTTCAGGGAGAATGAAGGTCATCATGGCCGGTAAAAGTAATGTTCCCGCGACAATTCCCGCGCTTGGCGGCGAAGCGAGTCTCAATCGTTATCTTTCGGAAATCAGGAAGTTTCCTCTCCTGACGCCCGAGGAAGAATATATGCTGGCAAAGCGTTTTCAGGAGCATGGCGACCCTGAAGCGGCGGAACGGCTTGTCACGTCGCATCTGCGACTCGTCGCCAAGATCGCGATGGGCTTTCGCGGCTATGGCTTGCCTGTGTCCGAACTTATTTCGGAGGGGAACATCGGCTTGATGCAGGGCGTGAAGAAATTCGAGCCTGATCGCGGTTTCCGCCTCGCAACCTATGCAATGTGGTGGATCCGCGCGTCGATTCAGGAGTTCATCCTGCGCAGCTGGTCCCTCGTCAAAATGGGCACCACGGCCGCGCAGAAGAAGCTGTTTTTCAACCTCCGGCGGATGAAAAACAACCTTGAAGCCTTCGAGGATGGTGATCTTCGTCCCGAAGACGTCAAGAAAATCGCGACTGATCTCGGCGTTACCGAAGCCGAAGTCATCAGCATGAATCGTCGCATGGCCATGGGCGGCGATACGTCGCTCAATGTCAGCATGAACGATGACGGCGAAGGACAGTGGCAGGATTGGCTCGCCGATGATGGCCCGCTTCAGGATGAGGAGATCGGCGACAGTCAGGAGCGCGTCCATCGCCACGCTATGCTCGCCGAAGCAATGGATGACCTGAACGAACGCGAAAAGCACATCCTGACCGAGCGACGGTTGATCGAGGAACCCAAGACGCTCGAGGAATTGAGCCAGGTTTATGGCGTGTCGCGTGAGCGCGTCCGCCAGATCGAGGTGCGGGCGTTCGACAAGCTGCAAAAGGCGATGATGCGGATTGCGAAAACCAACGGGACATTGGCGCTCGCGTGACGAAAGCACGGAGCGTCAATCAGCGTGGTCCTGTTTATCGTATTGGGTGGTTTCTGGGCCGCGTGATCGTCTATTTCGTTACCGGATCTGTGCTGTGGGTGCTGATCTATCGATTCGTGCCGCCGCCGATCACGTTTACAATGATCGGCGATATCGTCGACGGTGAATCAATTTCACGTAACTGGATGCCATTGTCGCAGATCGACCGGAGCATGGTCCAAGCCGCTATCGCTGCCGAGGATGCTAAGTTTTGTGTGCATAATGGTTTTGACCGCGAGGCCATTGAATCGGCGATGAAGCGCAATGCGCGCGGCGGCCGCATCCGTGGCGGCTCGACGATCAGCCAGCAAACCGCGAAAAATGCGTTTCTCTGGCAAGGCGGCGGCTATGTTCGCAAAGCGCTTGAGGCATGGTTCACGCTGCTCATCGAAAATCTCTGGGGCAAACCGCGGATCATGGAAGTCTATCTCAACATCGCAGAGACCGGCATTGCCACTTATGGCGTTAACGCTGGTTCGCTGCGCTATTTCAAGCATGACGCGAGCCGCATGACGACAACCGAAGCCGCGCGGATGGCCGCCGTCCTGCCATTGCCGAAAAAGCGCGGCGCTGTCGTACCGAAAGGCTATACGCGTCGATATGGCAACGCGATTGCCGCCCGCACGGGGGTTGTCGCGCGCGGTGGCCTGGATAGCTGCCTGCGTTAAAAAGGCAGCTTGAAACCCGGTGGCAATTGCAGGCCCGACGTCATCTTGCCCATTTCCTGACCCGAGATCGCATCGGCCTTGGTCCGCGCATCATTGAACGCCGCCGTGACCAGATCTTCGAGCATCCCTTTTTCGCTGACGTCCATCAGCGAGTCGTCGATGCTGACGCCGAGAATGCGGCCCTTGGCGGTCGCTTTCACCTTGACCATGCCACCGCCTGACACACCCTCGACCTCAATCGTGTCGAGGCTCGCTTGTGCCTTGGTCAGTTCCTCTTGAACATTGGCGGCCATTTTCAAGATTTCATCAATTGATTTCATGCGTTTGCACTCCGTTCTTCGGTCCAACTTACAAGTTCGGCCCCGGGAAAATGTTCGATAGCGGCTTGCACGATCGTTTCCGCAAGTATCGCTTCACGCGCTGCCGCTTCGGACGCGATGTCCTGATCGCGCAGCGATGGTTTCGCCGGTGCGTCTTCGCTCGATACAGTCCAGATCACGCCAGTCGCCTCTTTCAAGACCTGCGCCAGCTCACGCGTGTCGAATGGCCGCGCGGGACGGATCGCCATTTCGGGCGGGCTGTACCTAATCTCACCGACTTCATCGCGAAGACGCTGGGCAAGCAGGTGCTTTCCCTGCTTTTCAACCAAGGCGATCATTGCTGAAAAACTGGCGGGAAGATCAGGTATGCTTGACACAGGCGGAACGGCTGCCGTCATCGGCGCGCCTCCAGCAATCATCCGCGCGAGATCGCCGGGATCGGGCATCGACGACGCATGGATGACCCGCAGCACCGCCATATCCGCCGCTTCGGCCGGATCGAACGCGCGGGCAACCTCGTCATGCCCTTTCAGCAACAGCTGCCACAGTCGGTGCAATGTCGCGAACGACATCTTGGTCGCCCATTCCGCCAGCGCCGCGCGCTCCTCTTCGGATTGCGCGGCATCATCCGGCGCGCCAACCTTCATCCGCGTCGTCGCATGCACAATATCGAGCAGTCCACGCACCACCGCTGCCGGGTCGACACCAAGATCGCGTTGTTCGGCAAGCGCCGCGAGCGCCGCCGGCCCTTCGCCATTCAAAATCATGCCGAACAAGCGGCGCAATGCCCCTCTGTCGGACAAACCCAGCATATCGCGGACCTGCGCTGCACTCACCGCACCACCACCATCGAGGTCAGCGTGCGCAATGGCCTGATCAAGGATCGACAGACCGTCGCGAACCGAACCTTCAGCCGCGCGGGCAATCAGCGCCAGCGCTTCGGGTTCGGCTTCAACCGATTCCGCGTTGGACACCATTGCAAAATGGGCCGCCAGCGTCTCGACCGGAATGCGTCGCAAGTCGAAGCGCTGGCATCGTGACAGGACCGTCACCGGCACTTTATTGACCTCGGTCGTGGCAAACAGAAACTTTACATGCGGTGGCGGTTCTTCCAATGTTTTCAACAATGCATTGAAGGCATTCTTCGACAGCATGTGAACTTCGTCGACGATGTAGACCTTGTAACGCGCCGAGACCGCCGAATA
>JAYWFN010000021.1:0-2614 GCA_043778785.1 Sphingomonas sp. | reverse complement strand
AAGGATGGTTCGCAAATTGCCGGTCGCTGGACAAAGGGATCGTTTGCCTCGTCAAGCCGCGAAGAGCGTGATCTGCTTCTCGGCGAGATCTGGGATGTATCGAAAACCGGTAAATGGACACCGATTGAACCATTGCGATCAGTACTTTTATGCGGCGCCGACATTCACTATATAGAAATCATATGAGGAGTAATTCGATGGCTCGTAACGCATCGCCTTCTTTGGTTGGCAAGTTTGGATACACGCCGTCAAAAGTCCAAGGCGGATATATTCCGACGACGGCACAAATTGTGACGCATCCTGCGTCACCGCCGCCTTCAGGCGGCAGTGCAGTGAAGCGCCCCGAAGCAACGAGCACAAGGTGAAGGACGCCTAAGCGGCAACCTTCGCCCTTGACGCCCGCTTCCGCTCGTTCGGATCGAGATGCGTCTTGCGCAACCGGATGCTTTTCGGCGTAACCTCAACCAGTTCGTCATCGTCGATATAGGCAATCGCCTGCTCGAGCGTCATCCGCTTCGGCGGGGTCAGGCGGATCGCATCGTCCTTGCCGCCACTCGCGCGGAAGTTGGTCAGTTGCTTGGTCTTCATCGGATTGACTTCGAGGTCGTCGGTCTTGGCATTTTCGCCGACGATCATCCCTTCATACAGCGCTTCCTGATGCGCCACGAACAGGATGCCGCGCTCTTCGAGTGGCCCCAGCGCATAGCTGTTCGCTTCGCCCGCGCCGTTCGAGATCAGGACGCCGTTCTTGCGCCCTTCGATATTGCCTTTGTGCGGCCCGTACTTCTCATACAGCCGGTTCATGATCCCCGTGCCGCGCGTGTCGGACAGGAATTCGCCGTGATAGCCGATCAGGCCGCGCGCGGGCGCGCTGAACGTGATCCGCGTCTTGTTGCCACCGCTCGGCCGCATATCAGTCAACTCGGCTTTGCGCAGGTTCATCTTCTCGACGACCGTGCCCGAATACTCCTCGTCCACATCAATAACGACCGTTTCATAGGGTTCGGTGCGCTTGCCACCTTCCTCGCGGAACAGAACGCGCGGGCGGCTGATGCCCAGCTCAAACCCTTCACGACGCATCGTTTCGATGAGCACGCCCAATTGCAATTCGCCGCGGCCCGCGACTTCGAAACTGTCCTTGTCGGCGCTTTCGGTCACCTTGATCGCGACATTCGATTCAGCTTCGCGGAACAAGCGGTCGCGGATCATCCGGCTTGTTACCTTCGTCCCCTCACGGCCCGCCATCGGGCTGTCGTTGACCGCAAAGCGCATCGACAATGTCGGCGGATCGATCGGCTGCGCGTGCAGCGGCTCGGTCACCGTCGGGTCGCAAATTGTGTTTGCAACGGTCGCGGTGGTCAGGCCGGCAATCGAAATAATGTCGCCGGCATGCGCTTCGTCGACCGGCATCCGCTCGAGCCCGCGAAACGCCATAATCTTTGACGCGCGCCCCGTTTCGACAATTTTGCCCTCGGGATCGAGCGCGTGGATCGGCATGTTGGTCCGCACCGACCCACTGAAAACCAGACCGGTCAGGATGCGACCCAGAAAGTTATCGCGGTCGAGCAGCGTGACGAGGAACTTGAAAGGCCCATCGGGATCGGCCGAAGGCTCGGGCACATGGCTGACGATGGTTTCAAACAGGGGGGCAAGCGTGCCCTCGCGCCGGGCGGGATCAAGGCTGGCATAGCCATTGCGCCCGCTGGCATAAAGCACAGGAAAATCAAGCTGTTCGTCGGTCGCTTCGAGCGACACAAACAGGTCGAACACTTCGTCGAGCACTTCCTGGATGCGCTCGTCGGGCCGATCGACCTTGTTGACGACGACAATCGGACGCAGGCCGAGCGCAAGCGCCTTGCCGGTCACGAATTTCGTCTGCGGCATCGCCCCTTCGGACGCATCGACGAGCAGGATCACGCCATCAACCATCGACAGGATGCGCTCGACTTCGCCGCCAAAGTCCGCGTGGCCCGGCGTATCGACAATGTTGATCCGCGTATCGACGCCCTGTCCATGCCATTCGACGCTGGTGCACTTCGCCAGAATCGTGATCCCGCGCTCTTTCTCTAAGTCATTGGAATCCATAGCTCTTTCTTCGATCCGCTGGTTTTCGCGGAACGTGCCTGACTGGCGGAACAGCTGGTCGACGAGAGTGGTTTTGCCATGATCGACGTGCGCGATAATGGCCACATTGCGGAGGCTCATTGATAATCCTGAATTGAGTGCGGGAATTTAGAGCGCGCCTACGCGATTTTGTGCGCTGCGGCAAGGCGGCCAAAAGCGTGTCACTTGAATAATACACACAGTCGCGCCTATCTTATCGTAACGACAAGAGGAATCGACGCGCATGGCCACTCAACTCGCCGAACCAACCGACCTTGTGCTCACGCCGCCCGAGCCGGTGGTGACTGTATCGCCTGAAAAGGCGAGCGGACTTGTGCCGCTCGACGAAACCCAGCGCAGTGCGCTCGAACTCAAGGCCGAGACTTTCGTCGAGGAACTTGCCGCACAAGATGTGAACTCACCCGAATTCGGCAAGCGCGTGGACCAGATCAGCGACATGGGCCGCCGCGAAATCGCCGAAGCCGCGGGGCAATCGAACCGTTTTCTCGAC
>JAYWFN010000020.1:0-6315 GCA_043778785.1 Sphingomonas sp. | reverse complement strand
TGCTTGCAACGTCAAGTTCCCTTTTTCCTAATTTCCGGGGGTTATCATGCGTAAACTACTTCTAGCTGCCTCAGCGCTCGCATTTGCAAGTCCTGTCGCCTCATTCGCTGCACCGACGATCAGTGTTGTCGGTGGTGTCGGTCCTACGGCCATCGGTGTGCCGGGATTTAATAATTTCAAAACCGAGTTGAATGGCCAAGGCTTCGTGAACTACACGACAAGCTCGAACCTGTTTCTGACTGGGATGGCGAAGATTACCTACTATTACATGGGTAGCGAAAGCGGCTTCAGGAATATCTTTACGGCCGGTACTTCAACCTACACTGAAATGAGCAGTGGGTATGAAACCAAGTGGCTGACACCGATTCTGATCGGGACGCAAACTTATGCAGTCGGCGGATCACTGGCCGGTTTGTTGAAATTCTCGAGCTTTGACGTTGGTGGCCTTCCGGCCGGTGTCGGTTCAGACGGTTTCGGCGTATTCCTGAAGGCTGGGCAGACGACCGGCTATTCCACCATTTACTTCGGCTATGACGACGAGCGCTCGCGCCCAGACGACAATCATGACGACTATATCGTCAAGGCGGTTATCACGGCGGTTCCAGTTCCTGAGCCAGGCACATGGGCAATGCTCCTTTCGGGCTTTGCTATCGTCGGTTCGCTTCTGCGTCGCCGCCGGAGCAATGGCGTGACCGTTCTCGCCTAGTCGAAAATTGCCTTCACGACTACCAAAGGCTTTCAATCGGATAACACCGGTTGGAAGCCTTTCTTGCATCTGGTAGCGCAGCGTTTATGCCCAGTGCCGCCGCCTCTGCCCGTGAAATTCTGACCCGCCTCCATGAGGTTATGGCCGCGAGGACGGGTGCACAAGCCAAGCTCAATCAAGTTACGGGGATCATTGCCGAAGCGCTGGCAAGTGAAGTCTGCTCGATCTATCTGCTGCGTGACGGCGTTCTCGAATTATACGCGACGCGTGGGCTGAAGCAGGAAGCCGTCCACGTCACGAAGCTGGCGCTGGGTGAAGGACTGGTCGGGACGATTGCCGCCAATGTCGAAACGCTCAACCTCGACGAAGCGACCAGCCATCCCGATTTTGCCTATAAGCCAGAGACCGGCGAAGAAATGTTCCATTCCTTTGCCGGCGTGCCCATCGTGCGGCGCGAGGCCGCGGTGGGCGTGCTCTGCATCCAACACGCCGATCCGCGCCGTTATGAGGAAGTCGAGATCGAAGCGTTGCAGACCGTGGCAATGGTCTTGTCCGAACTCATTGCCAACGCAGGCCTCGTCGACGAGAAACGCCGCGACGGCGACAAGGTGCAGACCGCGCAGGGCGTTCGTCTCGGCGGGCTGAAACTGGTCGAGGGGATGGCGCGGGGGCACGCCGTTTATCACCAGCCGCGCATTGTCATCGAACATACCGTCGCCGAAGACACCGAAGCCGAGCGCCACCGTGTCTATTCGGCGTTCGACAAAATGCGTGAACAGATCGACCGGATGGCGAGCCAGGCCGAATTCGGCGTCGACGGCGAAACCCGCGAGATCATCGATACTTACAAGATGTTCGCCTATGACGAAGGCTGGGGCCGACGGATCAACGAAGCGATCGACAGCGGCCTGACCGCCGAGGCAGCCATCGAACGCGTCCAGCAACGCACGCGGATGCGGATGCGGCAAATTGATGATCCGCTGCTTGCTGACCGCATGCATGACCTCGAGGATCTGGCAAACCGGTTATTGCGGATCGTCTCGGGGCAATTGGGGACGGCAGCGCAAGCTGGACTGCGGCAGGACACGATTCTGATCGCCCGCAATCTCGGGCCGGCCGAGCTGCTCGAATATGACCGGCGGCGTTTGAAAGGCGTCATCCTCGAGGAAGGCTCGCTGACCGCGCATGTCACGATTGTCGCCCGCGCGATGGGCGTGCCAGTGCTCGGCCGTGTCAAGGATGTGCGCCGGATGGTGGCTGATGGCGATGCCCTCCTGCTCGACGGGACCGACGGGTCAGTCATTGTCCGCCCCAGCCAGCCAATGGACGAAGCGTTTGAGTCAAAGCTGTTGGTTGGCCAGAAGCGCCGTGCCAGCTTTGCTGCACTCCGTGACCAGCCGCCGGTCACAAAAGATGGCTTGCGCATTCAACTGATGGTCAATGCGGGCCTGCGCGATGATGTTGCCGCGCTGGATGTAACGGGTGCCGACGGCATCGGCCTGTTCCGCACTGAATTTCAGTTTCTAGTCTCTGCCACCCTGCCGCAGCGTGCGCAACAGCAGCGCCTTTACCGAGACGTCCTTGATGCCGCCGGGGATCGCCCGGTCATTTTCCGCACCGTGGACATCGGCGGTGACAAAGCACTGCCCTATTTACGGCCGTCGGACGATGAAACCGAGGAAAATCCTGCGATGGGCTGGCGCGCGTTGCGGGTGGCGCTGGACCGCGATGGCTTAATGAAAGTTCAGGCACGCGCCTTGCTCGAGGCAGCGGTTGGCCGGACGCTCAGTGTGATGTTTCCCATGGTCAGCGAACCGTGGGAGTTCGACGAGGCGAAGGCTCTGTTCGAAGCACAGCGCAAATGGTTGGGGGATCGCGGCAAGCGGCTGCCCACGACAGTGCGTTATGGCGCGATGCTCGAAGTGCCCGCGCTGGCGGAGGTGCTCGACATACTTCTGCCCAATCTCGATTTTCTGTCGATCGGCACCAACGACCTGACGCAGTTCCTGTTCGCCGCCGACCGCGCCAACCCGAAGCTTGCCGAGCGCTATGACTGGTTGAGTCCGGCGATCCTGCGCTTTCTGTCGCGCATCGTCCGCGAGGCAAAGGCGCATAATGTCCCCGTCGGCGTTTGCGGCGAAATGGGCGGACGTCCGCTGGAAGCAATGGCGTTGATCGGCCTGGGGATCGACCGGTTGTCGATCACCCCGGCGGCGATTGGCCCCGTCAAAGCCATGATCCGTTCACTGGATGCCGAGTCATTGCGCACGGCAATGCAGGGCTTCCTCGCGCAGAAGTCGCGGAACCTGCGTGGGGCGCTCGGCGATTGGGCAGGTCAGCAACAGGTCGAAATCGCCTGAGAATGGAGAAAATGAGGATCACATACGTTCAGTTGACAGCACCCCTTACGATTTGAGACAACAGTGCACCGCCCAACGGTCGCGTAAGGGTGGGGAGAGAATGAAAATATGGTCGATGCTGAACTGCCTGAACCAGGCTTGTTCCCGCAAAGCGTGGGTGAACGTCTGCGTGTAATGCGAGAGGCGGCTGGCCTCGACCTCAATGATGTGGGCACGAAAACCCGTATTCCGCTGCGCCATCTCGAAGCGATCGAGCGCGGCGACTATGCCTCGCTGCCTTCACAGACCTATGCCCTTGGCTTTACGCGTTCCTATGCGCGTGCGGTCGGCGCCGATGATGTGCCACTGATCGCTCAGCTACGCTTGGATCTGGGGCGTGAGGATCCGATGGCGCGTGGTGACATGCCCTATGAACCTGCCGATCCAGCGCGTGTGCCGGGGCGTTTGCTGGCATGGACAGCAGCGGCGCTCGCGCTGGTGCTTGCGATTGGCTACTGGACGTGGCGATCAAACACATGGGGTCCTGACGCGGTAACCCCGGTGCTGACCGAAACACCCGCAACGCCACCGGTCGTGGCGACAAATACAACCCCTCAGTCAGAGCCGGTTATCGCACCTATAACAGGCGAAGTCGTGCTGACTGCGACTGCACCGGTTTGGCTGCGCGTTTATGACGCCTCCAAAACGAAACTGTTCGAGAAAGAAATGACGGTTGGGGAACGCTATGCGGTCCCTGCCAATGCAAACAATCCGATGATCCTGACCGGCCGACCCGATGGACTGAAAGTTACGGTGGGTGGCCGCGAGGTTGCCCCGCTGGGTACGGTCGAGAAATCGATCAGGGATGTCGGCATCAGTGCCGCAGCATTGGCGGCGCGTCCGCCAGTTGCTGCAACACCGACGGCGGGTGCGCCGACGCTGCCAGCACCGGCACTATAGAATTTAGCGAGTGGGGACGGGTAACATGCGTTTGAAATTGGGGATTGCGGCGCTGCTGGCAGGCGCATCATTCAATGGCGCGGCTCTGGCGCAGACCGGCGGGATCGACCTTCGCGTAGGCAAGCTAGAGAAGGAAATGAAGGCGGTTCAGCGCACGGTCTTTCCGCAAGGCGTGCCAGTGCAGCCCGAAACCGGGGCAGCCATTCCGGGACCGGCAGCAGGGTCACCGGCGACCGCACCGATTGCCGATCTGACGGCGCGCGTCGATGCACTCGAAAAGTCGCTTGCGTCGCTGACGGGCCAGATCGAGCAAGCACAATATCGCAATCGCCAGCAGGATGAAGCAATCAAACGGATCGAAGATCGATTGACGCCGGCAGTGACGCCCGAGCCCGCCGCTCTCGCGCCTGCGACGCTCACGCCAAAGCCTGCAACCACAGCTTCGACAACGAAACCGCCGGTTGCAGCGACGAGGCCCGATGCGGCCCGCAAAACGCAAATCGCGGCGGTCGAAATTCCCGCAACCGGTGATGCGCCGGAAGATGCGTATACCTATGGCTTCCGTCTCTACACAGCCAAGCTCTATCCCGAAGCGCAGACCAAGTTGAAGGAATTTGTCGCCAAATATCCCTCGCACCGTCGCGCCAGCTATGCCCAGAACCTGCTCGGAAGATCCTATTATGACGAAGGCAAGCCCGCACTCGCCAGCGTGGCATTCTATGACAATTACCAAAAAATGCCGAAGGGCGAACGTGCGCCCGAAAGTCTGTATTGGCTCGGGCAAGCGCTGATCAAGCTCAAGAAATTGCCCGATGCCTGCAAGGTCTATGTCGAACTTAACGAGGTTTACGGCAGCAAGCTCAGTGCTGACCTTGCCGCCAGAGCAAAAAAGGGCCGTGCCGACGCCAAATGCACTGCCTGACACGCTCGTCCGCCGCTTTGCGGATGATGTCGTCCGGCTGACCGGCAATCGCCCCGCTGACCGCGTCGGCATTGCCGTTTCAGGTGGTCCGGACAGTGTTGCTTTACTGCTGCTCGCTGCGGCAGTGTTTTCCGGGCGGGTCGAAGCGGCAACAGTTGACCATCGTCTGCGCCCGGCATCGACGGATGAAGCCCGGTTTGTCGCCGATCTGTGCGCCACACAAGGCATTCCACATGCGGTTCTGACGCTTGGCGCATTGCCGGCGGGCAATGTCTCTGCTCAGGCGCGCAAGGCCCGCTATGCAGCGCTGGAGGACTGGTGCGATGCCCAGGCAATCAACTGGCTGATGACGGCGCACCACGCCGATGACCAGTGCGAGACGCTGCTGATGCGGCTCAATCGCGGGGCCGGGGTTGCGGGTTTGTCAGGGGTTCGTGCGCGGCAGGGGCGGATTGTCCGGCCTTTGCTGCACTGGCGGCATCTCGAACTGACCGGTCTGGTTGCTGACGCAGGGATTGCCGCCATCGATGATCCAACCAATCATGACGACAGCTATGATCGCGCACGTCTGCGTAAATCATTGCATGATGCCGACTGGATTGATGCGCAGGCTTTTGCGCTCAGTGCCGACGCGCTTGCCGACGCTGATGCAGCGCTTGACTGGGCCGTGGACCAGATTGAGGCCTCCCACGTCAGCCAGGATGATGCTGGTGTTTCCTTCGATCAGCGAAGCGCAAATGTTCCCGCCGAAATCTGCCGTCGTCTTGTTTTGCGCTGCCTGCGCAAAATCGATCCCGATTGCGCGCCGCGCGGCGTTCCGCTTTCGCGGTTGATTGCCACGCTCGAAAGCGGGGACTCGGGAACGCTCGGCAATGTCGCCGTGCGCGGTGGCGATTCGTGGCATTTTGGACCCGCGCCGCCGCGCCGCGCGACCGTTTCGCAATGAATCTGCATGCCGTTCCATTGTCATTAAGACGAATCGGCTTATTTATGCTGCTTGAAGCGAGGCAGATATGAACGACGACAAGACACCCAACGGTAATCCGTGGATGAAAAGCCTGATGATCTGGGTCGGTATCCTTGCGGTACTGGCCGTTTTCGTATCGTTTGCCGACGGTCGCAAGGCCAGCCCGGCGGCAGGTGCGGGCATCGCTTATTCCGATTTCATCGCGAAAGTTGACGAGGGGTCGGTCAAGGACGTTAAAATTGCGGGCGAGATTGTCTCGGGCACATTGTCGAATGGCGAAACGTTCCGCACCTATCGTCCCAATGATCCGCAGCTTGTCGACCGCCTGACCAAAGCGAACGTGAAGTTCGAGGCGACCCCCGAAGAAACAGCATCGATCTGGCAGTATCTTCTCGTCCAGGCGCTGCCTTTTGTCCTGATG
>JAYWFN010000019.1:0-2622 GCA_043778785.1 Sphingomonas sp. | reverse complement strand
ACAGTTTCTGCTAAACTGTATGTATAACATACAATTATGAGCTTGCATCATCGGTCGGCAACACCACATAGACGGTATCACACGACGACTCCGGAGAGACTCATGGACAGCTATCTGAAAAACTACATCAACGGCGCATGGGTCGCGAGCATCGGCGGCACGCGGCACGAAGTCATTAGCCCGTCGACCGAGGAAGTGTGTACCGAAATCATGCTGGGCACAGTGGCCGATGTCGATGCCGCCGTTGCCGCCGCGAAGACCGCCTTCAAAACCTGGTCGCGAACCAGCCGCGAAGAGCGCGTCGCGCTGATGGAGCGGATCGTCGAGGAATATAAAAAACGCATTCCCGATCTCGCGCGCTCGATGGCGACCGAAATGGGCGCGCCGATGAGCTTTGCGCAGACCGCCCAAGTCGGCGCGGGGATTGGCGCATTTATGGGCACGATTGCCGCGCTCAAGGATTTCAATTTTACCGAGAAGGTCGGCGCGACCATCGCGGTGTATGAACCCATCGGCGTTGTCGGGATGATTACGCCGTGGAACTGGCCGCTGAACCAAATCGCGCTGAAGATTGCCCCGGCGCTGGCGGGTGGCAATACGATGATCCTGAAGCCATCCGAAGAATGCCCGGGCTGCGCCGCGATTCTGGCTGAAATCATGCACGCGGCGGGCGTTCCGGCAGGTGTGTTCAACTTGGTGCAGGGCGAAGGTTCGGTTGTCGGTGCGGCAATCTCCGCGCACCCCGGCATCGATATGGTCAGCTTCACCGGATCGACCCGCGCCGGGATCATGGTGGCAAAGGCCGCCGCCGATACCGTCAAGCGCGTGCATCAGGAACTCGGCGGCAAGGCGCCGAACGTCGTCTTGCCAGGCGCGGATCTCGCGTCGGTTCTGCCGCCCACGGCAAGTGGTCCGCTGGTCAATGCCGGGCAAAGCTGCATTTCGCCGACGCGCATTCTCGTCCAGAAAAATGACGTTCCTGCAGCAACCGCCATCATCAAGGGCATGTATGAAGGCACGCAAGTCGGCGATCCGTTGACCGAGGGCGCGCATATGGGCCCCGTCGTCAACAAGTCGCAATATGACAAGATACAGGGGCTGATACAGTCGGCGATCGACGAAGGCGCGGTGCTCGAAACCGGCGGCACGGGGCTGCCCGCCAACGTCAACCGTGGCTATTATGTAAAGCCCACGGTTTTCTCGGGCGTCACGCCCGACATGCGCATTGCCAAGGAAGAAGTGTTCGGTCCGGTCGCGACGATCATGAGCTATGACACGATCGATGACGCCGTCGAAATTGCCAATGATACCGTTTACGGGCTTTCTGCGGTGGTTTCGGGTGATCCTGCCGAAGCGGCGAAAGTCGCCCCGCGCCTGCGCGCCGGCATGGTCACGGTGAACAGCTGGGCGCCTGCGCAGGGTGCGCCGTTCGGCGGCTATAAACAATCGGGCAATGGCCGCGAGGCGGGCTTGTTTGGCTTGAAGGATTTCATGGAAGTGAAGTCGGTCGTCGGCATTCCGGCCTGAATGGTCTCTTCCGCAGTGCAGCATTAACCGCTAGGCGGGAGTCATGACGACGCCCGCCGCCAACCCGCATGCGCCGCTCGGCCAGCGCGAATTCATTGTGCTGATTGCCGCGCTGATGTCGCTTCAGGCGCTCGGTGTCGACGCGATGCTGCCGGCACTGCCCGCCATTGGGCAGTCGCTGCACGTCGTTGGCGAAAATACGACGCAGTGGATCATTGCGTCCTATGTCTTTGGCCTCGGGGCGATGCAGCTGGTCTATGGTCCGCTTGCGGATCGTTACGGGCGGCGGCCGGTTTTGCTCGTGACGATGGCGGGCTTCGTCCTTGCCAGCATCATTGCCAGTGTGTCGGCAACTTTCCCGCTGCTCATCGCGGCGCGCGTGCTTCAGGGGGCGATGCTTGCTTCGTCACGCGTCCTGACGACATCGATTGTCCGCGATTGCTATACCGGGCGGACGATGGCGCGGATCATGAGTCTGGCGCAGATGCTGTTTTTCATCGTGCCGGTCCTTGCGCCGACTGTCGGTTCGGCAATCCTGCTGTTCGGGCCGTGGCGATGGATTTTCTGGTTTTTTGTGGTGTTCGCGACGGTCGTTGCGGGCTGGGCAGCGGTGCGGCTGCCCGAAACATTGAAACCCGAACAGCGGCGTGAAATCTCGTTTGCGCTGCTCAGGTCGGCCTGGTTTCAGACAGTCAGCAACCGCTTTTCACTTGGTTATGCGCTCGCCTCGACCGCGATGTTCGGCGCGATCCTCGGCTATGTGAATTCGTCGCAGCAGCTTTTTGCCGACGTGTTCAAGCGGCCCGACATTTTCCCGCTGGCGTTCGCGATTACGGCCGGGTCGATGGGCGTGATGACGTTTGCCAACGCGCAATTGGTCGAACGCTTCGGGACACGGCGTTTGTCGCACACGGCGCTGCTCGTGCTGATCGCGATTTCGGCGTTTCACCTCGCGGTTGAACTCGCGGGCTATCAGACGCTGACCAACTATCTGGTGCTGCAAGCCATGACGATGGCATGTTTCGGGCTGACGGGATCAAACTTTTCGGCAATGGCGATGGAACCCGTCGGCCATATCGCGGGGACGGCGTCGTC
>JAYWFN010000018.1:0-15057 GCA_043778785.1 Sphingomonas sp. | reverse complement strand
TTCGCTGTGGCCGGGGTTTACCAATGTGCCCAACGAGTTTTTGGAGCGCTATTTCCCACTGCGGATCGAGCGTTACGAGGCGCTGGCTGATACCGGTGGTGCGGGGCGTTTTCGCGGCGGCAACGGCATTCACATGAGCTACCGCTTCCTCGCGGCGGGCACCGTCAGCATCCACGACGACCGCTGGTTTACCTATCCGTGGGGCGTCAACGGCGGCAAGCCGGGGACGCGCGCGCGCAAAATCCTTGAAAAGCCCGATGGGTCGCAAACTGTCGTCGCAAACAAGCTCGACAGCCTTCGGGTGGAGGAGGGCGACCTCCTCCACTTCATTACTTGGGGCGGCGGCGGCTGGGGCAATCCGCTCGACCGCGAGGCTGATCTCGTTGCCAAAGAAATCCGGCAGGGACTGGTCACGTCCGAAGGGGCAAAGTCTTATGGCGTGGTTGCGGATGCAAACGGCGTCCTCGACGTGGCAGCGACCGAGGCCTTGCGTGCAACGATGCGCGCGTCGGCAGCGCCCGCCACTGTCTTTGATCGGGGCGGCGAGATCGAAGACTTGCGCGCGCGATGCAAAGCCGAAACCGGCCTCGATGCGCCCAAGCCACCTGTCTGGACGCATGCGATTGCTGCCGAATGAGCCTCAGCGCTGAAAATACCGGCCCGCTGAAAGGCATTCGCGTTGTCGAGATGGGGCAGCTCATTGCCGGGCCGTTCTGTGGACAGTTGCTCGGTGATATGGGGGCAGAGGTCATCAAGATCGAACCACCTGGAAAAGGCGATCCGATGCGTGATTGGGGCCGCGGTGATTATCCGCTGTGGTGGGAAGTGGTGTCGCGCAACAAGAAATGCGTGTCTGCCAATCTGCGCGTTGCCGAGGGGCAGGCATTGGCGCGCAAACTCATCGCAACTGCCGATATATTGATCGAGAATTTCCGCCCCGGTACGCTCGAAAAATGGGGCATGTCGCCCGATCAGCTTCATGCCGAAAACCCCGGCCTCATCATCGTCCGCGTCTCGGGCTATGGCCAAACGGGTCCATATTCGGACCGTGCGGGTTTTGGCGGGATTGGCGAAGCGATGGGCGGCTGGCGCAATATCGTCGGCGATCCCGACCGCGCGCCAAGCCGCATGGGCGTCAGCATCGGGGACAGTCTGGCGGCGACCTATGGCTGCATCGGGGCACTTGCCGCGCTGCGCCACCGCGATCAGACCGGCGAGGGGCAGGTTGTGGACTCAGCGCTTTACGAAGCGGTGCTGCAAGTCATGGAGAGCCTTGTCCCCGATTACAGCGAGTTCGGCTATGTCCGCGAACGGTCGGGCAGCGTCCTGCCCGGCATTGCGCCATCAAATGTTTACACGTGCAGCGACGGCGATTTCCTGATCGGGGCCAATCAGGATACGGTGTTCGGGCGGTTGTGCACCGCAATGGGGCAGCCCGAACTGGCGAGCGATCCGCGCTACATCGACCATATCTCGCGTGGGAAGAACCAGACCGAACTTGATGAACGCATCAATGACTGGACGGCGACGCTGACCGTCGATGCTGTCGAAGCGCTGATGATCGACCATGGCATCCCGGCGGGCCGCGTCTTCAAGCCTGCCGACATGATTGCCGACCCGCATTTTCAGGCGCGCGAGGCGCTCGTCGATGTGCCCCACCCGCGCTGGGACAATCTGAAAATGCAGGGTGTGTTTCCCAAACTGTCGAAGACACCGGGCACGATCCGGTCCATCGCGCCGCAGAGCGTGGGGCAGGATAATGACGTTTATACTGAAATTCTCGGGATTTCGTCGGACGGGCTCAACGATCTGGCAGCGCGCAATATAATCTGACGACTGGCTGGGGCGGCAGGATTCGAACCTACGAATGGCGGCATCAAAAGCCGCTGCCTTACCACTTGGCGACGCCCCAGTGCGTCTTCGCGAACGCGCGCTTTAGGGGCGCTTTCGGCGGTTTGCAAACAGTTCAGTCGATCCGCTGGACCCAGCCATAGGGGTCGGCTGCCGTGCCGCGCTGGATGCCGACAAGGCGGTCGCGCAAACGCTGTGTGGTCTGCCCCGGGCCACCCGCACCAATGGTGAATGTGCCCTCGTTGCTGGTGACGCTGCCGACGGGCGTTACGACCGCCGCCGTGCCGCATGCGAAACTTTCCGTGAGACGGCCAGACAGCGCATCGGCGCGCCACTGGTCGATGGCATAGGGTTCCTCGCGTACGGTCAGTCCCTCGTCGCGTGCCAGCGTGATGAGGGCATCGCGGGTAATGCCGGGCAGGATCGTGCCGCCAAGTGGTGGCGTTTGCAGCGATCCGTCTTCGAACACGAAAAACAGGTTCATGCCGCCCAATTCCTCGACCCAGCGCCGCTCCGCCGCATCGAGATAGACAACCTGATCATAGCCCATCTTGATGGCCTGTGCCTGAGCCACAAGGCTGGTCGCATAATTGCCGCCGCATTTAGCCGCGCCCGTGCCACCCGGCGCGGCGCGCGTATATTCCTGTGACACCCACAAGGAAATTGCGAGGACACCGGCCTTGAAATAATTGCCCGCTGGCGACGCTATGACGAGATAGAGATATTCCGCCGACGGTTTGACGCCGAGGAACACTTCGCTCGCGATCATGAACGGGCGGAGGTAAATCGAGCCGCCATCGACATGCGGGAACCAGTCGGCATCGGCACGGACCAGCGCTTTCACGGACTCAATGAACATTTCCTCGGGCAATTCCGCCATCGCCATGCGTTGCGCCGAAGCGCGGAAGCGCGCCGCATTGGCATCGGGCCGAAACAGCGCCATGTCGCCGTCGGCCAGCTTGTAGGCTTTCATCCCTTCGAAAATTTCCTGCGCATAATGAAGCACAGCGGTTGCCGGATCGAGGACCAGCGGCTTTCGCGCCGTAACTTGCGCATCGTGCCAGCCTTGCGCTTCATTATAGCGGATGAGCGCCATATGATCGGTGAACACACGGCCAAAGCCGGGATCGGCAAGCAGCGCAGCGCGCTCGTTCGCGGCGACAGGCGCGGGGTTGGGATCGAAGGCAAACTTCATCGGCGTCTTTGCTCCTTGCCTTTGGTTAGGCAGTGCCGCAAAATACGTCAATATGGCTGTCCAAACTCCTGCCGCATCCCCGCTGTTCCTGCGCGAAGGCGAAATTCGCCGCGGGGTGGAGCTGCTCTATTTCGGATACAGCCATCTGACGCGGAGCGTGGACACATTGCTCGACGCGCAAGGCATGGGCCGTGCCCACCACCGCGCGCTGTATTTCATCGCGCGCCAGCCTGATCTGACCGTGAGTGCGCTGTTGCGGCTGCTGGCAATTACCAAGCAGTCGCTGGGCCGCGTGCTGACCGAATTGACGACGCGCGGTCTGGTTGAAACGCGGGCGGGGCCATTTGACCGGCGGCAGAAGCTGTTGCGGCTGACGGCGGCTGGCGCGGCGCTTGAGGCTGAATTGTTCGATGCCTTCCGTGAGCGGCTTGGGGCAGCTTATAGCCATGCCGGGCAGGCTTCGGTGACAGGGTTCTGGCATGTGCTGGAGGGGCTGATCCAGCCCGAGGACCGTGCCCTCGCAATTGATCTCAGCCGGAACGCGTAAGCGCAGCCAGTTCGCGGTTGCGCTGTTCGGAAGCCTTTAGGGCGGCCACAACCAAGGCAGCAAGCGCCTCATCAGAGTCAAATACGTCCAAACCGTTACGCGTTGACCCCCCTTTGCCTGCAACGCGCTTCGCAAGCTCAGCCGGCGACACATTGCTGCCCGCCGCGAGCAGCCCGGCCCCTTCGACTGTGGCCAGCGCCAGCCTGGCCGCCTGATCCGCTGGCAGGCCAAGCGCGGTGCCGCCCTGCGCCAGCGCGTCGATGAATCGATAGACAAACGCCGGGCCTGATCCGCTGAGCGCGGTGACGGCATCGAAATGCGCTTCGTCGGCAATCCATTCGACAAGGCCGAGCGGTGCCATCAAGTTTGTAACAGTATTGTGGTCGTCAATCGTGGCATCGGCGTGCAGCGCAACGACGCCTTTGCCAATCGCAACAGGGAGATTGGGCATGATCCGCGCCACACCCCGCGCATCAGGAAACAAATCTTTCAGCGTCGCAATCGTGGTCCCTGCGAGGATCGAGAGCAGCAACGTGCCTTTTGTCGCTGCCTGAAGCCCGGGCGCAACATCGCCAAGCAGCTGCGGTTTAACGCCCAGCATCAGCATCGTCGGCGGCGCTTCATCGGGAAGTGCGCGTAACACGCGGACGTCGCTGCGGGTCGCTGTCGGCGTAATCACCGTCACGCGCGCCGGGTCCATCCCCGCATCAAGCCAGCGCGACAGCATGGCCCCGGCCATGTTGCCGCAGCCGATCAACCAGAGCGTGCTCACGCTTCCCCGCGCGTTTCGACCATCGCCGCCGCGATCGCATCCTTGGGCGATTTGCCACCCCACAGGACAAACTGGAAGACGGGATAAAAGCGGTCGAGTTCGTCCACAGCGGCTTCGATCAGTGTCTCGGCCTGATCAAGAGACAGACCGGGTTCGTCCCCATCGAGCAGCACCGCATGGCGGAAAAGGACGGTTCCCGGCGTTGCCCATAGTTCGAAATGGCCGAGCCAGAGTTGTTCATTGACGAGGCCGATCGTTTCGTAAACCGCTGCGGACTGGTGCGGCGAAACGGTGATGTCGGGAAAGCCGAGGAATTGCAGAACATTGTCATCATCGCGCCAAACGCCGCGCAACTCGTAACTGCCCCACGCCCCTTGCGTCGACGCCACGATTTCCTCGTCGCCGACACGCTCGTTCGACCAGCCATGCGCTTCGAACCACGCCTCGAGCATGTCAATTGGCGCCGCGCTGCCGCCGTCATCGTCGATCTGGACCACTGTCATCGTCCACTGCCTGACGCGAGTGAGGCGGAGTCGCAAGACCGCGCGTCACAAATCTGTGGATAAGCGATCAAGCCTTGGGTTTGGCTTTGGGTTTCGCGTCCATCGCGTCGAGGCGGGCTTTCAGCACATCGACTTCGTCGCGCGCTGCGGCAGCCATTGCTTTGACAGCTTCGAATTCTTCGCGGCTGACGAAATCGAGGCCGCCGATCCAGTCCTTGGCTTTCGATCGTGCCGAGGCTTCGGCTTCGCGGCTCATGCCGGCAATGGTGCCCGCCGCGCCGTTTACGAACTTGGCGAGATCATCAAAAATCTTGTTGTCGGTCTGCATTATCCAGCTCCCGTTTGGTCAGACATCAATTTGGGTAACCGGACGCACCGGCACAAGGGTCTCTGCATCGGGATTAAGCACATATGTCTGCCAGTTAAGGATCGACGCAAAGCTGAGCCACAGCAGATAAGGCACCATCAGCCACGCGGCCGCTGTCCGCACGCGGCCGAACGCAATGGTCGTCGCAATCGCAAAGGCAAGAATGAAGAGGATGAGGAAGAACGCCGCAAAGACCTTGTGCGCCGCGAAAAACAATGGCGACCACGCCAGTGTTGCAACAAACGCAACCGAAAACAGCGCGACCGCGTAGCCACGATACCGATTCCCGCGCGCATTGAGCACCATCGCCAACGCAAGACCGATCAGCACATACAAGATGCTCCACGCCACGCCGAAGGCCCAGCCGGGCGGCTGGATCGCCGGTTTGATCAGCGCGTCATACCAGGGATTGCCAAAGCCCGAGTTTGCCATCCGGCCCGAGAAAAAACCGAGAAACAATATCGTTGGCACCGTGACCAGCGCCCAGCGGACGAACGACATGCGAAGTTGCGAAGCGGAAGCGAGTTCACTCATGCTGCCGCCTTAGCGAGGTTGCCGCAGCGCACAAAGCATCAAATGTCGGTCGACAGGCTGAGCGTAAAACGACGCGTGCCATTGGGTGTAAAGCCGCCGTTTTCGCCAATATTCCACCCGAAAGTGTTGGTGATATTGCTCACAAGCGCGCGGACCAGCACCGGGCGATCTGCGACTTTGACACGATAGCGTGCACCAATGTTGGCGATGGCGCGGGGCGGAATTCTGAGCGAACCGTCTGCGTTAGCTGTTCGGCTACTGGTCGACTCGAAGTAATAGTCGAGTGACAGCGCGGGATGCTTGGGCAGGCGATAATTGAGGCTTAGGATTGTTTTACGCGCCGTTGCGCCAATCGGCCGCCGCCCGTCGGACAGCTTTTGATCGATCAGCAAATTGCCAAGCACCATGTTGAGGCCCGGCGCAATCTTGCCGGTGACCGAAAACTCCGCGCCACGATGGCGGACGTTGCCGAGCTGGCGAAAGCGCAAATTCGTAAGTGTGGTGTTAAAATAAGGTTTCGACACATCAAACAAACCGGCGACTGCGGTAATCGACGAACCGATTTTCCAGCGTAACCCTGCGTCCTTCTGGATCGTCCGGATCGCGGCCGGGGCTTCGTTGAAATTGAGCGCATCACTTGGCGCGACCGGCGCTTCCTCCAGCCCGCGCGTATAGCCGCCGTATGCCGCGAGCCTCGGCGTGATGTAAAACGCGCCCGCCGCACTGACGAGCGTTGGTGAATCACGCGTTACCAGAATGGCGAGCGCAGGGGCAGGCTCGACGACAGATTTGGTATAACGCGTCTTCTGCACACCGACGGTCAACTCGCCCACATTAATCCACTTGCCTTCGTAAGACAGACCGAATGTCGTCTGCGTGACCTTGTCACTGGTTTTTGCCCCGAAAACCGGCACCGGACTGGTGCGGACATCGGGGACGTCGCTACGGCTGCTGAGCAAACGCGACGGGCCGAGTTTATCGAAAAAGATCGTGTTTTCGCCACCATAATTACGGTCCTGCTCGCGCGCACGGAACGATGCGGTTACCGTATGGCGTCGCCGGCCTTCGGTAAAGCTGCGACCGATACGCAACTCGCCCGACGTCGATGCACCGGTATCACCGCTCGAAATAACCACGCGCCGTCGCCCGACAGTGCCGTCTGCCAGCGTCCTCGACATGATGTCCGCGGTATCACCGTCAATGCGATAGCTCGACCGGAACACGCCCAGCCGCACATCGAAGCCAAGCGGATCGGCTTTCGCCACGACGCCATAATTCGACTGCACGCCCGAATATTGCGCCCAAGGCTGACCCGTGAAAGTGTTGCGCGGCGCGCGCTTCGGCAATGTCAGGCCACCGGTAAAAATGGTCGGCAGCGTCTCGAAGCCCCAGTCGCGCGTGCGGCTCCAGAACGGCATGATTTCGATGCCGTTGCGCGGGGCAATCCGCAGCGAGACCGCCACCGAAACGCTGTCATCAATCGTGCCATATTGGGTGCCGCTGTGGAACCGGTCGACGCCGGCTGCGATGCCGAGCTTGTCACCGAGAATCGGGATTTGCAGATCGATCTCGCCCGAGACACCCTTCCACGGTCCCTGCGTCAATTGTACCGACGTCAGCAATTTGTTGCCGGGCTTGGCAAGATCATAATCGATCACGCCTGTCGGTGCCGGAAAATTATAGCCCTGCGCCGATATACCGACGCGGACGCTCGATCCACTTACCAATCGGCTGTTCAGATTGCCTTGCTGATCGAAATACAAGCCTTCGATGCGGACATTTCCCGCAACGATGGGGGAAAAACCGCGCACGCTCGAATCGCTATAGATGCCGATGGATTGATCACCGACACTTTTACCAAAAGCATCCTCAGCCGCAGTGACAGCGTTGTTATCCGTTTTTTGCGCATAGGCAGGATGCGTCGTAACGACAGCAGCGCCAAGTATAATGCGTATTTTCGGCCCCATTTTCATTGGCTGACACGCCATCTATTCAAGGTCAAGCTATGGTAAATGCTTGGCTGTGACCTATCGGCCACAGGTCCGATTCGCCGCAATCAAAAATTCGACGTTGCCTTCAGGGCCCGTAATCGGGCTTTCAACGATTCCCTCAACCGTCCAGCCCTGCGCAGCGACCCAGTTTTCGACACCGGCGCAAGCCGAGGCGTGAAGCGCGGGATCGCGCACAACACCGCCCTTCCCCACCTGATCACGACCCACTTCGAATTGCGGTTTGATAAGCGCCAGCAAGCGCGCCGTCGGCGTTGCAAAAGTCAGCGGTCGTTCAAGCACCTTAGCCAGACCGATGAAGCTGGCATCACAGACGATCAGATCGATGGGTTCGGGGATATGCGCAGTGGTCAGGATGCGGGCGCTGGTCTGTTCATGAATGATGACGCGGCTGTCCTGGCGCAGCTTCCATGCAAGCTGGTTGGTCCCGGAATCGACCGCATAGACTTTCGCGGCACCGTTGGTCAGCAGCACGTCGGTAAAACCGCCGGTCGATGACCCGACGTCCATCGCAACCACGCCGCTGACGTCCCAGCCAAAATGCGCCAGGCCGTGCGCCAGTTTGATGCCCCCGCGCGAAACCCACGGATGGTCGCGGCCCTTCACTGTGACGTCAGCGTCGTCGGGAACCAGCTGCCCTGCTTTATCGATCCGCCGGTCGCCCAGAAAAACATTGCCCGACAGGATCAGCGCCTGGGCACGCGTGCGGCTGTCGGCAAGGCCCCGGTCGAAAAGGCGCTGGTCAGCTCGGATTTTGGGCATCCCTGCGCCTTTAGCGGCTCGAGCGTCCGCGCGCGAGTTGTTCCTCGACAATGGTGAATGACGAATTTTTGCCCTTTGCGATCTCGTCGGGGACAGCGGTCGCGAAGAAGGCAACACCCGTCCCTGCCGCCCGGTCGATCCATAAACCCGAACGCAGGCCATAGGCTTCGCCAGCATGACCGACACGCTGGTGGCCATCGCCGAACGGATCGTCGCGACAGCCCGAATGCGCCGTGGCCAGAGTTTGCACGGCGAGGGCATAGCGACAGAAAAAGCCGCTTTCGGTGTCGCCGTTGCTGCCGTCATAGTTCCAGACTGGCGTCGTAAGCACCGACATCGATGCTGGCGTCAGGAAGCCGCTGTCATCGGTCAGAAACAGCTGCCCGATTTTTGCCAAGTCGCGCGCCGAAATGCGCAAACCGCCCTGTGGCGAAAAGAGCGCGCCATTGTCACCGGCACGATAGCCAGTCAGGTCGCAGCCACTTTCAGTGAAGACCGGGCAATCGGGTTGTTTGCCGCGCAAGTCATCCCCGCGCACACTGCCGTCGGCATGATAGAGCACGACCGCGCGTGCCACCCGTGCGTCGCTGCATGTCGGCCAGTTGTAGCAGGCATCGATGTTCAATGGCTTGAGGACGAGCCGCTGCATCAGACCATCAAAGCGCTCGCCCGAAACACGCTCCATCGCACTGCCGATGATCGGGAAATTGAGGTTTGAATAAGCGAAATATGCGCCCGGCGCATGCCTCGTTTCCCACGCCTTTGGATCGGCAAGCGCGGCTTGAACTGTCTTGCCCAAAGGCACGCGATAATCATTGGCATCGCGCACCCCGGCGGTATGCGACAGCAGCATCCTGAGCGTTACTTTGGCATCGGGAAACCCCGGATTGCGGAGCCGCCAGCCGAGATAATCGGAGGCGTCGCGATCCAGATCGAGCGTGTCCGCCTCGACCATCCGCATGACGCCCAGCGCGACGACGAGTTTCGTGATGCTGGCAACCCGCACTGGATCATCGGCCGTCACGCGGCGTTTGGTCGCACGGTCGGCAAAACCGGTTGCCTGAATACTGGTAAGCGTCGTGGCATCAAACCCCACACGCACCTGCGCTTCGGGCCCTGCACAGGCCGTGACGAGCATCAAAACAACAAGGAATATCGAGCGCATACGCATCATAGTGCGCGGACACGACGGGCGAGGCAAGGTGCTGCGTTGCGCCTCTTGAAGTTGGCAATATGCAAGAAATGCGACGAAATACCTAAGTAATCGCCGGATTTACCGTCTATTTGATTGCACAGGTCGATCCGCAGGCATAGCGTTTGAATGTTGCACCAAAGCGACTCGTTCCGGTGCCTGTGTTTGCCAGAAACATTGAAGCGATAGCGTCGCGAAAACATCCGCGATCAATATCGCTCGGTCACCGTCCCCGAAAAGGGGTCGCACGGGGTCCAGCAGGGAAGGCGTATACGTGGCGCTCCAGACCTCAGCGGCGGGGGGGCGTTCATCATCAGCTTTCGGACTCGTGGGGGAGAGCCCGGCAATGGCCGGGCTGAAAGCCTATCTGCCAAAGGTTGCGCGGTCGCGCGCCACCGTTTTGGTGACCGGCGAAACCGGCACGGGCAAAGAGCGAGTCGCGCAAGCGATACACGCGCTCAGCCCGCGATGTCGTGCGCCGTTCGTTGTCGTCAATTGCGGCGCATTGCCAGACACATTGATCGAATCCGAATTGTTCGGGCACGCCCGCGGCGCATTCACCGGCGCGATTGGCGCACAGCGCGGCAAGCTGGTCGAAGCCGACGGCGGCACGTTGTTTCTCGATGAAATCGGCGAAATGAGCCTCTATGCACAAGCGCGGCTGCTACGCGTTCTTGAAACGCAGGAAGTGCACCCGCTCGGTGGCAGTCCCTGCCAACGCATCGATATTCGCGTGGTCGCCGCGACCAACCGCGAGCTTGAAGGCGAAGTGGCCGCGCACCGGTTTCGCGCCGATCTGTTTTACCGGCTCAACGTCGCCCGACTGGTTATTCCGCCGCTGCGTGACCGGCCCGGCGATGTCGCGCTGCTTGTGCGGTCGGTCATTGGAGAGCTCAACACGCGCGATGACATGCATGTCGAGCCACCGGATCCCGATTTGCTGTCGGCGCTGATGGCGCATGACTGGCCCGGCAATGTCCGCGAGTTGCGCAATCTGATCGAGGCGGTGTTCATCGATCCTCCGGAAGGGTGCGTAGGTTTGGCGCATCTGCCACCCGCGTTTCAGGCTGTGTTCGGGCGCTATTGCCGCACAACGCCCGACACGGAGCGGTCGCGCCTGATCAACGCACTGGAACAAACCAACTGGAACAAGGCCGAAGCGGCAAAGGCGCTGAACTGGTCACGGATGACGCTTTATCGCAAGCTGGTGAAATACCACGTCGATACGTCGAGTGCTGACAATATGTAACAATCGTGCCGATGCGTCACAGCAATGTGTCACATGAGACAGTCCGCCCGACATCGATAAGCCGCATTTTCAACAGCTTAGACCGTTGGCATGGCCATTGCACAGGGTATTGCGATGGTTACGTCCCCCGCGCCTTCACAATCCAGCCGGCCTGCCGTCCCCATGGCGGCCTACACAAATTATTTTGAAGTCGGCCACAATGCTTTCGAGTTTCTGGTCGACTTCGGTCAGTTCCAGCCCGAGGCCGAAGCGGTTGCCATGCACAGCCGGATCGTCACCGGGCCGGTGCATGCAAAGCTGCTCGCCCAGCTCTTGTCACAAGCGATCACCCGCTTCGAAGAGGAGCATGGTGCGATTGCCGATCTCGCGGGCCCCGAGATTGATGCTGTCCTGATCCCGCCCCCCGATTTCGAGCACCGCGCCGAACGGGCGCGCGCCGAAGCCCGTTTCCCTTTTGCGACCGAGAGGTAAGACCATGCCAGCACAAATCCGCCCGACCCGGCTCGACGTTACAGACCGCTTTCCGATGGTCGGATTCAGGATACGCGCCGACGGCGGGCCGTCACAGGCCGAAGTCGCCATTGCCATCGATCCCGCGCTTTTTACATTGGACCGGAAGAAAGACCGGACCGCCGCCAATTTCTATTCGACGCGCGGCAATGGCGGGGTGCGCTTTCAGGGGAGCGAAGCGGGCTACACGGTGCCGCCCGAAGTGCTCGCGCGTTTCATTGGCAGTGAAAAGCTCTACTTCGGCCTCGCGACCGCAGACGATGGTGGGCCGATGAAAGTCGCGGTCATGCCGAATGAAACGAGTCCCTACGTCAGTATCCGGGGCTTGAGCGGACGCAGCATGTCGCGCGTCCGCGTCCTGCCCAACCGGCAGCAGCGTGCCGCCGGTTACAAGCGCACCAGCCAGGAACAGCTCGAATGGGCAGGCGATGCCCCTGCGCCGGGCATGGCGCCGGTTGGTAACGGGGCGTCCCCCGAAGTCACCCCGACAGACTTGGTGCCCAACGGCTCGGCCGCGCCAGCGCATTATGACGACGGCTTCGGGCCAATGCCCGAGGCGTCAACGCCAGCGGCTCAATCCTTCGACAGGCCGCGTGCGCGTGCATTCGAAACCGACGTCGATCCCGAAACGCTCGGTATCGAAGGGCCTGCCTACAGCGAACCATCGGCTGGACAGCCTGTGGCTCAAGCACGCGCAATGGCGTTGGTCACCGCCGATTATGATCGTGTTGCGAGAATTGCGCCGTCTGTTGCGTTTACGTCCGGTCGATCAGGCAAGACGATTGACCATATTGTCATCCATATTACCGATGCACCAACAACCAGCAGCACCGTAAACACGTTTACGGCGGCCGACGCTCGGGCAAGCGCCCATTATCTCGTTGGTCAGGACGGGGAAATTGTCCAGTTTGTGTCCGAAGACGATACCGCATGGCATGCCAAGGGCGTCAATTCGCGCAGCGTAGGCATCGAACATGTTGCCATCAAAGTAGGTGGTGCTGACTATCCACGCCGCGACGGCACAATGCAGCATTTCGACCATCTGCCCCCGACAGATACACAATATTGCGAGTCCGCCGCTTTGGTGAGCTATTTGTGCGACAAATATGGCCTGACGTCGGATCGCACGACAATTATCGGTCACCGCGAGGCCGACCCCAAAACCAGCCATACATCATGCCCCGACGGCGCATGGGACTGGGATCATTTCATGGATCTGGTCACCAACCGCTACTGCGCGCCGCAACCGGTTGCAGACGAGACACTTGGTCTGGCACACGCACAAAGAGCGGTTGGCCTGACCATTGCAGGCAGCTGGACCGTAAATTGGGACGATGTCGAGCTGATCCCGCAGCCGAGCGATTTCTCGTGCTGGGCCGCCGCGGGCGCAATGCTCGTGGGGTGGCGCGACAGGGTTAGTCTGACGCCCGAAACAGTCGGCGAGATATGCAGCCGCTCGACCGGTGCTGGGCTCGATCCCGGCGATGTCAGCGCTTTTGGCACCGAAATGGGCCTCGTTGCCGAGCCGCCCGTGTCCTACTCAGTCGAAGGTTTCCGCGCGTTGCTGGAATCAAGTGGTCCGCTGTGGGTGGCCGAGGCATTGCCGGGTTCGCTTCACGCCATCATCGTCACCGGGCTCTACTCGGATGGCACGGACACCTTTGTCCGCATTGCCGACCCGTGGGACCGCGTCGTCGGCACGCCAGGCGCACCCGGCGCATATGCTTCGTCGCACAGCACGGGCAGTCGCTACATCATGCGCTACGAGGATTTTCACGCACAATATGAATCAGCGATCAACGGCGATCCGCCCAACCGGCAAATCCTCCATTCGGGCAATCCCAATGCCCTCGCGCCAAATACGGGTCAGACCGCGCCACCACCGGGCTATGCGCAGGGACTCGGTGTGTATCATGCACGCTCTGGTGCACTCGGCACGGTGCTCCCCTCATTTTCCGCCAGCGATCCGCACGGCATCCTAACCCAGATTCTCGACTTCTTCGGGCGCTTCGGCGAGTGGTCTGCCGGTGTGGATAGCACGCGGTCGATGCCACACAGCGCGATTTGCCAGTTGTTGATTACAAACACGGATGGCACCCGTGCCGGTGCGACGGGTTTTTATGCCGGACCGGGCTTGATTGTCACCTGCGCGCACGCCCTCGCCAACGCCGCATCGTTAGAGGTTTTCGCCGGACGGACGGACGGGGATTTCCTGACGAGGTTTAATGTTGACCCTGCCGACTGGACCATCCATCCGCATTTCGCTGCGACCGACGATGCCTACGACATCGCCGTGATCCGCGTGCAGTGGGCGGGCGGCACGGCACCGAACGACAATTATTTCGAGCTGCAAGATCTGCAGGGTGGTGTCGGCTCAAGGATCATCGTCAGCGGCTATGCCGGCGATAACGTCAACATTAATCGCCAGCATATGGACGGCTCCACGATCCACGAGCTGTCGCCAGACGGTCACCACATCAACTATAATCTGCAGACGGCGGGCGGCGAAAGTGGCGCGCCCGTTCTCGCGCTTCTTACCGAAACCGATCAGGATGGCTGGGCCGATGCCGTCCGGGTTGTCGGCATCCATGTCGATTCACACAGCCTGACGCGCAACCTTGGCGTGCGGCTCACGCCTGAAAAGATCAGCTGGATTCTCAACCGGGGTATGGTGGCGCCAGCGGCTTATGGCCTTGATACAGAAGCCCCGGCCGAAAACGCGCCAACTGACGCCGAGTTGACCCTTGCCCCACCGCCCGAGCCCCGTGCGCGCGCGCTTGATGCGCTGGGCACGGTCTCGACCATCGGCGGGCTCCTTCCGCTAGTCTTTTCCGACAGCTCAGGCGACATCTCGTGGGACCTCGATCAGTTCAAGGGGTTAAAGCATCCCGGCGATAAGGCCCCAGCCAACCCCGCGCCATTCACGGATGCGGCAACGATCCGGCTCGATGACTGGCCCAAGCTGACAGGTTGGGGGATTGATGACATCTACGCTTGGTTCACGGTCGACTGGCAGCACAACGGCACATCGCTCGGCAATGTCCGCATCGGCAATATCGGGACCAACGATGCCAAGCTGATGAAGCTGAAAGTCCGTGCCCAGATCATGGATGACAACATCCTGTATGAACCCGGCGGAATTGCCGCGCTGCGCATCCGTTTCCATTACCGGTTCAGCAGGACGCCGGGCGATGACATCATAGCGGTTACCGAATTGCAGCTCTTTGCGGACGGCACTTACCTGCGTCAAAGCAACTGGCTCCAGAAGTCGACAATCTGAGCAATGGCAAGCCCCGCTGCCTTTTCGCTTCCACCGCCGCCGCCGTCTTCGGGCCGAATGCGGACTCCTGTAGCGGCATCGCTGGCCCGTGATGCATTCGGTCGCGAAATCGTTGATCAGAATGCGGCGGGGCAAAACGACCCACTGGTCGGCGACGGTGTCGGCCCGGCAAAAAAGAAGGAAGGTGCGACAGATGCGTTGGGGCGTCGCGCCGGTGGTCTTGCCGATGAGCTTGATTTCCCGAAGTTCGTCGCGTCGCTGATCCACGGCACGTTTGATGCGATGG
>JAYWFN010000017.1:0-6363 GCA_043778785.1 Sphingomonas sp. | reverse complement strand
TATTTTCGCGGAATGCCTTGATCTCGTTCAACGGATTGTTGAGTTCGTCCTCAAAACGTCCCTTGAATCCATTTTTGCGGGCGTCGACAAGGCTTTGTGCCTGCACATCGAGCGGCATTTGAGCGGCTCTGGCGAGCGCCTGCGGCTGCCCAAGGTCAAACCCACCCTGATCGTCGGTTTGCGCGCGGTTGCGATTGAGGTTCGGTTGGGCAATGTCGAGGCCAATATAATTCGGGTTGCTGGCGGCCGGGATTGCCGAAACACCCGGCACCACAATATCGGGACCGAGGCCGCCAATACGTGGCGCATCGGCATTGGCGTTGACATTCTGTATCTGATCGACCGTCGCTGCCCGACTGCGGATGACATTGGGCACATTTACAACAACCTGCCCCTTGGCACTGATGTCGTTGGGTGACAGTTGCCCCATGGCCGTCAGCATGCCCTGAATTTTGGGATCGCCCAAGCGCCACGTCCCATCAGGATGCTCGGCGTCTTTGAAGGCGTCTTCGTTGACAAAGCGCAGCACTGTATTTTCGTTGACCAAGCCATCGGGCACAAGCGAGCGACCTACCCAAGCGAGGAATCCCGCGCCATCGACGCGGTAATGGCCGCTTTGATTGGTGATTTCGGTCACCCGGCCCGATGCGTCGAACGTCATTTCGCCAGCCATCTGGACGCGCTTGCCGGCAGCCAGCGAGCTGTGCTGTGTCACACCGAATTCACCGTCGCCTGCAATGATGCGACCGTCCGGCAGAACCGCAAAAATCTTTGTGACGGCAAGCAGTTCGCCACCATTGCGGTCGCCCGAGACTAGCTGGACTTTATTGTCGCCGGTAAACTCGATCCGCTGGCGTGCCTGCTGTTCCGGTGTCAGATAGACGACATTATTGTAGGACCGGATGATCTCCTCGCCCTCTTTTCTTGAAAGGCCGCGAACGAAATTCACATGGTCGTCTTCGCCGATATAGGCGGGGTTGATCGCCCAGGTTTCCTTGCCGTTTGCATCGACCTTTATGCCGTCGAGCGAATCGTTCAGCTTTGATAATGTTTGGTCGGCAAGTGCGGATCGATCAGGGTTATTGGGTGCCGGTTTCCGGAAGGCTTCGAGCTCGATCAGCAAGCCCTGGACATCTCTGGCCTGCCTTTTGCCCTGCGCCCCTTCGCCTGCAAATGTCCGGATCCGTGCTTCGTCAACAACCCGCAAGTCGAGAACGCTGCGCGCGGGAACATTTTCATTGTTCGCCTGATTCAGGACCAAACCTTGGTTTGGCACAATATTGAGTGCGCCGGGTTGCCCAAGCGGATTGGCGTTGGGCTGACCGTCATTGCCCTCGACAATATTGGGCCGGGGGTTGTTGATAACTTCACTGTTATAGATGATTTTTTCAGGTTCGCTCGGCGCGCGGTTCCGGTTGACGCCTTGGCCATTGGGCGGCTGGACAGGTTCGTTGCCGTAGAGAATTTGTTCGGCCCCGTTGCTCGGCGCGCGGTTCCGGTTGATGCCCTGGCCATTGGGCGGCTGGATGGGCTCATTGCCATATATAATCTGTTCGGCCCCATTGCTCGGCGCACGGCTCCGGTTTGCATTGGGCAGGTCGGGTTGGTTGAGCATCGCAAGCTGCTGGCCGTCTTGTGCAACGGGCACATTGCGCGGCTGGACGATGGGAAGATTGGCCTGTCGCGCATTGTCGCCTGCATTGCCGATACGCGGCAGCACTGGCACATTCGGCGCGCCATTGCCGTCACCGATACGCCGACCGGGGACGTTGGGAACATTGTCAGCCAGACCATTGCCATCGGGCCGCACGCGTGCTGGCGGTGGTGCAATGCCGGGGTCGCGGTCGCCATTGCCACCGATGGGCCGGACCAGCGGCGCATTCGGTCCGTCTAAAGCCGCACCGGGCGCTGGCACACGCGGACGCGATGCCGCTGCTTCCAGATTGGGGTTGAAGTTGAAATCGCCACCACGCCCCTGATCGGCCCCGGCTGCGGAGGCAATCGTGCCCGTGATCTTCGTGTCCTTCGACGTCTCGTTGACGAAGGTGGTGACCGTGCTGACGGTCGTCGTTCCTTTGGTATCGAAATCGCTGCCACGGTTCATCGCACCGGTCAGCGTGGTGTTCCCGCCAACGGTGACGTTGATCCCGCCAACGCCGCCGTTAATCCCGCTCGCAGTGCCGACAGTCTGGTTGTTCTTTGTCGACCGGCTGTCGTTGACATACAGCCCTGTCTGACCGGCGGTGTTGCCCGCGCCTTGCGCGATGTCCATGCCCTTGGCGGCGCCGCTGCCGCCGGGTTTGCCGACGGGTGCAACACCGACATAGGTATTGTTCGACACCTGATCGACGACGGCTCTGTCGGTGCGGGTTTCAATATTCAGATTGCCGCCGATGGTGCCCTGCACACCGGCCCCCGCGTTGATATTCGCGCCGGCAAGTGTGGCGTCGCCACCGACTTTGAGAGCAACGCCCTGCTTCGTCGTGATCGACGCATTGCTGTTGGTCAGAATGTCCTGATTGCTATGGCCGTGGTTGATGCCGACATTGCCACCCAGCGTATTGCCACCGCCCGCGGCTTGCGATCCGGTATTGGCGCCCGACATGCCGCCGCCCTTTGATCCGGCTGCCTCGATCCGGCCGCTGTCGAGCGATGTATTTTCGACGATCGTGCTCTGCGCGCTGCGCATCGTGAAGTTGCCTGCAACATTGACCTGCGCGCTGTCGGCATCGATCTTGGTGCCTTCGAAGTCCGCATTGCGGCCAGCGTTGATCGAGACGTTCCCGCCCGACTTGATGGTCCCGCCGATGCGATCGGTTTTGGTAAATTCAACCCGGTTGCGTTCGTAGCTGACCGTGCCGCCAACGCTGCCCGTTGCGACATCCGCGCCAACGCCAACCGTCAGGTCGGCCCCGCCGCCATCGGATTGCCCCGTGACACGCTTCTGGGATTGCGCTGCGAGCCAGTTAATGTCGCGCGTCGCGTCGAGCACAACCGACCCCTTAGCATCGACATTGGCGCCCTGCGCATTGATGTCATTGCCAGCACGCAGGGTCACGCCGCCACCGCTTTTGATGTCGACGGCTTTGCCCTTGTTGCTTTTTTCATCAAAGCTGTATGCCCGCCCGGTCGCGCCGCCGCTGACCGATCCACCGGCACCCAGCAACGACATCCGTCCGCCGCCACGCGCTGTGCCGGTTTCGCCGCTGCCGCTGTTGGCGATGGTGTCGTTCGCTTGATTGAGGTTGAGGTCGGTCTTTGCGCCAAGCGACACGCCGCGCGCGCCGGCTGCAATCCGCGTGCCTTCCAGCGTGATCGCGCCTTCGCGCGTCTTGATGGAAACGCCGCCCCCTGCCGTCAGCGTGCCGACAACAGCTTTCGATGTGTCCGATTTGCCCCGACTGCTGCTGCCCGCTGCGTTGACGTCGAGCCCGGCTTCTGCGGTGGCGTTGATCGAGCCTTTTAAGTCTGCTGATCCGCTGTTGGTCGAGAATTCGGAACTGGTCGTGTTTGATGCCGCAAGATTTTCATAGGATCCGGCATCGATGCTAATCGATTGCCCGGCCTTGATCTGCGTGCCGACGTCAGTCGCTTTGCCGGTCGTCTGATAGATGACATTGCCGCGCGACTTTATGCTGGTGGTCGTTACGTTCGTGGCCGACCGGCTTTCAGTACGATTGCTGCCCGATCCGCTGATCGTCAGCGCGACTTCGGGATTGCCGACCGTGAACTGGCCTTCCATCGATTTCTGGTTGGGATCACCCGCCAGATTGCCGACCATCGGCGCGCCGTCTTCGGGCTTTGGCTGCGGTTGGCCACCGCCTGCGTTCTTGCGATTGACGGTCTGGCGGACGTTGTCGATGCTTGACCCGGTGCCGCCTGCGTTCATCCCAAGCATCGCCGACGTCGCATAGTCCGATGAATTGCTCGTCGATGACCGCGTTTGCGCCACGGCTTTGTTGGTCAGCGTCTCGCCGATAAAGGCAATCGTACCGTCGGCATTATATTGCGTGCCTTCGTTGACGATGTCCTTCTTGGCGCGAATGGTGATCCGCCCGGCAGAATCGAGCGTGCTGACCCGCGCGGTCTGATCGTTGGCAGTGCCGCTTGAATCAGACCCGGTTGCGACGAGGCCACTGCTCACGCCATCGGCATTGCCGCGCAGCTCATAGCCCTGACGGTCGACACTGCTCTGGCTGGCTGTCGATGTGCCGCCGATGAACGCACCAATCTTCACATCGCGTCCGCTATCGATGATCGTGCCGGCGCTGCCCGAACTGATGTCCGATCCCGTGATCAGGACATCCCCCGTCTTGGTGCCGATCTGAACACGATTGCCCGACAGCGCGCTGCCGATGCCGCGCGTCGTTACGCTGGTCGATGATTCATTCCGTTGTTCGACGCCGGTGCCCATGGCCAGCTGCATATTGTTCTTGTCGCCGCTCTGCGTGTCATAGGTTTGCACACGCGAGCTCTGGCGGTTGTCGCTATCGTTGAGGGCCAGTGTGCCGATATCGACAGTGCGCCCCGCCGAAATGCCAAGGACGCCCTTGGGATTCGCCGCGAATTCGGCATCGCGCCGGTCAATTTCGGCCTGGCGTGCCGCATTCATCTGATCGCTGATGCCATTGGCGCACGTGTTCTTGCTGCAATATTCGTTGCCGCTCATCGGCAACGGCTTGTCAGCGGCCAAACCGGCACCGGCCTGAAGGACGGCACCGCGCGTCACGACATCCTGTCCGGCGTCGATGATCACGTTGTTGTTGGCAATGACCCCCGCACCAATCGCGCTTTGCGACTGTGTCACAGCGCCCGTCGAATTGGATCCGTTGTTGGTCAGAACAAGACCGCCGATTTCGACATTGCGTCCCGCAATGATGTTGGCGTCCTTGCCCGCGATCACCCACGCGCCGGAGATTTTTACATCACCGCCTGCTTTCAGCACGGCCGTGTTTTTCGCGTCGACCGACGCCACGCGGCCTGCGATGTCGTTGCCATTGGCAGCATCGCCCAGCCGCGTCGTCAGCGTCTGGTTGATAATGTCACCCTTGGCATCGAGCAGGACGTTGTTGCCCGCAATCCGGCCGCTCAGGTTTTCGATGTTGCCGGTGGTTTGAATCCGCGCGAGGTTCAGCGCGACAATGTTGCCGCCTTTGTTCGTGACGCTCTGCGTTGCAATGTCGACATTGTAACCCTCGATCGAACTGCCGCCGACCACGCTCGCGCGCGTCGCGTCGGACAGGTAAACGACCGGGACGAGGACTTTTTGTCCCTTCACTTTCTGTTCGACCATCCAGACGATGTCAGTCTTCAGCTTGCTGACCTGATCGGCGGTCAGCGCCGTGCCAAAAGTCAGCGCGAGCGAGGCCTGTTCTACCTTCGCATTGTCGAACAACATCGCCGTCATCGAATAGCTGTCGGCAAAACCGTTCAGGATCGACTTGTTGGTCAGTGCACGCACCTGCGACGTGATCAGATAGGCTTCATAGTTATCGTCGCCCAGGCGGCGCGTCTGCTGGTCGGGATTGAGGCCAAGCAGCTTGACAAGATATTCGGATCCCAGCGCCGGGCTGTCGATCCCGAACGCGGGATTGCTTTCGATCAGCGGACCGGTCTTGGTTGTTTCAGTGGGAACGAAACGACCGTTTGGCGAACTGGGCAGGACAAGCTGCGCGCCGCCAATTGCAATACCCGTGGCCCCGGGCGCAAGGCCGGGCGTGGTCGGCGGGAGCAGTGTGATGCCGGCAGGTGGGGCGGTTGTTGCGGGATTTGGCGGCGTGACTGCGGCTGCGTTACCACTATTTACGACTGTTCCACCCTGAATTGACAAGGTGTTCCCAGCAAAAATTGTGGAGGCAATCGGGTTTGGGTAGCTGCTTCCGCCCGGGGTTGTGATAATCTGTGTTGGCGCAGTAATAGCCGTATCAGACTTAGTATAAATTGTGCCTGCGGCTGCGCAAATTCCGGCACAGGAAAATACAAATGTTACCCCTGTTCGTACGGTACGGCTGTCGAGCGGCGAGCCCGCATTGAGTAGCGACAAGACCGATATATTGGCGTTATTTGCGGCTCCGATTGAACCATTTTTGTTGGTTAAAACGGATCGACCCGTGATATTCAGGTTGCCGCCAGCGAAAATATTTGCGCGCCAGCTGGACGTGTCGGTGATGACAATTTGCTGCTGTGTCTCCGTCGTCGAGAGATCACTATACATCGTGCTTAAATCACCCTGGAGACGATAGAAAACCTGATTGTCCCTAAGAACTTGGATCCGCGTCGTGGCAGTCCCCAAAAAACCTTGATCGGCATTCTTATTGACAAGTTTTCCACCGGGATTTGGGTTCCAGCACCCGTCTGCCTGAT
>JAYWFN010000016.1:0-6405 GCA_043778785.1 Sphingomonas sp. | reverse complement strand
GCGCCTGATGCTGATGCCCCGGTTGCCGATCCGATTGTCCGTGGTCGCCTTGAAATGGACCCTGCGCGCCACCGCGTTCACTGGGACGGCAAGGATGTTGCGCTGACGGTCAGCGAATTCATGATTCTTGAAGCGCTCGCCTTGCGGCCCGATGTCGTTAAAAGTCGCAACCAGTTGATGGATGTCGCTTACCAGGACGACGTTTATGTCGATGACCGCACGATCGACAGCCACATAAAACGCCTGCGCCGCAAGTTTCGTCAGGTAGATTCCGAATTCGATGCTATCGAAACGCTCTATGGGGCCGGCTATCGTTTCTCCGACGTCTGACGTCGATGCATCGCCGCAATGGCGCGTGCGGGGGTCGCTGACACGCCGGATCTTGGCGGTCAACATCATTGCGCTTGCCCTTGTCGGCGGCAGTATCTTTTACCTTGATGGCTTTCGAACGCGCCTGATCGAGGAGCGGCGGACGCAACAGGAAAGCGAAATCGAACTGATCGCGACAGTTCTGGCGTCTTCGCCCGACAGCACACACGCGGCCATCATCCGTTCGCTGGGCCAGGAAGCGGGCGACCGTATCCGCACCTATGATGGCAAGGGCGATCTCGCGCTCGACAGCTGGCGGCTCGGCCCGCGCACATTTCGGCTCGTCGATCCGGCAACCGAGACGTGGGATGCCCGCGTTGCGCGCTGGATGGATGCTGTCGTCGACCGCATTGTCCGCGCACAAATCCCTCCGCCCTATGTCGATCAGGGGCGATCAAACGGGAAAAACTGGCCCGAACTCAAGGCAGTGATCTCGGGCGATGCTCATATCGCCTCGCGTGTTCGCCTCGCGCCGGACCGGACAACGATGATCACGGCCGCGACCCGCGTTGGCAATCGCCCGATTTATCTGCTGTCGGTCGAAAATGCGCTCGATGTGACAAAGCTGGTGCGCGAGGAACGATTCCGGCTGTTCATTATCGTGCTGCTTGCGCTTTTGCTTTCGGTGGGACTGTCATTCTTCCTTGGCCGCACGATTGTTCGCCCGTTGCGCCGCCTTGCCGAAGCGGCATTGCGCGTTCGCCAGGGGCGCGCCCGCGATGTCGTTGTCCCGCGCCTGCCCGCGCGCAATGACGAGATCGGCCAGTTGGCGCGCGCGCTTTCCGATATGACCGGGGCGCTGCGCGACCGCATCGATGCGGTCGAAGCCTTTGCCGCCGACGTGTCGCATGAACTGAAAAATCCGCTCGCGTCGCTTTCGTCGGCAGTCGAGAGTCTGGACCGGGTTGATGATCCGGATGATCGCAAACAGTTGCTGGCGATTATCGGCGACGATGTCCGGCGGCTTGATCGTCTGATTACTGATATTGCGGACATATCACGTCTTGATGCACAGCTCAGCCGATCCGCCTTCATGCCCGTTGATCTTGGGGCTCTGGTCCAGTCGCTGATCGATGCCCGGACTTCGCGCGATGCGGCGCTCGAAAAGCGCTTTCGGTTTGTGCGGCCCTATGACGCCGTGATCATTCCCGGCGACGAAGCGCGATTGGCGCGGGTCATCGACAATCTGATCGACAACGCCATTTCGTTTGCACCACCGATCACACCGATCCGGCTCGGTGTGGCGGCCCGCGGCGCAAACGTGCTTATGTGGGTCGAAGATGATGGCCCCGGCGTCGCACCCGAAACGCGTGAGGCGATCTTCAACCGGTTCCACAGTGACCGCCCCGAAAGCGACCCGTTCGGCCGCCATTCGGGCCTTGGCCTCGCCATCGCCAAAACGATTGTCGAAGGCCATAATGGCACGATCACCGTATCTGACAGCGAGTCGGGATCGGGTGGAGCGCGTTTCACTGTGACACTACCCTATAATGGAGGCCCATCATGACCGCGCTTTCATCCGAAACACTTCATGCATCATGTGTGTCGATCGGCGGGCGCGCTGTCCTGATCGAAGGATTGTCGGGATCGGGCAAGTCCGATCTCGCGCTGCGCCTCATCGACCGCGGCGCGGCACTCGTCAGCGACGATTACACCATTGTGCGCCGCATTGACGGCAAACTAATCGCAAGCGCGCCGCCCAACATCGGTGGACTCATCGAAGTGCGTGGTGTCGGCCTCGTGCCGATGACTTTCGAAAGCGATGTACCGATTGCGCTTATCGCGAGCATTGCCACCACAATCGAACGATTGCCCGACCTGAACAGCACGCGGGTCGTCGCTGGTGTCGCGATTCCGACATGCCTGATCGCGCCACTCGAAGCGTCTGCGCCGATAAAAATAGAAATGCTGCTGAAATTGCGCGGCCTTTCATGAAGCGCTCGCGCCCCAACCGTATCCTGCTTGTGACCGGCATGTCGGGCGCGGGCAAATCAACGGCGCTCAAATCGCTCGAGGATATGGGTTGGGAAGCTGTCGACAATCTGCCGCTGCTCCTGCTCAACAGGCTTCTGGTCACCAAATTGCCCGAAGGAGCCAGCGATGACCGACCGCTCGCGTTCGGCATCGACAGCCGCACGCGTGGGTTTGATGCGCAGGAGATCGTCGAGCGCATCAAGGCAATGCGAGAACGCGGCGACGACATTGCCACTGTTTTTCTCGATTGCGGCGGTGCCGAGCTCGAGCGTCGCTATTCCGAAACCCGCCGCCGTCACCCCCTCGCGCTTGATCGCCCGGCAAGCGATGGCATTGCGCGCGAACGCGAATTGCTTAGCCCGCTGCGACGCTGGGCCGATCACGTTATTGATACCACAAGCTCGACGAGCAACGACCTCCGCCTCGAAATGCGCACGCGGTTTGGCGAACGGCTGTCGTCCGCGCCAACATTGTCGGTCCTGTCCTTTGGCTTTGCGCGCGGCATTCCGCGCAATGCCGATCTCGTGTTTGACATGCGTTTCCTGCGCAATCCGCATTGGGACGATACGCTTCGCCCGATGAGTGGCCTTGACCGTCAAGTCGCCGATTATGTCGCCGCTGACCCCGCCTATGAGGATGCCGTTTCGAAAATCGAAGATCTGCTTTTGCTTCTGCTCCCGCGTTATGAAGCAGAGGGAAAAGCCTATGTCACGATTGCATTCGGATGCACCGGCGGCCGGCATCGCAGTGTCCATGTCACCGAACGTGTCGGAGAACGGTTGCGCAATGCGGGATTTTCGCCCACGGTTTCGCACCGCGATCTGGCGAGCCGTCCCGACGACTCTCTGGAGCGCACAGAAACGAACGAACGCAGGACAACAACGGCAATGGAGTCGCAATGATCGGGCTGGTGCTGGTGACGCATGGACGGCTCGCCACCGAATTCGTTGTCGCGATGGAGCATGTGGTCGGGCCACAGCGCGCGATTGCGCCGATCTGTATCGGCCCTGACGATGACATGGAGTCACGTCGCGCCGACATTGCCAATGCCATTGCCGAAGTCGACAGCGGACGCGGGGTCATCGTGCTGACCGACCTGTTTGGCGGCACGCCATCCAATCTCGCCATTTCGCTAATGAAACCCGGCAAAGTCGAAGTGATTGCCGGGATAAACCTGCCGATGCTGATCCGGCTTGAAGGAGCGCGGCGAACGATGAACGTTGGTGATGCGGTTGCAGCCGCGCGCGAGGCAGGTCGCAAATATATATCTGTCGCGTCCGAAGTCCTTGGCGAACAAGCCGCGTGATCGAACAGACGGTCCTCATCACCAACCGCCGTGGCCTTCATGCGCGGGCAAGCGCAAAATTCGTGACGATGGCCAGCGGTCTCCCCGCCAAAGTCGAGGTTGAGAAAGATGGATCGAGCGTCGTCGGCACGTCGATCATGGGCCTCATGATGCTGGGTGCCGCCATGGGCGATCATGTCACGATCCGTGCGCAAGGCGACGGTGCTGAACAATCGGTCAGCGCGCTCGTCGAATTGATCGAGGCAAAGTTCGGGGAAGACTGATGCCCCGCCTCATCACTGGCTTTTCCAACCCGCTCGTCAAGCAAGTCCGCGCGCTTCGCGACAAAAAATACCGGCGTGTCGAGCAGATGTTCCTCGCCGAAGGGCTGCGTATCCTGACCGAGGCGCTGGATGTGGGCGTGGTGCCCCAAATGCTCTGGTATGCCCCCGAGAGCGAGGAGCATCCGCTCGTCCAGCGGCTGATTGCGGCCACCGAAGAAACACGCGGCGATGTCCTCGTCACCAGCCCCGACATTCTCTCGAAACTGTCGGGCAAGGACAATCCGGGCAGCGTCATCGGCGTGTACCGCGAACATCCCTCAACGCTCGAATCGATTGACCGGGGCTCGGCGGACATCTGGATCGTTGCCGAACGCCTCCGCGATCCGGGCAATCTTGGCACCATTTTGCGTACTGGCGATGCGGTTGGCGCTGGCGGTTTGATCCTGATTGACGATTGCACCGACCCCTTCTCGGTCGAAGCGGTGCGCGCCAGCATGGGCGCGGTCTTCACGCAAAAGATTGTGCAGGCACGCTGGGAAGAGTTTCTGCCGTGGCTGCGTGCCGGCCCCGGTCAGCTTGTCGGCACCAGCCTGAACACTGAAACGGACTATCAGACGCCGGCCTATGCCAAGCCCGTCTTCCTGATGGTTGGCAATGAAGCGCAGGGCCTTCCCGCCGCCTATGAGGCAGCATGCGACCTGCTTGTCAAAATGCCGATGCGCGGGCGCGCCGACAGCCTGAATGCCGCCGTGGCAACGGCCGTCATGGCGTATGAAATCCTGAACCAGCACCGCCGCGCCTAGCGCACGCTTCCCCTCGCCCGTTCAACATGCAACGATAGGATCATGCGCGAAAAGGAATTGCGCCTTGCGCTGGTCTGCTATGGCGGGATCAGCCTGGCGGTGTACATGCACGGGATCACGAAAGAGGTGTGGCACCTCGCCCGTGCATCGCGTGCCTTTCATGACGGGGCCGCCGCAACGAGCTCCAGTCAGGCCATTTATGTTGACCTCCTCAAAGACATCGAAGCCCGAAGCGGCCTTAAATTGCGCGTCATGGCAGACATTATCGCTGGCGCGTCGGCAGGCGGCATCAACGGGATATTCCTTTCGCAAGCAATCGCCACCGGCCAGTCGCTCGATCCGCTGACCGATTTGTGGCTCGACGGTGCCGACGTCGACAAGCTGATCGATCCCAAGGCGCGGATGGCGTCGCGCTTTTCCAAAATCTGGGCGACCCCGCTGGTCTGGGCCTTTTCTAATCGCCAGGGGTCGGATTGGGATGATGATCTCGATCCCGAGACGCGCGACGAGCTTCATGACAAGCTCACACGCTTCATCCGGTCGCGATGGTTTGAACCGCCCTTCGGCGGCGAAGTGTTCAGCCGTCTGCTGCTCAAGGCGTTCGATGCGATGGCATCCTTGCCCGTTGGTCCGCGCCTGCTTCCCGACGAGCAGCCGCTCGACCTGTTCGTGACGGTTACCGACTTTCGCGGCCACCCCGAAAAGCTCCGGCTGAATTCGCCGCCGGAAATTACCGAGACCGAACATCGCCTGACCTTTTCGTTCCGCGATGCGCCGGGCGACCCCGCGACATTGGGCGATGCCAACGACCTGGTTTTTGCCGCGCGCGCGACCGCTAGTTTTCCCGGTGCATTTCCGCCATTCACCGTTGCCGAGCTCGACCGTGTGCTGGCCGAGGATCATCGCGACTGGCCCGGTCGTGATGAATTTTTGGCGCGTGCTTTGCCGGGTCGTGAAACGACGATCCTGATCGACGGATCGGTGCTTGCCAACGCCCCCTTCAAGCCCGCCATCGACGCGCTGCGCAGCCGCCCCGCGCGCCGCGAAGTCGATCGCCGTTTCGTCTATATTGATCCCAAACCCGGCATCAGAAGCATCAAGGTCAACCGTGGCGGCGAGACTGAAGTGCCCGGCTTCTTCACAACGATTTTCGGTGCCCTCTCCGACATTCCCCGCGAACAGCCGATTCGCGACAATCTTGACGCGATCGCAGGTCGCTCGACCCGGATTCGCCGGGCGCGCCGCATTATCGAAGCGATCCGGCCCGAGATAGAGGCGGCCGTCGACCATCTTTTTGGCCACACCTTTTTCCTGACCAACCCCAATGCGGCGCGCCTCGCGAAATGGCGCGCGCTGGCTGAAGCGCGGTCAGCACGCGATTCGGGCCATGCCTGGTCAGCATATCAGAGGCTCCGCATCGAAAATGCGGGCGGACATGATGGCGACGCCACGGAATTTCTGAATGTCCATGACACAGCCTATCGAACCCGCCGCCTGCGCTTCCTGTCACGCCAGATCGCGATTCTTGCCGAGGCGCAGCCGCAGTCGAATTTCGAGCCTGTCCGTCTGGTCGTGTTTGAGCGGTTAAACTCCAGCTGTTCACGGCTGAGTGACCTGCCGTCAAACGGGTCAATCACCACCTGCCCTTTTGGCAGGTTCACCTTGACCATGAAGTGCCCCGGAAAGCCCA
>JAYWFN010000015.1:0-15301 GCA_043778785.1 Sphingomonas sp. | reverse complement strand
AGCGCTGGCCTATGGACTCGAGAAGCAGGACGGCAAAACCATCGCAGTCTATGACCTTGGCGGCGGGACGTTCGACGTATCGATCCTCGAAATCGGCGACGGCGTTTTCGAAGTGAAGTCGACCAATGGCGACACGTTCCTAGGTGGCGAAGATTTCGATTCGAAGATCGTCGAATTCCTCGCGGCGGACTTCAAGAAGGTCGAAGGCATCGACCTGACCAAGGACAAGCTCGCGCTCCAGCGGCTGAAGGAAGCGGCTGAAAAAGCAAAGATCGAGCTTTCGTCGGCGCAGACGACCGAAGTCAACCTGCCGTTCATTACCGCAGACGCGACGGGGCCGAAGCATCTCGTCAAGGCGATCAGCCGTGCGGACCTCGAAAAGCTGGTGGAAAGCCTGATCATGCGGACGCTCGAGCCGTGCAAGAAGGCGCTCGCCGATGCAGGGCTCAAGGCCGACGGCATCGACGAGGTTGTGCTTGTCGGTGGCATGACGCGCATGCCGCGTGTCCGCGAAGTCGTGAAGAACTTCTTCGGGCAGGAGCCACAGACCGGCGTGAACCCCGATGAAGTGGTCGCGATGGGTGCCGCGATTCAGGCGGGCGTGTTGCAGGGTGACGTGAAGGACGTGCTGTTGCTCGACGTGACGCCGCTGTCGCTCGGCATCGAGACGCTGGGCGGTGTGTTCACGCGCATGATCGACCGCAACACGACGATCCCGACGAAGAAGTCGCAAACCTATTCGACGGCGGACGACAACCAGAATGCCGTGACGATCCGCGTGTTCCAGGGCGAACGCGAAATGGCGGCGGATAACAAGATCCTCGGCCAGTTCGACCTCATCGGCATCCCGCCTGCGCCGCGCGGCGTGCCGCAGATCGAAGTGACATTCGATATCGATGCCAACGGCCTCGTCAACGTGTCCGCCAAGGACAAGGGCACGGGCAAGGAGCAGCAGATCAAGATTCAGGCTTCGGGTGGTCTGTCTGATAGCGACATCGACCAGATGGTCCGCGACGCCGAAACCTTTGCCGAGGAAGACAAGAAGCGGCGTGAAGCAGCTGAAGCCAAGAACAATGCAGAGTCGCTGATCCACACGACTGAGCGGCAGCTGATCGACAATGGCGATAAGATCGAACCGGCGTTGAAGGAAGAGATCGAAGCTGCCGTCGCCGAAACCAAAGCAGCGGTCGAGGGCGGCGACGTCACGGCAATGACCGACAAGGCGCAAGCGCTGGCGCAGGTTGCCATGAAGATGGGTCAGGCGATTTACGAGAAGGAACAAGCGTCAGCAGCGTCTCCTGATGCCGAAGCGGCGCCCGCAGATGACGGTGTTGTCGATGCCGAATTTTCCGAAGTAGACGACAACGCGAAGGCGTAGTGCGGTAGTGAGAACTTCGTGAACTTTGCCGCCCTGGATCATGTCCAGGGCGGCGGTGTTTCAGGGGCAATATGTGGCTGATACTGACTATTACGAATTGCTCGAGATAGAGCGCACGGCCGACGACGGGACGATCAAGACGTCCTATCGCAAGCTGGCGATGAAATTCCATCCCGATAAAAATCCCGGCTGCGCGGATTCCGAAGCCAAGTTCAAGTCGATCTCCGAAGCCTATGATGTCTTGAAAGACCCGCAAAAGCGGGCCGCTTATGACCGGTTCGGCAAGGCGGCATTTCAGAATGGCGGGGGCGGCGGTCAAGGGCAGGGCTTTGAGGGTTTCTCGGATATTTTCGAGAATATCTTTGGTGAATTCATGGGCGGCAATGGTCGCGGTCGACAAGCGGGGCCGCGTCGTGGCGCTGACTTGCGTTATGATCTTGAAATCACACTCGAAGACGCATTCCACGGCAAGGCAACCGAGATCAGCGTCGACGTTTCGGCGCGGTGCGATCCGTGCGACGGGACGGGTGCCAAACCCGGCACCTCGGCAAAGCAATGCACGACGTGTGGCGGTCGCGGGCAGGTGAGGGCGCAACAGGGCTTCTTCGTGGTCGAGCGAGCGTGCCCGACGTGCCACGGCGCGGGTCAGGTCATTGCCGAGCCGTGCACGTCATGTCGCGGTGAAGGCCGGGTCGACAAAGCCAAAACACTTTCGGTCAACATTCCGGCGGGTGTCGATGAGGGCACGCGCATTCGCTTGTCGGGCGAGGGCGAAGCCGGCGCGCGTGGGGCACCGGCGGGTGATCTTTATATTTTCCTGCACGTAGCGCGTCATTCCTTGTTCGAACGCGACGGGACGACATTGTTCGCACGCGCCCCGATCAGCTTTACCAAGGCGGCACTCGGCGGGAGCATCGAGATCCCGGGGCTGGATGGCGAGCGGCATGATATCCGCATTCCAGCGGGGATTCAGTCCGGCAAGCAGATCCGCCAGCGCGGGGCAGGGATGCCAGTGCTCAACGGGCGCGGCACGGGCGATCTGGTGATACAGGTCGAAGTGGAAACGCCGACCAAGCTGAGCGCCAAGCAGAAGGAACTGCTCGAGGCGTTCCGCGAGACCGAGACCGGCGAGGAATGCCCGAAATCGACGGGCTTCTTTGACAAATTGCGGTCGGTGTTCGACGATATCGTTTGAGCATTAAGGGGAAATGTCATGAAGCGTGCTGTTCTTACACTTGTTGCGTTGCTCTCGACATCCTGTGCTCTGGCACAGCAGCCAGAGGCCACAATCAAGGTCGAGCAGATTGCGCCCGGTATTGCGGTGCTGTTCGGACAGGGCGGCAATATCGGCCTTTCCTATGGTGAGGATGGCAATGTCTTGATCGACGATCAGTTTGCACCATTGACGCCGAAGATACTCGCCGCCGTTGCCACGCTCGATCCCGATCCGGTCAAGTTCCTGATCAACACGCATTGGCACGGCGATCATACCGGCGGGAATGAGAATCTCGGCAAAGCGGGTGCTGTCATCGTGGCGCATGACAATGTCCGCGTCCGCATGATGAACACGCAAACGCGAGACGGGAAAACGACTGGACCGTCTCCGACGATTGCGCTGCCTGTGGTGACGTACCACGACGGCCTGTCGCTGCACGTGAATGGCGACGAAATCCGGACTGTCCACGTCCATGACGCGCACACCGATGGCGACTCATTCGTGATTTGGAAAAAGGCCAATGTGGTTCACATGGGCGACCTATTTTTCAACAAGGTCACGCTGCCGTTCATTGACCTGAATTCAGGCGGCAATGCGCGCGGGTTGCTTGATGCTGCTGACAAGGTGCTGGCGATGACCAATGCCGACACCAAATATATTCCGGGGCACGGGCCGATGGCGACGCGCGCCGATCTGGTCGCGTATCGCGATATGCTGAAAACCGTGATCGACACCGTGGCCGGCGGCATCAAGGCCAAGAAAACACTCGCGCAACTTCAGGCGACGAAACCGGCCGCAAAATGGGAAATGCCCGGCGCATTCATCAACGGCGATGCCTTTGTGAAAGCGGTTTACGAAAGCCTCAGCAAACCAGCGGCGCCGCATAAAGGGCATCATTAAAAACAGTCGGCGCGCCCATCCCGGACAACGGGATGGGCGTGGTGCCCCGATGCTGTTAGCCGGCGAAAATCGCGGCAATGACCAGCATGTGAGCGCCGATTGCCGTGGCGGTAAATACCAGCCCTTCAAACGTCTGCATGATTTGGTCTCCTTTCTCTTCATCTCGCATTGCTGCGATGCCAGAATGCCTACCAAATTAGTGCGGATTGACAATCGCAAGGATTGCGAGGGCAGTTGCAGTTTTTGCAACTGCCCCTCGAAGATTTTATTGCACAGGCGGAATGCCCGACGTGTGCAGTAAGCGTTGCTTAACCGAACACGCGCCCGAAAATCGTGTCGACATGCTTGTAGTGATAGCCGAGGTCGAACTTGTCCTCGATCTCTTCGACCGAAAGATGCGCGGCGACATCGGCATCGCCCTTGAGCAATTCCATCAGCGATAGCACGCCGTCCGAATCCCAGACCTGCATCGCATTACGCTGGACGGCCTTATAGGCATCCTCGCGGCTCATCCCCGCCTGGGTGAGCGCAAGCAGGACGCGCTGCGAATGGACGAGGCCACCCATACGGTCGAGATTCTTTTGCATTCGCGCGGGATAGATCAGCAGTTTGTCGATGACGCCGGTCAGGCGCGCGAGTGCGAAATCCAGCGTGATTGTGGCATCGGGGCCGATCATGCGTTCGACCGACGAATGCGAGATGTCGCGTTCGTGCCAGAGCGCGATATTTTCGAGCGCCGGCACGACGGCACTGCGCACCATGCGGGCAAGGCCCGTCAGATTCTCGGTCAGGACAGGGTTGCGCTTGTGCGGCATGGCCGACGAGCCCTTTTGGCCGGGTGAGAAATACTCCTCCGCCTCGAGCACTTCGGTGCGCTGCAAATGGCGGATTTCGGTCGCGAGGCGTTCGACCGATCCGGCGATGACGCCAAGTGTTGCGAAAAACATCGCGTGGCGGTCGCGCGGGATGACTTGTGTCGAGACGGGTTCGACGCTCAGTCCCATCTTGACGGCAACATGCGCCTCGACGCGGGGGTCGATGTTGGCGAAGGTGCCGACCGCGCCTGAAATCGCGCATGTCGCGATGTCGGCGCGCGCCGCGACCAGACGGTCGCGATTGCGGGCAAATTCGGCGTAGGCCTGTGCCAGTTTCAGGCCGAAGGTCACAGGCTCGGCATGGATGCCGTGGCTGCGTCCGATAGTCGGTGTCATCTTATGTTCAAAGGCGCGGCGCTTGAGCACGGTGAGCAGGGCATCGATATCAGCGATCAGCAGATCGGCAGCGCGCGCCATCTGAACCGCCAGAGCAGTGTCGAGCACGTCCGAACTTGTCATCCCCTGATGCAGAAAACGGGCTTCGTCACCAACGTGATCGGCCACCCAGGTCAGGAAAGCGATGACGTCATGCTTGGTCACCGCTTCGATCGCTTCGATGGCGGCTACATTGATGGCGGGATTGGTTGCCCACCAGTCCCAGACGGCTTTCGCCGCACTCTGCGGCACGACACCCAGTTCGGCCATCGCATCGAGCGCATGCGCTTCGATTTCGAACCAGATACGAAAACGGGATTCGGCGGACCAGAGGACAACCATATCGGGACGTGAGTAGCGTTCTATCATGCGGGAGCGCCTAGCAGGGACAAACCGACGCGACAACGCGGTCGGTCGAGCAACGCACATGGTTTCGAGCCGTTTAACTATCAGCGGCTTCGATGTCGCTCCCGTGTTGCTTATAAAAACTGGAGATGAACTGTGAAATCCATTCTTATTGCCGCCAGCATGATGGCGCTGGCATCGCCCGCCCTTGCCCAGACGACTGGCCCAGCGCCAGCAAGTCCGCCTGCGTCGACGGAAATGCCGCAGTCGTCAGCACCAGCGGCGGATAGTGCTGCGCCTGCCGCTGCCCCTGCATCTGATCCGAAGGCAATCATTGCCGCCGAATTTCCGACCTATGATAAGGACGGTAACGGTATGCTGGCAAAGGCCGAATTCGATACATGGCTGACGGCGCTGAAGGAAAAGTCGGGTGACACCTCGATGAAGCCCGCAGACAAATCGGCGTGGCTGAAGAGCGCGTTTACCACCGCCGACAAGGACAAGAGCAAGGGCGTTACACTTGCCGAACTGACCGATTACCTGACTGCTGCTGGCTAAGCAGCAACGGGTCGCAAGGCGGGCCTCTCTGCAAAGAGGGGCCCGTTTGTGCTATTCCCCTTTTACTGCAAGCACGTCGGCCACGCGGATCGCGTCCAGCATTTTAGCGCCAGCCATGAAGACCGCACCGCTGCATGCGGCGAATAACAGCCAGCCGCCAAATCCGGGATAGGCCGATAGATAGGTCTTGCCGCGTTCCATCGCGCCCGTCGCCAGCGCATAGGTTATCAGATAGACTTCCCACCTTGTCTTGATAACGAACAAGCGACCGATTTTTTTCCACATGAAAGTGTTAACGCAAGGACCGCGCCAGTGGCGGAAAAGCGTTAATCGGTCTTAACGACTATGGTAAACTGTCAGTTAACCCGACAGTTCGGTAATAGCGAGTTCAGCCAGCAATGCGGCGCGTGCAGTTGCGATTTCCGTCCATAAGTTGGGCACGGCAAGGTCAGCTGGTGCGATGGTTTCAGGCCAGAAGCGCTTTACGACATTAGCAATCCGGTCAAGTTTGGCTTCATCGACGATGAAACACGGATCGATCGCCGCGGGATCGGCAACGACACGCAGGCGTAGACACGCCGGGCCACCACCATTCGCCATCGATTCACGGACATCGACGGGAATGGCCGCGCGGATCGGGCCGTTGCCGACGATATGCTGGTTAAGCCAGGCGCGGACGCGGGGGTGCTCATGCGCTTCGGTCGGCAAAATCAAAGCCATGCCGCCAGCTGGTCGTGTTACGAGCTGGGCGTTGAACAAATAGCTTTGGATCGCGTCTGTCAGTGATACGGCACTGGCGGGCACTTCGACGATTTCGACTTCGGGGAAACGCATCCTGAGATCATCGTAGAACCGATCCTTGTTTTCGAAGGCCTGTTCATGGGCAAAAAGAACGCGTTCGTTGGCGACGGCGACAACGTCATTGTGAAATGCACCGGCAGCGATGGCTTCGGTTGATTGCTGGACAAACAGCGCGTTCTTGATCGCGTGGCGGCGGGCGACGGCTTTCGAGGCTTCGAGATGCTGGCGCGCCGGGAACGGGCCGCCGGCCACGCCATAGACAAACACCTCAACACCCGCGCTGCGATGATCAGGACACAGGCGCATGTGGTTGGCGGCGCCTTCATCACCGAAGGGTGGCTGGACCGGCGCGTGCACTTCGAACGCTTCATGCGCGAAGACCGTCTGCAATTGCCGCAATGTGCCGCGCCATTCGTGGCTGCGGTGCGGCATCGTGACGAGATTGGCGACGGTGAGGTGGCACTTGCCATCGGCGGCGTCGGGGGCGGGGGTGACCGTTGCTGCATTTGCCGCCCACATCGATGAGGCGGACAGCGAACAGGCAAGCAGGCCGGGGTCTGCGTCTTCGGCTGTCGAGGCCAGTGCGCCGAGCCATTCGCGGTTTGGCCGATCCTGCGGCATGAAGATGCCCTGCGCGAGGCCGAGGCGGACATTGGCACGCATCTTTTCAATGCCTTGCAAGGCAGCGGCGCGGGGATGCGACACGCCGCCTGCATTCTTTGCCGACGCAAGATTACCGAGACTGAGGCCTGCGTAGTTATGGCTCGGCCCGACGATGCCGTCGAAGTTGATTTCGACCAGCTTCGATCCAGAACCGTTCATTGCGGCGCGACCTGAACTGTCTGGCCGGGTTCGACGGCGAGCGCCTTTGCGCCTTCGGGGTCGATGATGCCGTCGACGGTGACGCATGCCCATGCGGCACGGAAGTCCGCGAGCTGGCCACAAGCGGCGATTGCCCGCGCTGCTGAATTTGCGGCGATTTTCGTGATCTCGACATCGCGCGATTTGGCAACGGTTTTCACATGGTCGGTCCGCGTGTGCATCGTCGGGCCGCCGTCGAAAATGTCGATGTAATGATCGTGGACGAAGCCTTCGTTCTCGAGCATCCGCATTGCGGCGCGACCGCTGGGATGCGGCAGGCCCATGACGGCGCGTGCGCTTTCGGGGAGCAACGCGGTGTAGATCGGATGCTTGGGCATCAGATCGGCAATGAACTGGAACCCGTTGACGGCGTTGAAAGCGTCGGCTTCGGGGAACGTCATGCCGAAGAATTTGCCCGCGAGGCCATCCCAGAAGGGCGAGCCGCCGCCTTCGTCGAACACGCCGCGCAGCTCGGCGAAAATGCGTTCGGCAAAGCGCAGACGGTGCGCGCGGATGTAGAGATAACGGCTGCGCGCGAGCAGCATGCCGAGGCCACCCGCGCGTTCATTGGGATGAAGGAACAGCCCGCCGACTTCGCTTGCGCCTTCGAAGTCTGTCGAGAGCGAGAGCATTTCGGCGCGGAAGGTGCGGTTCAATTCGGACGACGTCTGCGTCAGCGTGCCGATGCGGTAGCTGTAGAACGGCGCGCTCTCGCCGATCTTGCTGTAAATCTGGCAGGTGCCGCGGACGTGGGGATCATTGATGTTTTCGAGCATCAGAACAATCAGATCATCCTGAAGTGTGTCCTCGGCGCGCGCAAAGGTAGCCTCGGCGCGAGCGAGTTTGGCTTTCAGATTGGGTTTGTCGGGCGGGAGGTTGGTAAAGCCGCCACCGGTCAGTTTCGCCATTTCGTAAAGCGAACCGAGATCTGACGCGCGCGCAGCGCGGAGGCGGAAAGTCATTTGGTAAAAGCTCCGGTTGCAATGCGGTGCAGAGTCAATGCCGACAGCATCGCCCGCTCCGCCAAAGAGTCGACGATCAGATACTCGTCGGATGAATGAATGGCACCGCCGCGCACACCCATGGTATCGACGACGGGGACACCGCAGGCCGCGATGTTATTGCCGTCACAAACGCCGCCCGACGCTTTCCAGCCAATCGTTTGGCCGAGGTCTGCCCCGCATTGCTTGACGAGCGTGAAAAGCGCTTCGGCTTTGGCATCCATCGGCTTGGGGGGGCGACCGAAGCCGCCGTGGGTGCGGATGTGGACATCATGTGCGGCGGCAATGCTGGCAACGATGCGGTCGATTGCGGCCTTGGCATGCGCTTCGATCCCGGGCGTGGCCGGTCGCAAGTTGACGCGGAGGACGGCGTGATCGGGGACGACATTGTTCGGGCCGCCGCCGTCGATCTTCGCCGGGTTAACGCTAAGGCCGGGGGCTTTGAGCGCTGCAAGGTCGAGCGCGAGCGCAGCGGCAGCGAGGAGAGCATTGCGACCGTCTTCGGGGTTGCGACCGGCGTGGGCTGACTTGCCGGTGACAATGAAGCTGAAATTGCCGCTGCCGGGGCGGGCACCGGCAAGCGTGCCGTCGGGGAGCGCAGCCGGTTCGTAGGTGAGCGCGGCGAGTTTGCCTTGAGCCAGCTCGGCAATCAACGCAGCGGACGAGGCGGAGCCGGTTTCCTCGTCGCTGTTGATCAGGACGTCGTAGCCGAGCGCCGAGGCTTCAGGGCTGGTTTCGAATGCTTTGAGCGCGGCGAGCATGACGGCGATACCGCCCTTCATATCCGCCGTGCCGGGGCCGTTTATGACGCCGGGTTCGATTTCGCGAAGGCTCTGAAACGAGTGATCGACCGGGAAGACGGTGTCCATATGGCCGGTCAGGAGGATGCGGCGGTTCGCCTGCGGGCGGACGTTGAGGTGAAGATGCTGGCCGCGCTGGATGCTGCGGGTGCTGCCGTTTGGAAGGACTGATTCTTCGGGCGCGGGGTCGACAAGGCGGACGACGCCGGGAAGGGGCGCGAAGGTGTCGGCGAGCAATGCTGCGACCTGTGCGAGGCCTGCAAGGTTTCCGGTGCCGCTGTTGATCGCGGCCCATTGCTCGACTTGTGCCCGCATCGGCGCGGCGGCGGCCTGTTTGGTCAGGGAATGTTCGGCGGTGTTCATCTGCGCTGCTCTAGCCGCCCGTGAAGTGCTTGTCGAAGGGGCGAATACGCGGCATACACGCGCCACTCCTCCTCCCCGGGGTCCCTTGACCAATCAGGAGCTTATCATGTCTGTCTATGTCGATCGCGCGGGCCTCAAGGTGTCCGACGTTCTTGCGGTGTTCGTCGAGAACGAGGCGTTGCCGGGAACGGGGATCGAGGCCGCGCAATATTGGAACGGGCTGGCAGCGATCCTTGCGCGCTTTGCGCCGGTTAACCGGGCGTTGCTGGCCAAGCGCAATGATTTGCAGGCGCAAATCGATGCGTGGCATGAGGGCAATGCGTTCGAGCAAGGCGCGTATGAGGCCTTCCTGCGCGAGATTGGTTATCTTGTGCCGGAACCGGCGCCTTTCACGGTCGACACGGCGGACGTCGATGCCGAGGTTGCAACAATGGCGGGGCCGCAATTGGTCGTGCCCGCGCTCAACACGCGCTTTGCCCTGAACGCGGCCAATGCGCGGTGGGGCAGCTTGTATGACGCGCTGTACGGCACCGATGCACTCGATGCGCCGCCTGCGAAGCCGGGGGGATATGACCCGACGCGCGGCGAGGCGGTTGTAGCCTATGCCAAGGCGTTTTTGGACGAGGTGGTCCCAGGCTGGCGTGAATACACGTCGCTCATCACGGGAGCCGTCAAGGGACAGCAACTACTTAAGAACAACGGTTTGCACATTATTATCGTCGTTGATCGCGAGCACCAGATCGGCAAGACCGACCCCGACGGCATTGCTGACGTCATTCTGGAATCGGCACTGTCGACGATCATCGACCTCGAGGATTCGGTCGCGGCGGTTGATGCCGATGACAAGGTCGAGGCGTATCGCACCTGGCTGGGTTTAATGAAGGGCGATCTGGTCGCGACCTTCGAAAAGGGCGGGCGGACGATGACACGGTCGCTGGAGTCGGATCGCGAGTGGTGTGACTTGTCGCTACACGGACGCAGCTTGCTGTTCGTGCGCAACGTCGGGCATTTGATGACCAATCCGGCTGTGCTGCTGGCGGATGGTGCTGAAGCACCCGAGGGCATTCTCGACGCTGTCTTGACGTCACTGATCGCGATGCACGACCAGGGCGGGAACAGCCGCACGGGCAGCATCTATATCGTTAAGCCGAAGATGCACGGACCCGAAGAAGCAGCGTTCACCAACGACCTGTTCGACGCTACCGAGGATATGCTCGGCCTGGCGCGCCACACGATCAAGGTTGGCGTGATGGACGAAGAGCGCCGGACTTCAGCCAATCTTGCCGCGACGATCCATGCGGTGCGCCACCGGATTGCCTTTATCAATACGGGGTTCCTCGACCGGACGGGCGATGAAATCCACACGTCGATGCAGGCGGGCGCAATGGTCGCAAAGGCCGACATGAAGACGAGCGCGTGGATCAAGGCCTATGAAGCGCGCAATGTCGCCATCGGGCTTGCCTGCGGCCTTTCCGGCAAAGCGCAGATCGGCAAGGGCATGTGGGCCGCGCCCGACCGGATGGCGGACATGATGGCGCAGAAAATCGGACATCCGATGGCAGGCGCGAACACCGCCTGGGTGCCGTCGCCGACGGCTGCGACGCTGCACGCGATGCATTATCATCAGGTCGATGTTTTTGCGCGGCAGAAGGAACTCACCAACATTGCGCCGCTGTCTGATCTGCTGACGGTACCGTTGGCGGGCGGGCATAACTGGAGTGATGCCGAAATCGAGCGTGAGCTGGATAATAATGCGCAGGGAATTCTCGGTTATGTCGTGCGCTGGATCGATCAGGGGATTGGTTGCTCGAAAGTGCCCGATATTGACGATGTCGGCCTGATGGAAGATCGCGCGACGCTGCGCATTTCGTCGCAGCATCTGGCGAACTGGCTGCTCCACGGCGTCTGCAAACCTGCGCAGGTCGATGCGGCCATGGCGCGGATGGCCGCCAAAGTTGACGCACAGAATGCAGGCGATCTGCTTTACCGGACACTGACACCGGATAGCATGGCGTTCCGAGCAGCACGGGCGCTGGTGTTTGAAGGGGTGGCGCAGCCGAATGGTTACACCGAGCCGTTGCTGCACAAGTTCCGGCAGGCGGTGAAGGCAGCTTGACATTCATCCTTTGTGTCCATAAATTGTGAACACAAAGGATGAATATTATGTTTGAACGTAGTGTTGGCGTCCGCGAATTTCGAGAGAATATGAGCATGTATATCGCTCAGGCAAAGGCGGGCACGCCGATTACGATCATGTCACACGGAAAACCTGTGGCGGAGCTTCACGCGCCCGCCGTGGCAAGCGTTCGCCCGCCTCCGACATTTGGGTCGATGAAGGGCGAGATTTGGATGGCTGACGATTGGGACCAGTGGGACGATGAATTCTGCGCTGTGCTCGAGGCACCGATCAGTCCGGACGGTAAAGATCCGTGAGGCTGCTGGTCGATACGCATATATTGCTCTGGCAAGTGCTGGACGACGCTCGATTGACGGGAAAAATACGACAGTTTTTGCTCGACACGTCGATAACGATCATCGTCAGCGACGTGTCGTTGTGGGAAGTCGCTATCAAGGTGCAGTGCGGAAAGTTGCGAATGTCAGTTGGTGCGTTCGACGCACACATCGGCATGCAGGGATTTGAACGACTGTCCATCACACGTCGCCATGTGTTGGCCGTCACAAACCTTCCGAGGCATCACAATGACCCGTTCGATCACATGATTATTGCGCAAGCCATGGTGGAGCAAATCCCGGTGTTGACAGCGGACCAGCAATTTGGCGCTTATCCAATCAGCCTCGCAGCTGCTTAGGTTATCGGCGGCAAGTGCCCGGCAAATTCGGCGAGCACATCCTCATAAAGCCGCCGTTTGAAAGGCACGATCAGATCGGGGAGTCGCCAATGGTCGACCCATTGCCAGGTGTTGAATTCGGGATGTTCGGTAGCGAGGTTCACGTCCGCATCCGACCCGTGGAAACGCGCGAGGAACCATGCCTGCGTTTGTCCGCCATATTTGCCTCCCCACAGGCGGCCATGCATTTCGGGGGGGAGATCGTAGAGTAGATCGCGCGAGGCGCGGGCGATGACGCTGACGAGATGCGGGCCGATGCCGGTTTCTTCTTCAAGTTCACGCAACGCCCCGTCTTGCGCGTCCTCGCCGGGATCGAGTCCACCTTGCGGCATTTGCCAGGCGTCGAGGCTCGAATCGATGCGCTGGGCGACGAAGACGCGATTGTCCGCGTTGAGCAGCATGACGGCGGCAGCAGGACGGTAGGGCAGGCTCATGCGTATTCGGCAATCATCGCTTTCAACGCCGCGAGCGCGCCTGCAATATCGCCCTGACCCGAGGGGATGGCTTTGCGCAGGTTGATGAAGCCGTGGATATTGCCCACGGCTTCGCGATAGATTGTCGGCACACCAGCAGAGATCAGGGCCGCTGCATAAGCGCGACCCTGATCGCGCAGCGGATCGAGGCCTGCGGTCATGATCAGCGTCGGCGGCATGCCTGCATGGTCATGGCCAAGCGGCGCCGAGCGGATATGCGATTCTTCGGCGGCATAGGCCGCCATGAAGTAATCCATTGCTTCGTAAGTGAGTAGTTTGCCGACGCCGTGATCGCGGTAAGACTGCCAATCATTGTGGTCCGCAACCACCGGATAAATCGGGAATTGGGCAATGACGGGGACAGCAGCCGGTTTGTCGCGCAGGGCCATCGTGACGACAATTGCGAGGTTGCCGCCCGCGCTGTCACCCGAGGGAATGAGGCCGGTGCAGGGGATGTTTTCAGCAATCCAGCGCGTCGCGGCTTCACAGTCGTCGGGACCGGCGGGCCAGGGATGTTCGGGCGCGAGGCGATAATCGATGGCGATGACCGGAATGTCGAGCGCGCGGGCGGCCTCGGCGCAATAGGGTTCGTGCGTTTGCAGGTTGCCGATAACGAACCCGCCACCATGATAGAAAACCATGACAGGGCCGGGGGCGCGGCTTTTGCGAGCGTCGTACAGGCGCGCAGGAATTGTTCCGGCGGGACCGGGAATCGCAAGATCTTTAATGACCGCGAGCGGGCCGGTTTCGGCTTCGGCGACGGGGCCCATTGCGACCATTTGGGCGCGTGCGGACACAGGATCGAGTTCGTGAACTTTTGGGCCGGGCAGGTTGTTGAGGAATGTCAGGAACATCTGGACGTCGGGGCGATCGGTGGTGGTCATAGGGCTTTTCCTCTCGTCAGGTTGCGATTTGCGACCTAGCTAGCGGGGATGCTGCATGTCGTCCATCACCCTGATTATGTTGTGACGGCCAGCGGCGGGGCGCATCAGTTCAGCAAATATGGTGTTGTGATGGACGTGCTGCGCGGCGGAACGCTGGTCGAGCATGTGCCCGAAGCAATGCCGGTGCGCTGGCTCGAGGCGGCGCATGATCCGTCCTATGTCGCCGCAGTGATGGCCGCGCGGGTTTCGCCCGAGATCGAGCGACGGATCGGGTTTGCGTTGACAGCGGAAGTGGCGCGACGCGCGGTGTTGAGCCCAGGTGGGACGTGGCTGGCGGCGAAGCTGGCGCTGGACCACGGCTTTGCAGCGAATGCGGCAGGAGGAAGCCACCATGCTTTGCCGACAAGTGGTGCGGGGTTTTGTGTGTTCAATGATCTGGCCGTGGCGGCGTTGCGGCTGCTGGGCGAGGGGGATGCCAGACGCATCCTGGTCGTCGATCTCGACGTACATCAGGGCGACGGGACGGCCGTGATTCTGGCGGGGCGCGAGGATGTTGCGACGCTTTCGGTGCATGCCGAAAAGAATTTTCCGGTGCGCAAAGCACGGTCGACGATGGATGTGGCGTTGCCGGACGGGACGGGGAACGAGGAGTATCTGGTGGCATTGGTGCCTGCATTGGACGCAATGATTGACCAATTTCGGCCTGATCTGATCCTGTATCAGGCGGGTGTTGATGTGCATGTTGACGATAAACTGGGTCGGCTTGCCCTTACGGATCAGGGGATTGCGGCGCGTGATGCGTTCGTTGCGGGCCGAGCGCGGCGGCTTGGCATTCCTCTCGCAAGTGCGATGGGCGGCGGCTATGGCGATGATGTCCACGTCGTTGCCGCGCGCCATGCGGCAACGATGCGCAATCTTGCAGCAGCGTATTTCGATTGATTGCCGTGACAGATTTACTACTTTGGCAGGAGAGCCGAAGCGACGTAGAGAGCGCCACCGACTCAAGCAGGATGATTTGATGGCCACCGCCGTTCAGGATTTACCGCCGCAGGATAACGCGGCGCCCGACCCCGAGAATATTGTCGTGCGCTTTGCTGGCGACAGCGGCGACGGGATGCAGCTGACCGGCGGGCAGTTCATGCTGTCATCAGCGCTGGCGGGCAATGATTTTGCGACATTCCCCGATTTTCCGGCGGAAATTCGGGCGCCGCAGGGGACGCTGTTTGGCGTTTCCGCCTTCCAGATCAATTTTGGGTCGTCAGCGATCGAGACGGCGGGGGATGCCCCCGATGTGCTGGTGGCGATGAACCCGGCGGCGTTGAAGACCAATGTCGGTGACTTGAAACCCGGCGGGCTGATTATTGCTGACGAAGGCGAGTTTGGCGCGCGCAATCTGGCGAAGGCGGGATACGAGGTTTCGCCGCTGGCGGACGGGAGCCTCGCCAAGTGGCAGCTGATTTCGTTCAACATCTCGCAGCTCACGATGGACGCGGTGAAGCCGTTTGGCCTCGGCAACAAAGAAGCGCTGCGCTGCAAGAACATGTGGACGCTGGGCCTCGCGCTGTGGATGTTCGACCGCGAGCGGGAGCCGCTGATCGCCTGGCTCAAGGCCAAATTCATCA
>JAYWFN010000014.1:0-15415 GCA_043778785.1 Sphingomonas sp. | reverse complement strand
GAAATGATCGACACCTGTGGTTTTCCACGCTCGCGGTTGACCGTGGAAGTGACCGAAAGCGGATTGATCGAGGATCTTGGCGGTGCAGCGACTGTGCTGGCGGCACTGCGCGCAGGGGGGTGCCGCGTGGCCATCGATGATTTTGGCACGGGCTATTCAAGTCTGGCGTATCTCAAGGCGTTGCCGCTCGATTATCTGAAGATCGACAAGGAACTGGCGGGCGACATATCGGGGTCGACCCGCGACAGGATTGTCGTGCGCGGCGTCATTGATATGGCGCGCTCGCTTGGGCTTGCGGTGGTCGCCGAAGGTGTCGAGACCGAGGAACAACTGGCGTTGCTGGCAGCCGAAGGGTGCAACTATTATCAGGGCTTCCTGTTCGCCGAAGCGGTCGGGGTCGAAGAATTGGTGCGGCTGGTTTCGGCTTAGGGCATCGCGCTGATACTCTGCACGTTGGCGAAGGTTACAAAGGTTACACTATCGCACTGACACGGAATTTCGCCGACGTTTGGAATTTATGTAATTATTTCATAGAGCTAAATCGTTCTATCTCGCGTTTGCCGTGTAGGAAAGCCTAAAATGCAGCGCGTGAATATGAGGCTGGGCGCCGGGGCTTCGGATCAAGTCCCGAGCACAAGGTGATACGGATAAACCGCACGGCGCACTAGGCAAGCAGTTTCGCCAGTCCCTTTGATAATTGCAGCGCGCCGTTGAGGCGGGCTTTGGGGCCGTCCCACTCGCGCGAAATGCTGAGCTTCATGTCGGGACGCAGTTTGGCGATGCCCTTGAGCCGTTCGACATAGGCGAGCAGGCCATCGATATTGGCGAAGCTGTCGTTCCAGAAACTGACGAGCGCACCTTTGGCACCGACGTCGATCTTGGCAATCTGCGCGGCGCGGGCGTTGAGTTTGATGCCCATCAGCGTCAGCAGATTTTCGGTGGGTTCGGGGAGCGGGCCGAAACGGTCGATCATTTCGGCGGCAAAGGCTTCGATGGCGGACGGATCGGTCAGGTCGTTGATGCGGCGATAAAGGCTCATGCGCAAGTCGAGATCGGGGACGTAATCCTCGGGGATCAGGATCGGCGCATCGACGGTTATTTGCGGGCTAAGGTCCGCCGCGCGGGCCGCGACAATGCCGCCCGCTTTTGCTTCCATGATCGCTTCTTCGAGCATTGACTGGTAAAGTTCGAAGCCAACTTCGCGGATATGCCCCGACTGTTCGTCGCCGAGCAGATTGCCGGCCCCGCGAATGTCAAGGTCATGCGACGCAAGCTGAAAACCCGCCCCTAAACTATCGAGATCACTCAAGACTTTCAGGCGCTTTTCCGCACCTTCGGTCATCTGGCGCCCCGGCGCGGTGGTCATATAGGCGTAGGCACGGGTTTTCGACCGTCCGACACGACCGCGCAATTGGTAAAGCTGGGCGAGGCCGAAACGATCGGCGCGGTGGATGATCAGCGTGTTGGCGCTCGGAATGTCGAGCCCGCTCTCGACGATGGTGGTCGACAGCAGCACATCATATTTGCGGTCGTAGAACGCCGACATGCGTTCCTCGACTTCGGTCGGCGACATTTGCCCGTGCGCAGTGACCATCCGCACTTCGGGGACTTCCTTGCGCAGGAATTCCTCGATGTCGGGCAGGTCAGCAATGCGCGGGGCGACAAAGAAACTCTGCCCGCCGCGATAATGTTCGCGCAGCAAGGCTTCGCGCAACACCACCGGATCCCACGGCATGATGTAAGTCCGCACCGCGAGCCGATCGACCGGCGGTGTCTGGATGACCGACAGTTCGCGCAGGCCCGACATGGCCATTTGCAACGTGCGCGGGATCGGCGTGGCGGTCAGCGTCAGCATGTGGACGTCGGTCTTGAGGGCCTTCAGCCGTTCCTTGTGGGTGACGCCAAAGCGTTGTTCCTCGTCAACAATGACGAGTCCCAGTCGTTTGAATTCCAGCCCCTTTGTCAAAAGCGCATGCGTGCCGATAACGATGTCGATCCGCCCCTCGGCCATGCCTTCTTTCGTCGTTTTCGCCTCCGCCGCAGGGACAAGACGCGAGAGACGCCCGATGTTGAGCGGGAACCCCTGAAACCGCTCGACGAAGGTCCGGTGATGCTGCCGCGCGAGGAGTGTGGTCGGGCAGATCAGCGCAACCTGATGCCCCGCCATGGCTGCCGTGAACGCCGCGCGCAACGCGACTTCGGTTTTGCCGAAGCCGACGTCGCCGCAGACAAGCCGGTCCATCGGTGTGCCGCTGCTGAGGTCACCAAGGACATCCTCGATGGCGCGGTCCTGATCGTCGGTTTCCTGATAGGGAAAGCGGTCGACGAATTCGTTGAAACTGCCATCGCGTTCGATGACGTCGGCGGGGCGCAGCGCACGCTCGGCGGCGACCGCGATGAGATCACCTGCGATGGCACGGATGCGCTCCTTCATCTTCGATTTGCGCCGCTGCCATGCTTCGCCGCCGAGCCGGTCGAGCGATGCGCCTTCGCTGTCCGATCCGTAGCGTGACAGGACGTCGAGATTTTCAACGGGAACGAACAGCTTGTCGCCGCCGGCATAGGTCAGCGCGACGCAATCATGCGGGCTTTTACCAACGGGGATCGAGGTCAGCCCCTCATAACGGCCGATGCCGTGATCGCGGTGGACGACAAGATCACCCGGGCTGAGCATCGCCAGTTCGGACAAGAACGCATCCGCGCTCTTCTTGCGCTTGTTGCGGCGGACGAGGCGGTCGCCGAGAAGATCCTGTTCTGTGACAATGGCGACGGCAGGGGCGGTAAAACCGTGGTCAAGCGGCACGACAACAAGCGCGACGGTGCCCTTGGCGGCAATCCCCTGCGCATCCTGCCACCCGTCGGCCATCGCCACGCGGTCGAGCCCATGATCGGCGAGCAGACCCGAGATGCGTTCACGCGAGCCTGTCGAATAGCTCGCGAGGATCAGGCCCGTCTTGCCCAGCTTCTTCGCATGATCGGCCAGCGCGTCGTAAACATTCTCGGAACGGCTGCGTTCGGGGCCAAAGTCGCGCGGCCCTTCGATGGCGAAATTCAGGACTTTGGCTGAGCCGGGTTCCTGAAATGGCGTCGTGAGATGGATCGGGCGGTCGGCAATGGCGGCGTCCCATTCCTTGGCCGTCAGATAAAGCGATTCGGGGGGTAGGGGGCGATAACTGCCGGGATCTGACGAAGCAGCGCGGACGCGGTTGGCGTGATAATCGGTGATCGCTTCGAAGCGGGCTTCGGCGGCACCGACGCTTCCGGCATCGCGGACAATGATGTCGCTGTCGGTCAGATGGTCGAACAGCGTCGTCAGGCGCTCTTCAAGCAGCGGCAGCCAGTGATCCATACCCGAAAGGCGACGGCCTTCGCTGATCGCTTGATAAAGCGGATCGCCCGTTGCGGTCGCGCCAAAGGTTTCGCGGTAGCGTTTGCGAAACCGCTTGATCGAGTCCTCGTCGAGCAGCGATTCGGAGGCGGGGAGCAGCGTGAAACTGTCCACGCGAGCGATGCTACGCTGGTCAGCAGGGTCGAAACTGCGTACGCTTTCGATCTCGTCACCGAAGAAATCGAGACGGAGCGCATGCGGCATGCCCGCCGGGAAGAGATCGACGAGGCTCCCGCGCACAGCAAAATCGCCAGCATCCGCCACCGTTTCGCTGCGGATATAGCCATTCGCCGAGAGCAGCGCCGCAAGCGCGTCACGGTCGATCCGTTCGCCCGGCGCCAGTCTTGCGGTCAGCGCGCGCAAGCGAAACGGTGTCAGCGTCCGCTGTGTAACGGCGTTGACGGTCGTTATGAGCAGCTGCGGCTTGGTTGTCTTCGCCTGCAACGCCGCCAGCGCTGCCATCCGCTCCGACGTGACCCGCAAAGACGGTGAAGCACGGTCATAGGGCAGGCAGTCCCATGCCGGGAATTGCAGCACGTCGATTTCGGGCGCGAACCAGATCGCGGCGTCGGCAACAGCGCGCATTGCGGCATCATCGGCAGCAATCAACACGGCGCGCGTGTCGGCCGCCCGCGTCAGGTCCGCCATCAGCGACGGCAGGAACCCATCGGGCACACCCGCCAGCGTCAGCGGTGCCGACGTTGCTTTAATCTTTGAAATATCGGTCATCCGGAAATCGGGATGTAATCGAGTTTCTGCATCGAACGCATCATCGGGCCCGATGCGCGTTCGGGCGGCGCCTTGCTGCCAATCGCCCACGCCATGATGTCGACATCCTCTTCGTCCATCAGGCTTTCATACCAGCTGATCTCGTCATCGCTCCACGTCTGCGAATACCGGTCATAGAATCCGCCAACCATCAGGTCGGCTTCCTTTGTGCCGCGATGCCAGCTGCGGAAGCGCAGGCGTTTGAGGCGGGTTTCGCGGTCCAATCGATAATCTCCAATGCAAAACGCCCCCCCGCGACAAACGCGGGGAGGTTGGTGTAGGAACCCCCTAACCATGCGACCCGACCTTCTCAATCCGCTATTCGCCGAAATCGAGGTGCTCAAAGGCGTCGGTGCCGCTTTGGCCAAGCCTTTGGCGCGATTGGGGCTGGCGCGGGTGATCGACGTCCTGTTCCATTTGCCGACCGGATCAGTGGTCCGCACGCGGGTGGACCGGCTCGATGATGCGATGGCTGGAACACAGATTGGCGTTGTCGTGACGCCCGTCGACTATAAGCAGGGCGGTATGCGCGGGCCGCTGCGTATCCATGCCGTCGACAGCGCAGGGGACTATCTGAGCCTGACCTATTTCGGCAGTCACACCGGCTATGCCCGCAAGCTGCTGCCGCTGGGCGAGGCGAAGCTGGTGACGGGCAAGCTCGAGCTTTACGGGCAGGAACGACAGATGGTGCATCCTGACCAGATTCTTGATCCGGGTGAGGCTGTGATCCTGAAGGAAGCGATTTATCCACTGTCCGAGGGCCTGACGACGCGGCGGCTCGGACAATTGGCGGAACAGGCCATTGCGCGTGCGCCGCTTCTGCCCGAATGGATCGAACCCAGCTTGCTGGCCGAACGGGCGTGGCCATCATGGCGCGCGGCGGTCGAGACGGCGCATCACACGCCCGAGGATGCGGCGGCGCGCGACCGGCTTGCTTATGACGAGGTTTTCGCGAACCAGCTCGCGCTGATGCTCGTGCGTGCCTCGTCACGACGGCGGCGCGGCACGCCCTTAGCGGGGGACGGGCGGCACCGCGATGCGCTGCGTCTGCCCTATGAATTGACGGGGGCGCAGCGGCGAACGATCAGCGAAATCGAAGGTGACATGGCGCAGGCAACGCCGATGGTGCGGCTGCTCCAAGGTGATGTCGGGTCAGGCAAAACGATGGTGGCGCTGCACGCATTGTTGATCGCTGTGGAGGCGGAGACTCAGGGGGCTTTGCTCGCGCCAACCGAAATCCTCGCGCGGCAGCATTTCGACAGCTTATCGCGCTTGCTTGCCGGCGTCGATGTGCAGATTGCAATCTTGACGGGTCGTGACAAGGGGCGGGTCCGCGAAGCGACGCTGATGGGGCTGGCCGATGGCAGCATCGACATCCTGATTGGCACCCATGCGATTTTTCAGGAGGCCGTCAGCTACAAGAAGTTGGGATTGGCCGTGATCGACGAACAGCACCGCTTCGGCGTGTCGCAGCGCCTTCTCTTGACCAGCAAAGCCGAAACCCCGCCGCATCTGCTTGCGATGACGGCAACGCCGATCCCGCGCACACTGACGCTCACCAACTATGGCGAGATGGATGTTAGCCGGATCGACGAAATGCCCCCCGGACGAACGCCCGTTGAGACGCGGGTGATTTCGGTCGAACGGATCGATGAGGTTGTCGACGGGTTGGACCGGCACATCGCGTCGGGCAAGCAAGCCTTTTGGGTCTGTCCGTTGGTCGAGGAAAATGAACTGGCTGACCGCGCGGCGGCGGAAGCGCGGGCAGCCTCACTCAAGCTGCGTTTCGGCAATGTCATTGGCCTTGTCCACGGTCGCATGAAGGGGCTGGAGAAAGACGCCGTTATGGAGGCCTTCGCCGGCGGCGTGTTGAAAGTCTTGGTGGCGACCACAGTGATCGAGGTCGGGGTTGATGTTCCCAACGCGTCACTGATCATGGTCGAAAATGCCGAGCGATTCGGCCTTGCCCAATTGCATCAGTTGCGTGGCCGCGTGGGTCGCGGGGCCGAAAAATCGGTCTGCCTGTTGTTGCGCGGCAATGGCCTCAGCGAAACAGCCCGCGCGCGGTTGGCGCTGATGCGCGGGACCAATGACGGTTTTCGTATTGCCGAAGAGGATTTGCGCCTGCGTGGTGGCGGTGAAGTCCTGGGCACCAAGCAATCAGGCGAGGAGCGCTTTCGGCTGGCGACAGCGGAGCAGGTTACCGCGTTTGCGCCGATTGCGCACGATGACGCGCGCCTGCTTGTTGATCGCGACGGGGGACTGGACGGTATGCGTGGGCAGGCGGCACGAACAGCTCTTTACCTGTTTGAACGCGATTCGGCTGTGGCGTTACTGCGCTCGGGTTAGCCGAACAGCTTGCAGAACACGGCCAGCTCATCAGGATCGATAGGATCACGGAATTGGACGCCAACGCGCTCGGCGAGCACCCAGACGACGGTGGCGCGGATCCAGCCGATGGTCGGCAGGTCGATGCGGATCGGATCGCGCTCGCACAACGGCGCTTCGGTGGTCGCCATCAGCCCGCCGTTTGACAGGTTGAGGATCTGCGCGCCGAACGTCCGCCCCTCGCGGTCACACATCAGCGTGTCGAGCGCGACGCATTCGCGCTCGCGCTTGCGACGCTCGGTGTCGAGCATTTGCGTGGTCATGTCGGGAGCAGTTGCGATCATGCAGACATAATGCACCTGCTTTGCGTCGTGCGGGTAAAGAGGGACGGTTAAAGCCTCGCTTACCTTATGATCAGGCCGTGGAGCTTTTTCCCTGCCGAAACGCGCACCGGCTCGGTGCCCGGGGTTATCAAAGCATCCTCGCCTGCTTTCTCGCCATCGATCCGCGCACCACCGCCTGCGATCAGACGGCGCGCTTCGCCTTTCGAGGCAACAAAGCCGAGCGCGAGCAGCGCATCGATGATGTTGATGGCGTCGGTCGCGATGGCATGGCTGGGGAGGGCGTCGCCTTTGACCTGATCACCGTGCGCAAGTGCAGTGGCGGCGTCGGCAAGAATCTTCTTGGCGTCATTTTCTTCTTCGCCCTGCAATGTTTCGAGCCGAGCGATTTCGTCGAGCGGCAGATCGGTGAAGAGGCGCAGGAAACGACCGACATCGGCTCCCTGCGTGTTCCGCCAGAATGTCCAGTAATCATAGGGGCGCAGCGCATCCTCGTTAAGCCACACTGCACCCGCCGCCGTCTTGCCCATCTTGCCGCCATCAGCCGTCGTGATCAGTGGCGTGGTGAGGCCAAACATCTGCACGCTGTCGATGCGGCGCGTCAGTTCGATGCCGTTGACGATATTGCCCCACTGATCGCTGCCGCCCATCTGTAAGCGGCAGGCGGATCGGCGCGACAATTCGAGGAAATCATAGGCTTGCAGGATCATGTAGTTGAATTCGAGGAAAGTCAGCGGCTGCTCGCGCTCAAGCCGCAGCTTGACCGAATCGAAGGTCAGCATCCGGTTGATCGTGAAATGCTTGCCGACATCGCGCAGGAACGGGATATACTCCAGCGCGTCGAGCCAATCGGCGTTATTGACCATCGCCGCGTCAGTCGGGCCATCCCCGAACGTGAGGAACCGTTCGAACACGCGGCGGATGCTGGCGATGTTCGCAGCAATGTCGGCATCGGTCAGCAGCTTGCGCGATTCGTCTTTGCCCGAGGGATCGCCGACCTTGGTCGTCCCGCCGCCCATCAGGACAATCGGCTTGTGCCCCGCCTGTTGCAGGCGGCGGAGCATCATGATCTGGACAAGGCTGCCGACGTGCAAGCTGGGCGCGGTCGCGTCGAACCCGATATAGCCGGGGATGACCTGCGTCTGCGCCAGCGCATCGAGACCGGTTGCATCGGTCATCTGGTGGATATAGCCGCGCGTATCAAGCAGGCGGAGCAGATCGGAATTGTAGGTCATCCGCGCCCCATAAACCGATCAAGGCGACGTTGTCCTTGATTTCTTTCCGGCGGTGAATGAAGGGATTGCGCGTTGGCGGGCCAATGGATCGGGAGAAATATTGTGCACGCGCTGGTCCTTCATCTCCTCTGCGCAGCGGGATCGGTTCGCCAAATCGAAGCATCGGTGGTGGCAACGCCAACCGGATGCCGCGCTGAATTCGTTGCGCGTGGCGACATTGCGGCGATAGCGGTACCGATAATCGAGCCTGACCGCGGACGTTATGACGACCTCTGGCGCACGACTTGTTTCGAGATTTTCTGGCAGCCGCTCGGCGGTTCCTATTATCGCGAGTTCAACCTGTCGCCGTCGACGCGCTGGGCTTGTTATGATTTCGACGATTTTCGGGCGGGGATGCGGAATGCCCCCGCCGAGGTCGAGATCGACGTCACGGTGTCAGCCGATGAATTGCGCATCGTGGCGCACATCCGCTCGGCGCTGCCCACGCCCGCGAACGTCGCACTCAATGCAATTATCGAGGACGCCGATGGTGTGAACCGCTACTGGGCGTTGGCTTTTGCCGATGGCGATCCCGAATTCCATAGTGCCCGTTGTCGCGCATTGGTTGTTTGAAGGGTGATTTGATGAAATTCGGTATTGATCGCCTCCTCGCCGACCCCGCCTTGCGCGCGCCGCTTGAGGGCAAGCGCGTTGCCCTGCTCGCGCATCCGGCGTCAGTAACCGAAGACTTGACGCATTCGGTCGACGCACTGATTGCTTGCGGCGTCAATATTACCGCCGCCTTCGGCCCGCAGCATGGCCTGCGCGGGGACAAGCAGGATAATATGGTTGAGTCGCCCGACTTCACCGATCCGGTCCACGGTATTCCGGTATTCAGCCTTTATGGCGAAGTCCGCCGCCCGACGGGTCAGTCGATGGGCACGTTTGACGTGATCTTGATTGATTTACAGGATCTTGGTTGCCGGATCTACACGTTCATCACGACGCTGCTCTACATCCTCGAAGCCGCAGCCGCGCATGGCAAGACGGTCTGGGTGCTTGATCGACCCAACCCCGCCGGGCGACCCGTAGAGGGTCTGACGCTGCGACCGGGCTGGGAAAGTTTTGTCGGCGCGGGGCCGATGCCGATGCGCCACGGGCTGACGCTGGGGGAACTGGGGCACTGGTTCATCGATCACTTCAAGCTCGATGTTGAGTATCGGGTGATCACGATGGAGGGGTATGAGCCTGATATGGCGTCCGGCTTTGGCTGGCCGATGGATCGCATCTGGATCAATCCAAGTCCGAATGCCCCAAACATCAACATGGCGCGTGCGTATGCGGGCACCGTGATGCTTGAGGGCACGACGCTGTCCGAAGGGCGGGGGACGACACGTCCGCTCGAAATCTTCGGTGCGCCTGACATCGAAGCACGTGCCGTCCGTGCCGAGATGCAACGGGTCGCGCCGCACTGGCTGAACGGCTGTGTGCTTCGCGAGATATCATTCGAGCCGACGTTCCACAAACATGTTGGGCAGTTGTGTAGCGGCTTGCATATCCATGCCGAAGGCGCGGCCTATGACCATCATGTTTTCAAGCCGTGGCGACTGCAGGCGCTGGCGTTCAAAGCGATTCGCAATCTCCGCCCCGATTACGATCTGTGGCGCGATTTTTCCTATGAATATGCATTCGGCAAACTGGCGATTGATGTCATCAACGGTGGCCCTGACTTGCGCGCGTGGATCGATGACGCATCGGCGACTCCCGACGATCTCGATGCGCTGACTGCGCCCGATGAAGCCGCGTGGGTTGAAACGAGTCGGCAATACCGCCGCTACTAAAGTCCTGACACTTCCCTAACACGGCATACACCACCTCTTTACGCCCTTTTGTTATTGCAATGGGTAACAAGAGCAGAACGCGCACCTTGTTCGTGTGTTTTGACGATGCGTTTTTTAAGGACCGGCATGATCGGACAAGCACTTTCTCCGGGATTATCGCGCGACGCCGCTGATGCGCTGCTGGCGCTCGTGCGTGCCGAGGGTAGTGCCGCGCATCGCCATCCGTTGTCCGATGTGCTGACACAGGGCCCCGAAGCCGCGCGCAATGTTGCGGACATCGTCCATCTTTTGTGCCTGCTTCACGGTCGCCATCCCGGCGTCGTCGATTATGCCATTGATCGCGTGACCAATTCGGCAACGCGGGCATTTCTGACGGATGCTGCCGATGCGTTTGCCAACGAGCGCGCTTTGTTGACCAAGCTGGTTGTGGCCGTTGGTCCGTTGCCGAGCACGCCCGGTCAGGCGGACACCGAAACGACGGTCCTAGCCCAGCATCATGCCATTGATATGCTTGCACAATCCGAACGGACGGGTTGCGCATTTGGCGCCGCACTCGCGCTGATTGCCGACTGGTCGGCGGTGCGGCCCGTGCTGGAAACAGCGGCCCGTCGTCTGTCGCTTGAGATCGACCAGTCGGACTTGCCGAACGCAACTGTTATCGCGTCGGTTATCCGCTCGGCCGAAAACAGCGCTGCGGCCGATCGTGCCATGTTGTTTGGTGCGCAGCAGATTCTTGCGCAGCATCGCGGCCTTTGGGACTTGCTCGAAGCCCGCGCGATTGCCCGCAGCGACTATTAAACTCTTGCCCTTTGGCGGCAGGCTCGCCTAACGAACTTGACGTTAACGTCAAAGGCAGCGCGCATGAAGTTCAAGGGTACATCCGATTATGTCGCAACCGACGATCTGAAGGTCGCAGTCAATGCTGCCGTGACTTTGCGCCGCCCGCTGCTCGTCAAGGGTGAGCCCGGCACGGGAAAGACCGTGCTTGCGCATGAAATCGCCAAGGCGATGGGCGCGCCGCTGATCGAATGGCATGTAAAGTCGACGACCAAGGCACATCAGGGGCTCTATGAATATGATGCCGTCGCTCGCCTGCGTGATGGCCAGCTTGGCGATGAGCGCGTCCACGATATTTCGAATTATATCCGCAAGGGGAAGTTGTGGGAGGCGTTTACGTCACCGGTTTTGCCCGTGTTGCTCATTGACGAAATCGACAAGGCCGACATCGAATTTCCCAACGATCTACTTCAGGAACTCGACCGGATGTCGTTCGACGTTTACGAAACGCACGAGACGATTGCGGCAAAGGAGCGCCCGATTGTCATCATCACGTCGAACAATGAAAAAGAGCTGCCCGATGCATTCCTGCGCCGCTGTTTTTTCCACTATATCAAGTTTCCGGATCGCGACACGATGCAAGCCATTGTCGATGTTCACTTTCCCGGCATCCAGAAAATCCTCGTCAACAAGGCGATGGACATTTTCTACGACGTTCGCGACGTGCCGGGCCTGAAGAAAAAGCCCTCGACGAGCGAACTGCTCGACTGGCTCAAACTGCTCCTTGCCGAGGATATGCCGCTTGATGTGCTCCAGTCACGTGACCCGTCAAAAGCGATCCCGCCCTTGCACGGCGCGCTGCTGAAAAACGAACAGGATGTGATGCTGTTCGAGCGCCTCGCGTTCATGGCGCGACGGCAGGGCGCCAAGGCTTAGCTGTTTAGCGAGTACGCGATTTCGAAGTTGCCCCATCGTTTTCCGTTGAACAACAACGGCACAAACACGTTTTTGACAGTGCGATAGCCGTTTTCGCCGAGGTTCTGGCGATATGTCGTCAGCATGAAATCGGCGCCTGACGCGACTGCGCGGGCTGTTTCGTCGTCCATGAAATTGCATCTGTTGCGGCAATTAAGCGCGTTCCAGGCCGGATCATTGGGCCGCTGGGGCAATGATTTTGCCGAGACATGCGTTGGCAGATACCCATTGATATCGGAAATAACGCTGACAATGATGTTGGGATCAGCATCGGTAATCCGGTCAAGCAACGGCTGAATAGTCTTGTCGGCAAAGCTGTTGAATTTACTGGTGAACTGAGGCGGGTTTGACCCTTCGACAGACCGATAGGCGGTGTCGAAAACATCACTCGCCGAAACACTTTTGTCGGCGATGGCCGCTTCGATCAACGATATGATTTCGCCTGTGGCCGCGATCGCCATATCGACAAAATGACGATCACGCTGGGCAAAGCCACTGTGGACAATGGTGTCGAGCATCTGGTTCGCGCCGACTTCAAGCGCGCCGATCTGGGCGATTGCGTCACCCAGCTTGTTGCGATTTGCTGTGGCCGCTTCTGCAAAGCCGTCGAGCTCGTCGCCGACACGGCAGATGCTGTCGTGGATAAGGCTTGTCGAACGCGCAATGTCGTCGGTCTGACGGTCAACCTGGCCGACAAGATCGATAACTTCGGCCACGGTTTCGTTGATCCGTGCGAACCCCGCTTCGGCACGCTGGCTGCGTGTCATGCCCTTCTGGATTTCAGCGACAAAAGTTGCGCCTTCGTCGGTCAGCGAATCCATCGTGATGCCGATTTCGTCGATTGCCGTGCGTGTGTCGCTGGCAAGCTTTTTGACTTCAGCCGCGACCACAGCAAATGTTCGTCCGGCATCGCCGGCGCGTTCGGCCTCGATCGCCGCATTCAGCGCCAGCATATTGGTCGTCCGCGCAATGCCGTCGATGATTTGTGTAGTGCGGCGAACCTGATCCATTGCGGATGAAAAATTCGTCAACTGTGCGCCGAGCCGCCCCACCATCGTCGTGAGCTCGCTGAATTCTGCGATCGATGTTGCGATGATGGCCGCTCCCTCTTTCAGGCGGTTGCGGGCATTGTCCGACAGCATTCGCGCTTCATCGGTCGCGTCGGTAACCTGGCGCTGATCGGTTTCGAGGCTTGCCATGACAGCCTGCAGCTCGGACAGCACTTGCGCTTGCGCGGCCACACTGGCGGCCACAAGCTGAACCTGCCCCGCCACGTCGGTGCAACCAATGGCCAGCGCGCCGGATTGCTCGGCGGCCCGGTCCATAAGCCCAGCGTCCGTCGCGTGGGCGTCAGCAGGTTCGATACGCGACTGAAACATAGGGACAACCTCTTCGTTCCCTGGAGGACTAGGGGCAAAGCAGTTGCAAAGCCGTTAACCACGGACCGTCTTGCCGTTAACGTAAAGCGCGGGCATAGCGATGCGATGTTTTTCAACTTCCTCGACGAGTTGCGTGCAGCTGGTATTCCGGCAAGCATGAAAGAGCATCTCGTGTTGCTCGAAGCGCTCGACAAGGATGTGATCGACCGGACGCCCGAGCAATTCTATTTCCTGTCGCGTGCCGTCTACGTGAAAGATGAAGGGTTGATCGACCGTTTTGATCAGGTGTTCGCCAAAGTGTTCAAGGGGATCGCCACAACCTTTGGCGAGCAGGGTGCGGAAATCCCTGCTGAATGGCTCCGCGCCGTGGCCGAAAAATTTCTGACGCCCGAGGAAATGGCGGCGATCGAGAAGCTCGGTTCATGGGATGAAATCATGGACACGCTGAAGCAACGGCTCGAAGAACAGAAAGAGCGCCACGAAGGCGGTAATAAATGGATCGGGACGGGCGGCACATCGCCGTTCGGCCACAGCGGTTACAATCCCGAAGGTGTCCGCATCGGGGGCGAAGGCAAGCATGGCCGCGCGCTCAAAGTCTGGGACAAGCGCGAGTTCAGGAACCTCGATTCATCCAAGGAACTCGGCACCCGCAACATCAAGATTGCGCTGCGCCGCCTGCGCCGCTTTGCGCGTGAAGGCGCGCTCGACGAGCTGGATATGGACGCAACGATCAACGGCACCGCGCGGCAGGGCTGGTTGGATATCCACATGCGCGCCGAACGGCATAATGCGGTCAAGTTGCTGCTTTTTCTCGATGTCGGCGGGTCGATGGATCCGCATATCAAGCTGTGTGAGGAATTGTTCAGCGCCGCGACGAGCGAATTCAAGAATCTCGAATTTTTCTACTTCCACAATTGCCCTTATGAAGGCGTGTGGAAGGACAACAAGCGCCGCTTCACCGAACGCACGCCGACGTGGGACGTGCTCCACAAATATGGCTATGATTATAAACTGATCTTTGTCGGCGATGCGTCGATGAGTCCCTATGAGATCAGCCATCCCGGTGGATCGGTTGAGCATTTCAACGAAGAATCGGGAACAGCGTGGATGCAGCGGCTGACGACGACCTATCCGGCCGCCGCTTGGCTAAACCCCATCCCCGAAGCGCACTGGGGCTATTCGCAGTCGATTGCGCTGCTCAAGGATTTGATGAATGACCGCATGTATCCGCTCACGCTGGGCGGACTGGACGACGCGATGCGCGGGCTAACACGCAAGAATTAGGGCGCGGGCTAGACCCGGAAGAACTAGACCCGACGTTCTAGACGTTCAGTTGCAGCTGCAACTGATGTGCTTTTTGCCAGAACTTGTCGGCAAGATCACGCCGACGCTCGCGTGCCTGTTCGGTGACGGCGCGCTTTGCGGCCAGTGCTTCCTCGGCAGCGCGCCGGGAATAATATCGAAAATCAGATTCCATTTTGCGACCCCTGGATCGACTCACCGTCCAAAGCTATTGGCCATTAGTTACGAAAAGGTTTTCAAACGCGCAAGCGCTGCCGATTCGTGGCAATTGACCCGCGCCGTGCGTCACCATATCGAGACAATATGCCCCGATAGCTCAGCAGGACAGAGCAACGGTTTCCTAAACCGCAGGTCGGGAGTTCGAGTCTCTCTCGGGGCACCATACATGAAAAACCCCGGCATTTGCCATGCCGGGGTCTTCCGCGAACCCGTTGAGGGATTAGGGGATCAGAATGTTTTGCGCAGCGTGACACCATAAGTGCGTGGCTGGTTGGGGTAGGCGCTGAAGCTGCCCGTCTGAACCACGGTCGGGAAAGCCGACTGATAGAAGTTGTTCTTCGTCAGGTTTCGGACCCAAGCCATGACTTCGAGCTGGGCATTTGCGTCGGTAACGCCAATGCTCGCGTTGACGAGGTTGATCGTCGTCGTGCCGCAATTGGTGCCGTCGGGGCATTTTTCCGGAACCTGTTCGGTCAGCTGGAACTTGCTGGTATAGTCATATTCGCCACGGATATAGGCCGAGAGCCCGCCGCCAAAGTCATGCGAATAGGTTGCCGATGTGCTGACGCTCCACTTGGCAATACCGGCTGGCTTTTCACCCGTTAGATTGCGGAACGTCGGGATGCGGCCCGTCGCGGGGTTGATAGGACAACGAACCAGATCATAGTTCACGCATGGTGCATTCACGAACGAATCATATTTCGGATCGAGATACGTCGCCGATAGTGTGAGCGCGAGCGCACGAACCGGTTTGTAAGCCGCGTCGAATTCAAAGCCTTTGACCGATTGAGCGCCGGCATTGACCAGCGCAAAGCCAAGCCCGTTGAACTGGTTTGACTGGAAACCGTCGATCTTCTGCTTGAAGACGGCAAGGTTGGCAAAC
>JAYWFN010000013.1:0-6505 GCA_043778785.1 Sphingomonas sp. | reverse complement strand
CTTCGCGAGGATGCAGTTCAGGCCGAAACGGCGGCGCGCCTCAACCGCTTGCAAGCCGAACTCGAAGCCGTGCCCCCGCGCGGGTCGATCCTGTGGCGGATGATCAAGGCGCAGCCCGAGCCGCCCAAGGGCATTTATCTGTGGGGTGGCGTCGGCCGCGGCAAATCGATGCTGATGGATTTGTTTTTCGACAGCCTCGACATCCGCCGCAAGCGTCGCATCCATTTCCACGAATTCATGATCGAGATGCACCGGGCGATGCGCGCTTGGCGCGAAGCGAAGCCGGGCGACCCCATCCCCCACGTCGCGCTCGATTTCGCGCAGGACGCGCGTTGCCTGTGTTTCGACGAGATGGTCGTGAACAACAGCGCCGATGCGATGATCCTGTCGCGGCTGTTCACCGGCTTGCTCGATCAGGGCGTGACAGTCGTCGCGGCGTCGAACCGGCCACCGTCGGATCTTTACAAAGACGGCCTCAACCGCGAACATTTCCTGCCGTTTATCGACACGGTGGAACGTCGTCTGGACGTCATCGCGCTCAACGGCCCGATCGATTACCGGATGCAGCGCCTGAGCGGTGTGAAGACCTGGCATGTCCCCAATGGCCCCGAAGCCACCGCCGCGGTGCGCGAGGCTTTTTTCAAATTGACTGACTATCCGCCCGAGGACGCGTTGCACGTCCCCACAGCCGAAATTGATCTTGGTGGTAGCCGGATGCTGCATGTCCCCAAGAGCCTGAAAGGCGTAGCGGTTTTCAGCTTTAAGCGCCTTTGTGGCGAGGCGCGGGGGGCTTCGGACTATCTCGCCATTACCCGCCGCTATCACAGCGTCTTTGTTGTCGGCATTCCCAAACTCGGCCCCGAAAACCGCAACGAGGCCGCCCGTTTCGTCACGCTGATCGACGCGCTTTACGAGTATAAAGTCAAACTGATCGCCACTGCCGATGCTGACCCCGTTCAGCTTTACGACAGCGGCACTATGGATTCTGGGGGCGCTTTTGAATTCGAACGCACCGTCAGCCGCCTGATGGAAATGCAAAGCATCGATTATATGGCCGAAGGACATGGGACATGACGAAGGCCGATCTGACAAGCAGCAAGGTTCCCGCTGTCACGCTCGGGTTCTGGATCATCAAAATCCTTGCGACCACGCTGGGCGAAACAGCGGGCGATACCTTCTCGATGTCGATGGACCTTGGTTATCTGCTCAGCACCGCAATCTTTGCGACGATTCTCATTGCCTTGGTCTGGCTCCAGATCAGGGCGCGAGCGTTCGAGCCGTGGCTATATTGGGCTACAATCATTGCTTCGACCACAGCGGGCACAACGATGGCCGATTATGCCACGCGGTCAATGGGGATCGGCTATCCCGGCGGATCAATCCTGCTGCTGGCCTGCGTTCTTGCCAGCCTGTTCGTCTGGTATCGCGCGCTTGGTTCGATCTCGGTGGACTCGGTGCGCACCGCGAAGGCGGAAACATTCTACTGGGTCACGATCACCTTTTCGCAAACGCTGGGCACAGCGCTGGGCGACTGGACGGCGGATACGGGCAACCTCGGTTATATCGGGGCGGCAGGCATCTTTGCCATCGCGCTCGCCGTGGTCGCGGCATTATATTACCGGACGCATATCAGCCGCGTTGCGCTGTTCTGGGCGGCATTCATCCTGACGCGGCCTCTGGGCGCGGCAGTCGGCGACTTCCTCGACAAGCCGCTGGCCAAGGGCGGGCTCGATTTCAGCCGTCCGCTGGCGTCGCTGGTCCTCGCGGTCGCCATCGGCGCGCTGATCCTGCTCCTGCCGCAACGCGCGAGCCAGCAGGCGCACTGACCGCTTGCGCATCGTGGCGGCGGCGCTAGCGTGCGGCCAACCGGAGGATTCGCCATGCGCACTGCTTTGCTACTCGCTGCCACTGCCCTGATCGCCACACCCGCCGTTGCCGCACCCGATACGACGCGCGCAATGTTTGAAAAGGTCGTCAATATCCCGACCGTGCTCGGTCGCGGGAAAGTGCCTGAAATGGCGCAATATCTGGCGGATCAATATAAAGCGGCGGGCTTTCCCGAAGCCGACATCAAAGTGGTCGCTTACGACACAACAGGCGACAAGACCGCCGCGCTGATCGTCCGCTGGCGCGCCGCAGGGAAGCCCACGCTGCGCCCCATCATGCTCATGGGCCATATGGATGTGGTCGAAGCCAAGCGCGAAGATTCGACGACCGATCCGTTCGTTCTGACCGAGAAAGACGGCTATTATTACGGGCGCGGGACCATCGACATGAAGGATGGCATCGTCGGCATCACCCAAGCGCTGATCAAGCTGCGCGCCAGCGGCTTCAAACCAAAGCGCGACATCGTCGTCTTCTTTACAGGGGATGAGGAAACCAACGGCTTTGGCGCAGACAAAGGCGCGACCGAATGGCGCGAGGCGCTGGGCAATCCCGAGTTCGGCCTGAATGCCGACGGCGGTGGCGGCGGGTTTACGATGAGTGACAAGCCCATCGGCTTCTTCATGCAAACGGCCGAAAAGACTTTTGCCGGTTATACGTTCACCGTGCGCAACCGCGGCGGTCATTCGTCGAAGCCGCGCAAGGACAATGCAATCTATCAGCTTGCGCAAGCGCTGGGGCGGCTTGAGGCGTATCGCTTCGAACCGATGCAGAGCGAAACCACCCGCGCCTATTTCGATGCGCGGCAAAAGCTCGAGCCTGGGCCGCTGGGCAATGCCATGCGGGCGTGGTTGAAAAACCCGAAAGACGGTGCGGCGGCGGACATTATCGAGGCCGATGAAAAGGAAGTCGGCCTGACGCGGACACGGTGCGTCCCCACGCGTTTGTTTGCCGGACATGCCGACAATGCCCTGCCCCAACTGGCAACCGCAATGGTCAATTGCCGGATATTCCCCGGCATTGATCCGAATGCGGTCAAGGTGGAGCTTGAGAAGATCGCCAATGACTCCAACATTGTGGTGACGCGCAACGACCCTTATGTCGCATCGCTGGCCTCGCCCTTGCGTGCGGATGTTACTGCCGCGCTGACCAAGGCCGTCACGACGATCCACCCCGGTATGCCGGTTGCCCCCGAAATGTCGACGGGGGCGAGCGATGCGCGGCCGTTCCGCGTGGCGGGCATTCCGGTTTATGGGACGAACGGCGCGTGGGTCCGCGTCCCCGATGATATGCGCGCGCATGGCAAGGACGAACGCCTGCCGGTAAAGGCGCTCGACGACAATGTCAAGCATTGGGAAATCATGCTGACAGCGCTGACGGGGAAGTAACAAGCTCGAAGTTTACGAAGTTGTCACTAAAAGCCTATTTCGCGCGAAACTCTTTTCGCTACTGCGAACCATTTGCAAAGATCGCTGTTGATGGCTTAACTTTCTGCGCTTAAGGGCGCGTGTAATTCCCCAATCCAACGGAAGGAACGCGCCCCATGGCTCGCAAGAAAATCGCGCTGATCGGCGCAGGCAATATCGGCGGCACGCTCGCCCATCTCGCGGCGCAGAAGGAATTGGGCGACATCGTCCTGTTCGATGTTGTCGAAGGCATTCCGCAGGGCAAGGCCCTCGACCTGTCGCAATGCGGGCCGATCGAGGGGTTCGATGCGAAGATCACCGGCACCAATGATTACAAGGACATTGCCGGCGCGGACGTCATCATCGTCACCGCCGGTATCCCGCGCAAGGCAGGGATGAGCCGTGACGATCTGCTCGGCATCAATTTGAAAGTCATGAAAGCGGTTGGCGAGGGTATCAAGGCCAATGCGCCGGGCGCGTTCGTCATCTGCATCACCAACCCGCTCGACGCGATGGTCTGGGCCTTGCGCGAATTCTCCGGCCTGCCGCACCATATGGTCGTCGGCATGGCGGGCGTGCTGGACTCGGCAAGATTCAGCCATTTCATCGCCGACGAATTCAAGGTTTCGGTCCGCGACGTTAACACGTTCGTGCTCGGCGGGCATGGCGACACGATGGTCCCCGTCGTCCGCTATTCGACGGTCAACGGCATTCCGGTGCCCGATCTGGTCAAGATGGGCCTGTCATCACAGGACAAGATCGACGCGATCGTCAAGCGCACGCGCGGCGGCGGCGGCGAGATCGTCGCCCTGCTCGGCAATGGTTCGGCTTTCTACGCGCCCGCGGCGAGCGGCATCGCAATGGCCGAAGCCTTCCTCAATGACCAGAAGCGCATCCTGCCCTGCGCGGCCTATGTCACCGGCCAATATGGCGTGAAGGATTTGTATGTCGGCGTCCCCGTCCAGATCGGTGCGGGCGGCGTGGAGAAAGTGATCGAGATCGAGCTGGACGCCAAGGACAAGGCGGGGCTGACGGTCTCGGTCGATGCGGTGAAGGAATTGCTGGTGGCGTGTCGGGCGATTGATGGATCGCTTTCGTGAGCTTCGATCCTACGACGGTAGCTCAAACCATCGAAGGGGTATTGCGCTACCGTCCACAGATGACCGGACGAGAAATCGCTGAAGTAATTTTTGGCGATCAGAATCGAGAAGGCGATATTTCAAAAGACCTCGAATGGCTGTGGCGCACAAAGATCATTGGGCGAAACCCAGATGGTTCGTATTTCCCTGCGCGTGATGGACCGACAAACCTGAATGCCAATCAGCACGTAAAAAGCTGGATTTAGGAACACACAAAATGAGCATCCTCGTCAACAAAAACACCCGTGTTATCACGCAGGGGATGACCGGCGAAACCGGGACGTTCCATACCGAACAGGCGCTGGCTTATGGCACGCAGATGGTTGGCGGGGTCACGCCGGGTAAGGGCGGCTCGACGCATATCGGGTTGCCGGTGTTCGACACCGTGGCCGAGGCGGTTGCGAAAACGCAGGCAACCGCGAGTGTCGTTTATGTCCCGCCGCCCTTTGCCGCAGACTCGATTCTCGAGGCAATCGACGCCGAAGTGCCGCTGATCGTGTGCATTACCGAAGGGATTCCGGTGCTCGACATGGTCAAGGTCAAGCGCGCGCTCAGCGGCTCCAAATCGCGGCTGATCGGGCCAAACTGCCCCGGCGTCCTCACGCCCGGCGAGTGCAAGATCGGCATCATGCCGGGCAGCATCTTTTCGAAGGGGTCGGTCGGCGTCGTCTCGCGCTCGGGCACGCTTACCTATGAAGCGGTGTTCCAGACGACGGCCGAAGGGCTCGGCCAGACCACCGCAGTCGGCATCGGTGGCGATCCGGTCAACGGCACCAATTTCGTCGATGTCCTCGAACTGTTCATGGCCGACGACGCGACTCAATCGATCATCATGATCGGCGAAATCGGCGGCGATGCCGAAGAGCAAGGCGCGCAATTTCTGATCGACGAAGCCAAGCGCGGGCGCAAGAAACCGATGGTCGGGTTTATTGCAGGACTCACTGCCCCTCCCGGACGCCGGATGGGCCACGCCGGCGCAATCGTATCGGGCGGCAAGGGCGGCGCGGAGGACAAGATCGCGGCGATGGAAGCGGCGGCGATTAAAGTTTCGCCGTCACCATCGGAACTTGGCGTGACGCTGAAGGCTTTGTTGAAGGGATGAACTAAAATCCTCCCCCAAGCGTAGACTTGGGGGAGGGGGACCGCTCGTAGAGCGGTGGAGGGGCAAGCAGTGTCCACCCCTCCACCATGCTTCGCATGGTCCCCCTCCCCTGAGTCTTCGCTCAGGAGAGGATTTGGAAGGACCGACTATGGGACTTGAGAGCCAGAATTTCGAAAGTGAACATGAAGCGGGACCGTCGTGGGCGCGGGCCGGTTGGTCGCCGCTGGTCAACGATGACCTGACGGCGGCGCTCGACCCCACGCAGATGGCCGTGGAGATCAAGAAAGCCGCCGCCAAAGCAGGCGCGCCGGTGGCTGAAGGCGATCTGGTCAAGGCCGCGTCGGACTCGATCAAGGCGATGATGCTGATCCGCACCTATCGCGTGCGCGGGCACCTTGCCGCCAACCTCGATCCGCTCGGCCTGACCAAGACCGACCTTCCCGCCGACCTCACCCCCGAATATCACGGCTTTACCGAAGCCGATCTTGACCGGAAAATCTATCTTGGCGGGGCGCTGGGCTATGAATGGGGCAGCATCCGCGAGCTTGTTGCCACGCTGCGCGCCAATTATTGCGGCAATGTCGGCCTCGAATATATGCACATTTCGGATGTCGAAGAACGCCGCTTCCTGCAGGAACGCATGGAAGGCAAGGACGCGGCAATCGCGTTCAGCCCCGAGGGCAAGAAAGCCATCCTCGCCAAAGTGATCGAAGCCGAACAGTGGGAACGCTTCCTCGGCAAGAAATATGTCGGCACCAAACGCTTTGGCCTTGACGGTGGCGAAGCGATGATCCCCGCGCTTGAAAGCATTATCAAATATGGTGGCGCGATGGGCGTGCGCGAGATCGTCTATGGCATGGCGCATCGCGGACGGCTCAACATGCTCGCGAACGTGATGGCGAAACCCTACCGCGTGATCTTCCACGAATTTTCAGGTGGCAGCGCGAACCCCGATGACGTCGGCGGTTCGGGCG
>JAYWFN010000012.1:0-2704 GCA_043778785.1 Sphingomonas sp. | reverse complement strand
AGCAGGATGGCGTGGGCGCCGGGCGCGACAGCGGCGGATATTTCGGCCAGGTGCAAGGTCATCCCTTGGGTATTGCATCGCGGCAGCACGAGCGCTGCTCCCTTGCCCTCCGCCGGGCAGATCGCCCCATAGATATAGGCCGATGCCGTGCGCTGGTCCTTCGGCGCCGAAGGGCGGGTTCCACGACGCGCCCAGCGACGGGTGATCCCATTCTTCTGGCCGACCCGCGCCTCGTCCTGCCACCACAGCTCTATCGGTGTTCCGCGCGGGAGCGTTGCCCGGATCGCCGCCACTTGGGCGGGGAAGTTTTTTTAAATGTCGGGATGGCGTCATCATCCTGGGCATGATGACGCGGCCGCGCCGACAGCTTGCGATAGCCAAGCGCGCGCAGCTCTCGGCTCAATGTCTGCTTGCTGACGCTGATCGCGAACTCGTCCCAGACCCACTGCGCCAGATCGATTAACCGCCAGCGCACGACACCGTGCGAGGCCGGGATCGGACCGCTCTCAACGATCTGCGCCAAAGCCTGGCGCTGCGCGTCATCCAACAACGCCGCCCCGCCGGGGGGCAATATGTCGATCAGGCCATCAGGACCGGTGGCGTTGAACCGCAGAACCCAATCGCGAACCGTCTGCAGACCAACCCCGCCAAACTGCGCCGCATCGCCGCGAGTGCCGCCCTCATAAATCGTCGCCAGGGCAAGCAGCCGACGCACCTGGTTGGCGTCCCGGCTGGACCGCGCCAGTGCCCTCATCCTCGGGGCCGTGAAATCATCTCGAAGCGCCAGTGCCGATGCCATCGCCAACCTCCATTCGGTTCGCGACCATTGAATCGAACATCAGCCCGTTTGGGAATACGGAGGGTTCTGTGAGGTCGCGCGGCGGTGAGCGTCGATCCTGGCGTGGTGCGCGACCTCATTGAAGCCGGATTGAACGAACTCGATGACGCGGTGGTCGCTATGGATTTAGTGGTGGCGGGCTCGATGGACGGCGCCAGCGTTCAGGGGCTGGTCCGGTGCGTTTATCCGATATCTGCCACTTGGACGACGATCCGGAGAGTGGCTTTGCACTCGCTGCTGACGTGCTCTGGCCTGCACGATGCCTGTCCAGGCGACGGGTGACAAAACGTCCCACGCTGCCGCTCGACCGAGGTGTCGCGGCACCATGCATGATACTTGGGGAATGGCGCATGCTCATGTCATGCCCGGAGGTGCCCGAGCGCGGCTTGTCAGGTCGCGCGGCAATGTTCCGACGATGCGCAACGTCCCGCCGCAGCAAGGGCATGCGGTGGGATCAAAGCCGGGGAGCTTGCGGCAGGGTGCCGCCTTCTCGTTGTCGATGGTGATGGGCGCCATTGCTGCCAGCAAGGGGCGGATGGTCGCGAGACGGGTGCGCCGGCAGCCATTGGCGAGAAAACCGTAGTGGCGGATGCGATGAAAACCGTCGGGCAGGCTGTGAAGCAAGAAACGGCGAATGAACTCGTCGGCCTCCAGGGTCATGAGTTTTTGTGCATTGCCATGTCGGTAATCACGCCATCTGAAGCTGACGGTTCCGTCCGTCATGCTGATCAAGCGACTGTTCGCGATCGCGACGCGGTGGGTGTAGCGTCCGAGATAGGCAAGGACGTGCTGCGGCGAACCAAAGGGTGGCTTGGCATAAACGACCCATGACTTTTTGCGCATCGGCCTGAGTGCTTCGTCAAAGGCGCGCTTGGTGCTCAGCTCCACCAGCGAGCCGAAGAACTGCAATCGCCCGGCGGCATGGGCTGCCTGCAACCGCTTGAGGAATAGCCGTCGGAACAAGAGTGAAAGCACCGGGATGGGCAGGAAGAAGCGTGGACGGCAGGCGATCCAGCGTTGGCCGTCTGCCGACAGCGCGCCGCCGGGAACGAGGCAGTGGATGTGTGGATGGTGGGTGAGCGTCTGCCCCCAGGTGTGGAGGATGGCGATAAAGCCGAGTTCGCCGCCAAGATGCCTGGGATCGGCACCAATGGTCTTGAGCGTGTCGGCCACAGCATCGAACAGGATCGCGTAGACGCGTGCCTTGTTCTGGTAAGCGATCGCCGCAATCTCGGCGGGCACCGTAAACACGACGTGAAAATACGGGATCGGCAGAAGGTCGGCTTCGCGCGCGGCGAGCCATCGTTCTCGCGCCGCTGCCTGGCACTTGTTGCAATGTCTATTGCGACACGAGTTATAACAGACCCGGCTGTGGCCGCAGTCGTCGCAGGCCTCGACATGTCCACCGAGGGCTGCGGTTCGGCAAAGCTCAATCGCTGACATGACGCGGCGCTCGACGCGGCCGAGATGACCGTCATGGGCAAGACGATAAACAGGACCGTGGCGGCGAAAGACGTCCGCCACTTCGAGCGCGGGACGCACTGCGCAACTCAGGCGGGCAGCACGAACTCGAGGTTCAAGCGGTCAAGTGGACTCTGCGTCGTGGCAATCGTCGATGTGGCGACCTGGGTGTAGAGCGCAGTCGTCGACAGGTTGCGGTGACCCAGCAGCACCTGGATGATCCGGATATCGACACCGCTTTCGAGCAGATGCGTCGCAAAACTGTGTCTAAGCGTGTGGACGCTCACGCGCTTGGTCAGACCTGCGGCCTTGGTCGCCGAGCGACAGGCTGCAAAGAGCACGCTGACGTCGATGGCCTTGTCGGGCGTGCGACCCGGAAACAGCCAGTCTTGTGGGCGGGCCAGA
>JAYWFN010000011.1:0-2725 GCA_043778785.1 Sphingomonas sp. | reverse complement strand
GCGCTGGCTGTTACCGAACTGAAGCCCAAGAGCGGTTTCTATGACTATGACTCCAAATATACCGAGGGCATGACCGAGCATATCTGCCCGGCAAACATTCCTGACGACATTGCCCATGCCTGCCTCGACATGGCGCTGAAGTCGCATCGCGTGCTCGGCTGCAAGGGCACATCGCGGTCGGACTTCCGCTGGGATGACGAGAAAGGCGTTGAAGGATTGTTCCTGCTCGAAGTCAACACGCAGCCCGGTATGACCCCGCTCAGCCTTGTGCCCGAACAAGCGAAATATCTCGGCATTTCTTATGACCAGCTGGTCCAGACGATATTGGAAGACGCGCTATGACCGCCGCCGCAACCATCAAACGGGGCAAGCGACCGCCTGTAAAACGCACGACACGGGGTAAAAAGCAGCCATCGATGCTGACGCGCGCGATCGGCGCGATCCCGATCAGTGCGGCTATGTGGCAGCGGCTGGCGACGTGGACCATTCTCGCCACGGCGGGCGGTGCGGTGGTCGCGATTGCCGTGATGCTCGGCGTTCCCGGCTATGTCGGCAACCAGATGGCCGAAGGCGTTGGTCGCGCGGGCTTTGCGGTCAAGCGTGTTGAAGTGACAGGCATCGACCGGATGGAGCGGTTGACAGTCTATGCCGTGGCGCTTGACCAGAACAGCCGGGCGATGCCGCTGGTCGATCTGAACAAAGTGCGGTCGCAGCTCCTGCAATATGGCTGGATCGCCGATGCGCGCGTATCGCGGCGGCTGCCCGATACGCTGGTGGTCGACATTGTCGAACGCAAGCCCGCTGCGGTCTGGCAAAATGGCGGGCGGTTGTCGTTGATCGACGCGGGCGGGATTGTGCTCGAGCCGGTCGCGCTCAATGCAATGCCCGATCTGCCACTGGTCATCGGTCCCGATGCCAATGTTCAGGCGACGGCGTTGACTGAACTCATGACCCATGCCCCGCGCCTGAAACCGATGCTGGCGGGGGCGACGTGGGTCGGTGGGCGACGCTGGGATTTGAAGTTCCAGTCGGGCGAAGTGCTGGCATTGCCCGAAGGCGAGCAAGCATCAGCGACCGCACTCAATAAGTTTGCGGCGCTCGACGGCAAAGACGGTTTTCTGGGACGTGGGTTCGTGCGTTTCGACATGCGCGATCCGGTGAAAATGTTTGTGCGGGTGGGCAAGAACAAGCCAGCAATCGACAAGCCGACCGAGAATGCCGAAAGCGGGCCTGAAATCGACGAACAGGGGGGAACAGCATAATGGCGCAGCCACGGCGCGAGAATCTGATTACGGCGCTCGACATCGGGTCGTGGAAAGTATCCGCGCTGATTGCCGAACGCGGTGAACAGGGCGAACTGACGGTGCTCGGCACGGGACAGCGCGAGAGCAAGGGCGTGCGGCGCGGCTACATCGCCGACATGGACATGACCGAAAAAGCAGTACGTGAAGCCGTCGAGCAGGCAGAGCGGATCGCGGGCATCAATATCGAGGATGTCTGGGTCAGCTTTTCCGCCGGCGGATTGATCAGCGACATCGCCTCGGTCGAGGTCGAACTGGGCGGGCACCGGATCGAGCAGGAAGACATCGACGAACTGCTGGCGGCAGGACGCAGCTCGATTGATCCCGAGGGACGGATGGTCCTGCACGCGCAGCCGACGCTCTATACACTCGACGGCTTGAAAGGCGTGAAGAAACCGCTGGGGCTGCACGCCGACACGCTGGGGGTGGATATTCATGTCGTCGCGGCGGACGGCTCGCCGGTGCGCAATCTCGATTTATGCGTGCGCTCGGCACATCTCGAAGTGAAGTCGATTGTGGCGTCGCCGGTCGCGACCGGCATGGCCTGTCTGTCTGATGAAGAACGCGAACTGGGCGTGGCGCTGGTCGAGGTCGGGGCAGGGGTAACCAACGTGTCGTTGTTCGCGGGCGGATTGCTTGTAGGACTGACATCGATCCCGTTCGGCAGCGCCGACATCACCGACGACATTGCGAGCGCATTCGGGACGCGGCGGAGCCAGGCGGAGCGGATGAAATGCTTCTTTGGTTCGGCAACCGCATCACCGCGCGACAATCATGACATGATCGAAGTCGCGCCTTTGTCCACCGATGAAGAGCCCGGCGAGACGGCGCGGATCACGCGAGCGGCACTGATCTCGGTCATTCGCCAGCGGCTCGAACATCTGATGGGGGAAGTCGCAAAAGCGCTCAAGGACCTGGGCTTTACCGGGCCGGTCGGTCGACAGGTTGTGCTGACCGGCGGTGGTGCGGAGCTTAAAGGCCTTGCCGATTATGCACAAGGAACGCTGGGACGAGCGGTTCGCATCGGACGGCCGCGAAATATCGTCGGTTTGCCCGATGCGCATAGCGGCCCGGGTTTCGCAACACTCGCAGGTCTGATCCACTATGCAGCGACAGACCCGGTTGATCTGCGCGCCATTGTAGCGGACGGCCAAATGGTCACGCGAATGCCGGCGAGTGGATTTATGTCGCGAATGATGGCCGCTTTCCGGAGCGGCTATTAAAAAAAGTCAGAAAAATTGCCGAGTCGTTACTTTTTATAGTGAATCGGCGATTCGAATAGTGCACTAGTGTCAAGGGGGCCGAGCCCGTGCCCGCTTGCAATGTCGAAGGAGACATGAAGATGAGCATCGAATTTCTTGCACCAGAGGTTGACGAACTGCGGCCGCGGATCAGCGTGATCGGCGTCGGCGGCGCGGGCGGCA
>JAYWFN010000010.1:0-15808 GCA_043778785.1 Sphingomonas sp. | reverse complement strand
GATCGCCCGACCAGATGACGACATCGGCGCGGCGCCCGGGACGGAGCGAGCCGATCTGATCGTCAAGCCCGGCGATCTCGGCAGGCTTCGACGTGATCGCGGCAAAAGCATCGGCCCAGCTGAGCCCCGTTGCGCCCGGCACACGCGTCAGCGCGACAAGATTGCCTGCCATCTGCGGCGTCTGTTGCGCCTGCCGCGTGTCGTTGTCGTCGATCATGCCGATGGCGAGCATAACCCCCGCCGCTTTCATTCGCCCGACATTCGATTGCGTGGCGGCCAATTGCTCAAACGAGGCAGGCAGATCATTGAGCGCGGAGGCAATCACGGGCACGCCCGCCGCTGCAATCTGGCGCGCGACAGTCCAACCTTCTGCAACACCGACGAGGACGATCCGCAGCGCCGGATAATCCTTCTTCAGCGCGAGCATCTGCAAGATGTCCGGGCCACTTTCGACATGGATATAAAGCGGCATCTTGCCCTGCATCACCGGCACGAGTGCCGCGACATCGCGGCGCATCAGAATCGAATCCTTGCTGCGCCCATCGTAAGCGGCGGGATTGCGGGCATAGTCGCGCGCTTCGTCGAGCGCGTTGCGAAAGAAGGCTTGTGATGCCGCACGGCTACCGCCCGACCGCCCTGCCCCGGCTTCGCCGAATTCGACGAACTGGAACGCGCGCGCTTTTGTAATCGCGTCGGGATCGTTGCCCGTGTCGATTATGGCTCCTTCGCCGACAAACATCGTGCCGCCGCCATCGGGCGCGACAATCGCACGCGTTACGCCCGCAGCACGACTGACAGCGATTGCGGGCACGCGCGGGTTGATGGCGGATGCCACGTCGATAGACGCGCTGAAGACCGACTTGCCGGCGCCGGTATCGTTGGTTTCATCAACGGCGTCGACGCCGACAAGGCCGAGCCGCGAGAAGCCCGCGACAATGCCGGTCGAAACCCACTTGCCGATCGCATCCACAGTGCGCGCGCCCGCAGGCACCGCAACGCTGCTGCCCGCCGCGACGATACGGCCATCACGAATAACGACCGTGCCCTGAGCAGGTGCCGAGCCGTCCCCAATGGCGACCATGCCGCCAGTGATGGCAACGGTTTCGGCGGCCACGGGCGTTGCGATCAAAACGGCGCAAGCAAGAAGAACATGCTTCACTTCACATCCCCTTCACCGGTCTGGCCAAGCTCGAAATCGCTGACCGGGCGTCGTTTGGGGTCATTCGCATCATACATCATAGCCCCGTCGATCCAGACCCGCTCGGGCCGCGTGTAAATGCTGAAGGGATTGCCGTTCCACAGGACGACATCGGCCATCTTGCCGGGCTTCAGGCTACCCGTCTTGTCAGCAATACCCATTGCCTTGGCGGGATTATAGCTGAGCCACGTCCATGCCACTTCATCGGACACGTTGATGCCGATCCGTCGCCCGTCGGCTAGTGCTTTCGCGGCTTCCTGATTCAATCGCTGGATGCCGTTGGGATCATCCGAATGGACAATCGCACAAGCTCCGGCATTGTGGACCAGCGGAATATTCTCGTTGATCGCGTCGTAGGATTCCATCTTGAACCCCCACCAGTCGGACCACATCGCCGAACATATGCCGTTGGCCTTCAGCAAATCGGCAATCTTGTAGCTTTCGACCGCGTGGTGGAACGTGCTGACTTTATAGCCGAATTCCTTGGCCATATCGATGACGATGGCCATTTCATCGGCACGGTAGCAATGGTTCTGGACAAGAATATCGCCGGCGAGGACGCCCGCCAGCGTATCCATCGCGATGTCGCGCGTGATGTCGCCGCCCTTATCCAGTTTCTTTTTATACTCGACCGCTTTCGCCCAAGTCTGGCGATCAACCGCGATATTGCCCATCCGCGTCGAGGGCATCTGATTGCGGCTGCCGTAAACGCGCTTGGGGTTTTCGCCGCACGCCATTTTTAACCCATAAGGCGCGCCGGGGAATTTCATGCCCTGCATCGTCCGCGCATAGACATTCTTGAGGACCACTGACCGGCCGCCAAACAGGTTAGCCGATCCGGGGAGGATCTGAAGCGAGGTGATCCCGCCGTTGACAAGGGCGCGGCTGAACCCCGGATCCTGCGGCCAGACGCTGTGTTCAGCCCAGACTTCGGCGCGGACGGGACCGGTGGCTTCGTTGCCATCCGAATGCGCGGCGACCTGGGGGCTGGGGTAATCGCCAAGGTGTGAATGGATGTCGATGATGCCCGGTGTCACCCATTTGCCGGTGCCATCGATGACGGTCGCACCAGCCGGGACATCGCTGTCCGCCATCGCGCCGCCGACGGAGGTGATTTTGCCGTCGGCGAAAAGGACCGAGCCATTTTCGATACGACCGCCCTCGCCATCATAAATGGTCACATTGCGGATCAGCGTGGGCACGCCGGGATAGGCTTTATAGGTCGAGGGAAACGGATCGGCATTCCATTTGACGGGTGCCGGTTTTCCCGAACCGGTCGCAACCTTCGGTGCAGACGTCGTCGCACAACCAGCCAGCAACAGGCCCGCCACCAGAACAAACCGCATTACTTCGCCTCCACCATGTCGTCTTGCAACGTATCGAGATGCATCAATTTCTTGATGACGGGGGATACCGCAAGCACCGCGACCGCAATGCCGATCGTCCACCAGCCGATCGTTGAATAAATGGCCAGCGTCCCCTCTTTGGTCATCACGCCGCCCTCGCCGCCGGTTGCCTCACCGATCTTGCCCGCCACGAAATTACCGACCGCCGTCATGTAGAACCATGCCCCCATGATCAGGCTGGCGAGGTGTTTCGGCGCGAGCCGGTTCATCGCGCTGAGACCGACAGGTGACAGGCAAAGCTCGCCGGTCGTTTGCAGGAAATAGATCAGGAACACGAACAATACCGGCGTTGCGACACCCATGCCAACAGAGCTTGCGCCCCACACAAACACCAAGAACGACAGGCCGACCTGAAACAGCGCAAGGCCGAATTTGGCGGGTGCCGACGGTTCCTTGCCGCGCTTGCCCAGCCAGACCCAGAGCCACGCGAAAATCGGCCCGAGCAGGACAATGTAAATCGGGTTGATCGATTGGAATAGCGACGCCGGAACGCCGGCACGATCGACAAAACGGTCAGTGTAAAGATTGAGCGACCCGCCCGCTTGTTCGAACAAGCCCCAGAAAATCGGGTTGAGCGCGATGAGAAACAGGATGGCAAACATCCTGTCCCGGGCGTGTGGCTCAAGCTTCATCGCGGCGTAGAGAACATAGAGCAACAAGCTGACACCGGAGACGATCAGCAAATTCTGGATGACGCTCTGATACTGAACCAATGCCCAGATCACGGCCACCGATGCGACGCCAATGCCGTAGAGTGACCATTCCTTGCCTTTGGTCAGCGGGTTCGGCGCTTCGCCATTGCCGAGCAACAACGGCTTGCCGAGGACGAAGACGACCAGCCCGAGCAACATGCCGATGCCCGCCAGGCCAAAGCCATAGCCCCAGCCATAGGTCTCACCGAGATAGCCGACGAGGATTGTGCCAATCGCCGCGCCGACGTTAATCCCGACGTAGAAAATCGTATAGGCGCCGTCGCGACGGATGTCGGTGCGCGGGTAAAGCTGGCCGACGATCACCGAAATATTGGCCTTCAGAAAACCCGACCCGACAATGATGAACGCGAGCGCGGCCCAGAAGATATTGATCGTCGCATCGGCCTGTCCGCCGGTGCCCTCGACGGCCATCAACCCGTGACCGATGGCCAGCATGATCCCGCCGAACAACACGGCCTTGCGCTGGCCGAGATACCGGTCCGCCAGATAGCCGCCGAGCACTGGCGTGATGTAAACCAGTGACGTGTAGGCACCGTAAATCAGATTGGCCTTGTCATCGGCAAAGAGCCAATGCTTGGTCAGGTAGAAAATCAAGAGGGCACGCATCCCGTAATAAGAAAAGCGCTCCCACATTTCGGCGAAAAACAGGACGTAAAGCCCCTTGGGGTGCCCCGCAAATTCCGGATCGCGATTGACGGCAACATAAACACCGCCCAGCAGCAGCAACATCAAAAAGCCGAGCGCAATCGCCGGAATGATAGCCATAGAAACTCCCCGAAAACTCAAATGGACCTGATTAGTCTGTTGACGCGCAGACTAGCGGGGAAATTGACCGTGTGAAGCCAGATTATTGCGCGATTGGGATCAATGGTTTTCCAGCGACGCGTTGCACTTTCAGTTCGGCGACCGCCTTGGCAACAGCAGCAATGCGCTTTTTCGGTGAGGGATGGCTGCCGTCAGCAAAAATACCAGCGTTCGTCCGCTTTTCAAACCGCGTCCAGAACGGCACGACAGCGTCGACATCATAACCCGCGCGCGCCATCAGCCAGACGCCCATGCGGTCAGCGGCATATTCGGCCTGCTTCGACGGCGTTTTCAGGGCGACATGGCGCAATATGTTGTGCGCCAACTCATGCGCGACGATGACCGCGAGTTCATCATCATTTGCGGCAAAATCGAGCATGGCGGCATTGATCTGAACATATTGCCCATCCGCTTTCGCATTGATCGCCCCCCCGGCAATGATCTGAACCCGCGACGCACAACCCGGATCACCGGCGAGTTCGATCCGTTCCTCGACGCCGCCGGGGCGCATGATCTCCAATTCAGCCGGCGCAGCCGCAAGCGCCGCATCGATCATCGCTTCGACCTGCCCTACCGGCGCATACCCTACATTTGTGCCGACCGGCGGCGTCTCCTGACCGTCGACCCCATAAATCGTGTCGCCAACCTTCAACCCTGCGCGATCCGCCGCACTTCCTGGCGCAACTGCCGCCACCCCGACCCGGTCGCGCAACCCGAATTGCGACATAGCGGCGGCGCGTTGGCTGACTCGATATTGCGACAGCGCGTGGATCGACAACCCCGAAACAGGCGCATTTTGCGGACAAAGCGCTGCATTGGCCGTCTGCATCCGCCAGCTCATTGCCGCAATCCGTGCGTCTTCGGCCTGAAGTCGGGTCAGCGAGGGATCGGCAGCGGTCAGTGCAAAAAGTATAAGGAACTGCTTCACAAAATCCGTTCAGGCTGAGCTTGTCGAAGCCCTGTCCTTACTTAACTACTGCCGAAAGGTGAAGGACAGTCCTTCGACAAGCTCAGGGTGAACGGTTGTTTTGTCAGGATCGGTTCGCTAGCCGCTTGTAGATGTTCAACAACCGCACGTCTCCGCTCGCGCTTTTGCGCACCCGCCGGTCGGGGAAGCCGCGCGATATGGTCGAACCTGGTCCCGATGCGGCTCAGCTCCGCACGATACTGGAGGCGGCAATCCGTGTGCCCGACCACGGAAAGCTGAACCCCTGGCGGTTTGTTGTGGTGGGGCAGGATCAGCGCGAACGCCTCGCGGACCTGCTCACCACAGCCTACCGCGCCGAAAAGCCTGATGCAGGTCGCCTCGAAATCGAATCAATGGCGCAATTTGCCAATCAGGCACCGACACTGATCGTCGCGCTGTCTACGCCGGTTGCGGACAGCAAAATTCCACTTTGGGAACAGCAACTGTCGGTCGGTGCGGCATGCATGAACCTGCTGACGGCGGCGCATGCCAGTGGCTTTGTCGGTGGCTGGCTGACCGGATGGCCGGCTTATTCGGACGCGGTGCGCAATGCTTTTGGCAGCCCCGGCGAGCGCATTGCCGGCTTCATTTTCATCGGATCGCCCGGTCGCGCGCTCGAGGAACGCCCCCGTCCCGATTATGACAAGGTTGTCATAAATTGGGGCTGACAAGCGTTGTGTCTTGGTGTATTAGCATTGCATGACAGCGGGCGAGTCACCAGAAATTCCGGTTTATCTGCGCCTTCGCGGGCTGCTTTCTGCGGCAATTCTGGAAGGCGCTTATAACGAAGGCGATCAGCTTCCGTCCGTTCGCGCCTTTGCCAGCGAGCACGGCGCAAACCCGCTCACCGTCGCCAAAGCCTATCAGTCGCTGCAGGATGACGGCTATGTCTCTGTCCGTCGCGGGGTCGGCATGTTTGTCGCCGATGGCGCGACCGTCCGGCTGCGTGACGACGAGCGCAATCGCTTCATGACGCAAAGCTGGCCACGCATCCGCGATCATATGAACCGGATTGGCATCGAACTTCGCTCGCTCATTGATCATGAAAGCGTGTAAGGGCCTGTTCATCGTCCTTTGACTATCGGTTTCAGCCATCAACATGGTCTTCAAAAAGTTTTTCGCGCGCACCGCTGATCCCGAACCGCAGGCCTATGCTTTGCCAGCGGGAGAACGCGTCTATGCCATTGGCGATATTCACGGGCGACGCGATTGTTTCGATAGCCTTCTCGGCATGATCGATGCTGACGATGACACACGCGGCCGCGCCGACACCAAACTCGTTTTGCTCGGCGATCTCGTTGATCGCGGCGCTGATTCGCGCGGTGTGATCGAACGGGCGATGCACATGGCCAAATCGCCAAAAACTGTGCTCCTGATGGGAAACCATGAAGAAATCCTGATCCGGGCGTGGGAAGGCGATCGGAAAGCAGCAGGGCTTTTTCACCGCGTCGGCGGGCGCGAAACCTTGCTGAGCTATGGCGTGACCGAAGCTGACTATGATGCCTGTGACTTTGACGATATTGCCGACCTTATCGCCGCGCATATTCCGGTTGACCACATCGCCTTCCTGCGCAGCTTTGTCGATCAGTGGCAGTGCGGCGATTATCTGTTTGTTCATGCCGGTATCCGTCCCGGCCTCCCGCTCGACGAGCAGCGCCCGAGCGATATGCGCTGGATCCGCCGCGAATTTCTCGATGATCCACGCGACCACGGCATGATGGTCGTCCACGGCCATTCAATCACCGAAGAGGTTGACGAACGGCCCAACCGCATCGGGATCGACACGGGCGCCTTCGCCAGCGGCAGGTTGACCGCGCTCGGTATCGAAGGCACTGAAAAATGGGTAATTTCGACCTGAAGTTGGTGCTGCGTTTACCGGAGTGCAAGACTGACGGCATTACGGCGCTTGCGTCGTCGCATCAAGAAAGGGGGACTGACCGCCTATGCCGACCAAAGTCCTCGCTGTCTTTGGCACTCGCCCCGAGGCGATCAAGCTGTTTCCTGTGGTCGCCGCCCTGCGCGCCGAAAGCGTGGATTGCCGCGTCTGCGTGACGGCGCAGCACCGCGAAATGCTCGACCAGATTTTGCGCTTGAGCGGGATTGTGCCTGACCATGACCTTAACATCATGCAGCCGGGGCAGACACTTGACGGGCTTACAGCGGCGCTGCTGACGAAATTGGGCGCCGTTTACGACATCGAAAAGCCTGATCGCGTGATCGTTCAAGGCGACACAGCGACGGCAATGGTCGGCGCGCTGGCGGCTTATTATCGCAAAATCCCGGTGTCGCATGTCGAGGCGGGGTTGCGCAGCGGCGACATCCACCATCCGTGGCCCGAGGAAGTAAACCGCAAGATTGTTGCCACGATGGCCGATCAGCATTTTGCCCCGACCAAAACGTCGGCAGACGCGTTGCGGCGCGAGGCCGTGCCCGAAAATACGATCTTCGAAACCGGCAACACCGTGATCGATGCGCTGCTCGCGACAAGAGCCCGGCTGACCGCCGATCCGTCGATGTGCACGGCTATCGATGTTGTCATTGATCGTTTCAACGACCGGAAGATCGTTGCTGTTACGACGCACCGCCGCGAGAATTTTGAAGCAATGGCTGGTATGGCAGGCGCGATTGCACAGATTGCAGCGCGCGGCGATGTCGGGATTATCTTCCCCGTCCATCCCAATCCAAACGTCCGTGCGGCAATGGGTTCGTTGGCGGGCAACGACAATATCGCGCTGATCGATCCGATCGATTATCCCGATTTTGTCCGCTTGCTTGACCGTTGCCATCTTGTGCTGACCGACAGCGGCGGGGTTCAGGAAGAAGCACCGACATTCGGAAAGCCAGTGCTCGTCATGCGCGAAACGACCGAACGGCCAGAAGGCATCGTCGCAGGTACGGCCAAGCTGGTCGGCACCGATCCGGCGACGATTGTTGCCGAAGTTTCAAAGTTACTCGATGACCCGTCCGCTTATGACGCCATGAGCCACGCCCATTCACCCTTTGGCGACGGCAAGGCCGCGTCACGTATCGCGAAAGTTATCGCCAATGCCGGTTAGCGTTCACCCGTCCGTTTGTGTCATGGGCCTCGGCTACATCGGCCTGCCCACAGCTGCGGTGGTCGCGCGGTCGGGTGCGTCGGTGCTGGGCATCGACGTCCACCAAAGCGTGGTCGATACCGTCAATGCGGGGCAGGTGCATATCGAGGAAGTCGATCTTGACGCGCTGGTTCAAGGTGTCGTCGCGCGCGGCCTGTTGCGGGCATCGACGACGGTCGAGCCATCGGACGTATTCCTCATCGCTGTCCCCACCCCTTTCGACGAAAACCACGCGCCCGACATCGGTTATGTGCTCAGCGCCGCGCGCTCGATTGCACCCGTGCTGAAGGCTGGCGATCTCGTCATCCTCGAATCGACGTCGCCCGTTGGCACGACAGATGCCGTTCGCGACCTGATCGCCGCGCTGCGCCCCGACCTTGCGGTGCCCCAGACAGGCAGCGGCACGCCAGACATTGCCATTGCCTATTGCCCCGAGCGCGTTTTGCCCGGTCGCATCCTGATCGAGCTGATCGACAATGACCGGTGTATCGGCGGCATCACACCACGCTGCGCGCGCAAGGCGCTGGCGTTTTACAAAAGCTTTGTGCGCGGCGCGTGCATCACGACCAGCGCGCGCGTCGCCGAAATGGTCAAGCTGAGCGAGAATGCCTTTCGCGACGTCAACATCGCTTTTGCCAACGAACTGTCGATGGTCAGCGACAAAATGGGTATTGATGTGTGGGAAGTCATCCGCCTCGCCAATCGCCACCCGCGCGTCAACATATTGTCGCCTGGCCCCGGCGTCGGCGGGCATTGCATTGCGGTGGACCCGTGGTTCATCGTCCATAGCGCGCCCGAGATCACCCCGCTGATCCGGACCGCGCGCGAGGTGAACGATGCAAAAATCGATTATGTGGTCAATCAGGCCAGCAAATTGATCGACGCCAATCCGGGGCGCGTCGCGCTGTTTGGCCTCGCATTCAAAGCCAATGTCGACGATTTCCGCGAGAGCCCAGCGCTCAAGGTCGCCGTCGATCTTGCCAAGCGGTTCGGGCAGCGAATCTCCATTGTCGAACCCTTTACCGAAGCTCTTCCTGCCGTTTTTGACGGCACAGGCGCGACAATGATCGACATCGACAGCGCGTTGCTGGAATGCGATGTCATGGTCGTGCTCGTCGATCATGACCTTTTCAAATCGGTCCCGCCCGAGGAACGCGAGGGCAAGGTCATTTACGACACGCGTGGCATCTGGAGCCACTGACTTTGCAAACCAAGGTCGTGTCTTTTTCCGATCAGGCCATTGCCGACGCGACGCGGCTGATCTTGGCCGGGCACCCCGTCGCCGTGCCGACAGAAACTGTTTATGGTCTTGCGGCTGACGCAACGTCGGCGTCGGCTGTGGCAGAAATTTACGCAGCGAAGGGTCGCCCCGCGTTCAATCCGCTGATCGTGCATGTCGGGAATATGGATGATGCGCGGGCCATCGGCACATTCGGTCCCGCCGCCGTAACACTTGCCGAACAATATTGGCCGGGGCCGTTGACGATCGTTGTGCCGCTTCGTGCTGATGCGAAGATCGCTTCACTGACAACGGCCGGACTGTCGACAATTGCGCTCAGGATACCCGATCACAGAGCCATGCGCGCCTTGCTGGTGTCAACGGGCCTGCCGCTCGCCGCACCAAGTGCCAACGCCAGCGGCAGTATTTCCCCGACCCGCGCAGACCATGTCTTGCGCACGCTCGCCGGCAAGATACCGATGATCGTCGATGATGGCCCGACAGCGGGCGGCATCGAATCGACCATCGTGAAAGTGGAGCGAGACACGATATATCTGCTTCGCCACGGCCCTATCATTGTATGCAATGCTGTCACTGGCGGCGGCGTTGACATCGAGGCGCCGGGACAGCTGGCGGCCCATTATGCGCCGTCCAAACCATTGCGGCTGAATGCTGACACAGCCGCCGCCGACGAATGGCATATGGGGTTTGGCGATGTTGTGGGCACCGGCAGCCTCAGTTCGAGCGGCGATCTGAACGAGGCGGCGGGCCGGCTGTTTGACCTGCTCCATACGGCCGATCTGTCAGCCGCCAAGCGGATCGCCGTCGCGTCCATACCCGATACCGGGCTGGGCCTCGCCATCAACGACAGACTGCGTCGTGCTGCTGTGGGTGCCCGATGAGGATATTGGTCACGGGAGCAGCGGGGTTTATCGGCGCTGCTGTATCGGCAGCGCTTCTCGCGCGCGGCGATCAGATTCTCGGGATCGACAATCTCAACGATTATTATGATCCGGCGCTGAAACGCGCGCGGCTGGCGGAACTGGTTGGCCCTGACTTCGCGTTCCATGCCTTTGATTTCGCGATGGACATGCCGCTCGCGGGCGAGAGCTTCGACCGGATTATCCACCTTGGCGCGCAGGCCGGCGTCCGTTATTCGCTGACCAATCCGCATGTCTATGTGAAATCCAACCTCGTCGGCCATTTGAACATGCTCGAGCTTGCCCGCACTCGGCAAGTGCCGATGGTCTACGCCTCATCGTCCTCGGTTTATGGCGGCAACACGAAAATGCCGTTCAGCGTCGAGGATCGCGCCGACCATCCTGTTTCGCTGTATGCCGCGACCAAGCGCGCTGATGAATTGATGAGCGAAACCTATGCACATCTTTATCGCATTCCACTGACGGGCCTGCGTTTTTTCACGGTTTATGGCCCGTGGGGGCGGCCCGACATGGCGCCGTGGCTATTCACCGAAGCGATCCTAGCCGGTGAGCCGATCAAGGTTTTCAACCACGGCAAGATGCGCCGCGACTTCACCTATATCGACGACATTGTCGCCGGTGTGCTGGCGTGCAGCGACCAGGCGCCTGCGGATGACGGCACCCCAAAACCGGGTGGCAGCGTGGCACCGCACGGCCTGTACAACATCGGCAACAACCGGCCCGAAGAATTGATGCGCTTCATCGCGCTTATCGAAGCAGCGACGGGCAAAAAAGCGGTCTGCGATTTTCAGCCGATGCAGCCGGGTGACGTGCCCGCGACCTATGCCGATATCGACCCCATAAGCCGCGACCACGGCTATGCGCCAACAACCTCGCTTGACGTCGGCATTCCCAAATTTGTCGACTGGTTCAGATCATACCATCGCGTTTGACGTTTTGAGGCGATCCGCATGTTTCTTGCGGAATTTCGCCAGTTTCGGCGCGGCAACCATCTGGCAATAGGGGTTTGTCGCGCCTTCGCGTTCGAAATATTCCTGATGATAATCCTCGGCGACATACCAGGGTGCATCGGGTTCGATGGTCGTGACAATCGGCTTTGATTGATCGGCCTGCGCCCGGACAATTGCGGCGCGGGCTGCGGCTTCCTGTTCGGGCGAATGCGGGAAAATGGCCGAGCGATACTGCGTGCCGATGTCGTTGCCCTGCCGATTGAGCTGCGTCGGGTCGTGGATTTCGAAGAAAATGTCGAAAATCTCGTCGAGCGTGACCACCGACGGATCGAACACGATGCGGATCGCTTCGGCATGGCCGGTGGTGCCGCTGCACACCGCTTTGTAGGTCGGGTCGGCAACATGCCCGCCGATATAGCCGCTTTCGACGCTTTCGACGCCTGCCAGATTGTTGAAAATCGGCTCGACGCACCAGAAGCATCCGGCAGCAAGAGTGGCGGTCTCGGTGGTCATGGGCATTCTCCGTTCCGCATATAGATAGGCGCGATCAATTAGGCCGCAAGTTCCTCGGCGGTCAGTTTATAGAGAATATCAGCCCCCGCCGTCGCCGCCGCGGCCTTGCCCAGCGCTTCGGGGACGAGATGGTCGAGATAATAGCGCACGGTCACGCGCTTTGCCTTGTCGAAGGCGCTGTCGGACGCGGCCGCCCTGCCCTGCCGCGTCATCAGGCCGCCGCAGGTCATGACCGCGACCATGTCGAGGAAGGGATAGCTGCCCGCAAGACGGTCTTCCATGCCCGCGGACAACAGATAGTCGGCCGCGCTTTCAACCGCGTCGGCAAGGTGCATCAGCGCGGCTTCCCCGGCCCCATCAATGCGGATTTCGGCAATCAATGCCTTCAGTGCCGCACCGCCATCGCCGGTCAGCTTGCGACCGACGAGATCGGCGGCCTGAATGCCATTGGTGCCTTCATAAATCGGGGCAATGCGGATGTCGCGGTAATGCTGGGCCGCGCCGGTATCTTCGACAAAGCCCATGCCGCCGTGGATTTGCACGCCAAGCGATGCGACTTCGCAGCCGATGTCCGTCCCGTAGGCCTTGGCCAGCGGCGTGAGCAGATCGACACGCGATTTGGCCCCGTCGACGCCTGCATTCGCCCGGTCGACGTAACCCGCCGCCGAATAGATCAATGCGCGCGCAGCCTGAGTGAGCGCTTTCATCCGCAGCAGCATCCGGCGGACATCGGGATGCTCAATGATCGTCGAACCGCCCTGAATGCGGTCCTTGGCATAGGCCAGCGCCGCCTGCGTCGCGCGCTCGCCGATCTGGACACCCTGAAGCCCGACATTCAATCGGGCATTGTTCATCATCGTGAACATCGCACGGATCCCACCCATTTCGGGGCCGATCAGCCAGCCCCGGCAATCATCATTGTCGCCGTAGGACAGCACGCAGGTCGGCGAGGCATTGATCCCGAGCTTATGTTCGATCGAGACGCAGCGGACGTCATTCGCTTCAGTGAAACGGCCATCGGGCGCGGGACGGAATTTGGGGACGAGGAAAAGCGAAATCCCCTTGGTTCCCGCTGGTGCACCCGGCGTGCGCGCGAGAACGAGATGGATGATATTGTCGGTCAGGTCATGGTCGCCGAACGTGATATAAATCTTGGTGCCTGCGATGCTGTAGCTGCCGTCGGCGCGCGGCGTTGCCGTCGTCCGCAAAGCGCCGACGTCTGATCCGGCTTGCGGCTCAGTCAAGTTCATCGTGCCGGTCCATGCGCCACTGACGAGCTTGGGAAGATAGGTGGCACGCTGCTCATCGCTGCCGTGGGTATGGATCGCCTCGATCGCGCCGACGGTGAGCATCGGGCACAGCGTGAAGGCCATGTTGGCCGAGCCGAGATCCTCGAGCACGACCGTTGCGAGGCTGAACGGCAGCCCCTGCCCGCCCGCTGTCTCTGGCCCGTCCAGCGAGCCCCAGCCGCCATCGACATAGGCTTGATAGGCGGCTTTGTAGCCGTCAGGCATCGTGACTTTGCCGCCCGAGTCACTTGGCGCCCAGCGCGCGCCAACGGTGTCGCCGATCCGGTTGAGCGTCGCAAATTCGCCCGCCGCGAACGCGCCTGCGCCTTCGAGGATGGCATCGACGATATCGCTGTCCACGCCGAGATCGCCGATCCCAGTGATCGTTTCGAGGACAAAGCGCTGTTCGGCGATGGGTGGGGTGTAGGTCATGGGGAGCCTTTGGCTTGAACGGGATATTTGCGGCCTATAACGCGATATGACAATGTGCCAAATGGCGCGGGACGCAGGCGGTCGTGATGGTGCACAAGGAAGCGGAAGCTACATCACCACGCTTGCTGATTACACAATGCCATGTTGCTATGCACCATATCGACTTTTATAGCGTGTGTGCCGCGCAGTCCGAAAGTTTAATGTGAAAATGGCCGCCCACCCCTTGTCGTCAATGCCATTGCCAGCGCCTAATGACACAACAGACGATGACATCTCGTCGCGCCATATTGCGCATAAGATCGATGCGGCAGAACGCCATGGCAGAGAGCGGCGCAGGACACGGATACTGATTACGACATCGTTGATCATCAGTGATTTTGCCGCGCTGATTCTTGGTTTCACGTCTGCAAACATCATCGTCTATGGATTGGAAGATTTGCCGCAGATCGGAAAAGTGCTCGCGGCAAGCCTGCCGCTGATGCTGATGTTTGGACTGCACGACAATGCCTACAGCGCGCGGGCGGGCATTAGCGCGTCAACGAGCATATATCGTGGCCTGAAATCGATCCTGTTCCTTGCAGCGGCGCTCATGCTCTTGGCATTTCTTTTCAAGGTGGGTGCAGAATTTTCGCGCGCCCAGTTCATTATCGGGACATTGCTTGCCGCAGTTTTGATTTCGGTGTTCCGCTGGGGCGTTGCCAACTATAATGAAGTGCCCGCGTCACGCGGCCTTTTCGCAGATTTGCACATTTTTGATGGCGGCCACCAGCCAAAGGACGTCGGCTTGTTCACCCTGAATGCCAAGGACGCCGGACTTTTTCCCGACCGAAGCGATTCGCGTGCTATGAATCAGCTTGGCTTGTTTGCAAAAGGAATGGACAGTGTCATTGTCCATTGCGCGCCGGCACGACGAGAAAACTGGGCACAGGCGCTCAAGACGCTCGATGTTCCCACAGAAATTGTCATCCCCGAACTCGACGAACTTAAACCACTCGCCATAACGGCGCGCGACGGGCACGCCAGCGTGCTGCTGAGTGATGGTCGCCTGACATGGGAACAGGAGCTGCTGAAGCGCCTGTTCGATCTGGCCCTCGTAATCCCGATGCTGCCCTTTTTGGTACTTACCTTCCTCGTTGTGGCCGTTGCGATCAAACTCGACAGTCGCGGCCCCGTCTTTTTTCGTCAGGACCGGATCGGCATCGGCAACCGATCGTTTCGAATTTGGAAATTCAGGTCAATGAAATCGAGCCAGCAGGATGACAATGCGACCAAGTTGACCGAGCGGAACGATCCGCGCGTGACCCGTGTCGGTGCGTTCATCCGCAAAACAAGTATCGACGAACTGCCCCAATTACTGAATGTATTGATGGGTGACATGAGCCTGGTCGGTCCACGTCCGCACGCACCGCTCGCGAAGGCGGGAACGTTGCTTTATTGGGAAGTCGACGAGACCTATTGGGAGCGGCACGTGGTCAAACCCGGGATCACTGGTCTTGCCCAGGTTCGCGGTTTTCGAGGCAATACCTTTCTTGAGGGCAATCTGCGCGACCGGCTTCAGGCCGATCTCGAGTATGTCGCTGGATGGAGCCTTATTCTCGATGCCAAGATTTTGTTGACGACGTTGACAATGCCATTCAGCCGGAATGCGTTTTGATGGGAGTAGAGTTGTAACGGTGTTGCGCTCGCTGCCGTTCTCATCGCGCTATCCCGGCCTTGGACGCGCCTTGCGCTATTTTCACCGGTTCAAAGCAGGCAACCGCTAACTAGCCGGATGCGACCGCAACGTTACGAACCTCGATCCAGCCTTCGGCGTAATACCAGCCGAACAGCGGCACACTTCCGGCCACACGCTGCGCGCTGTTTACAAAGTTCTTGCAGTAAAGGCCGTCACTAAGGCGCAAGGCAGCCTGCCCAACGGTTGGCGGCGCCCAGGCATTCACACGGCCCGTTGCCGATGCATCGGCCGACGCAATTGCCCGACGGTCGCGAGGATCGTCCTGCCACACATCGCCATTTACTAAGCCGAACCAGCGAAAAGTCGTACGTAGCAGTCGCACAGACCCGAGAATCTTCGACGTTGCGTCGAGTATCACCTCCTGCTCCACGAAAGAGCCCACGCCACCTTCGGGCGTGAAGCTCGTATCGTCCGAAAAAACGACTTTGCGCAGAATACTGTGCCCCGTTGCAATGATCCCCGTTACACGACAACCTCGAAAGGTAACCGAGCCAGTTGTTTGCCCAAATTCTGGAGCAAGCTTATCTACAGTGCAATCAGACAATG
>JAYWFN010000009.1:0-2738 GCA_043778785.1 Sphingomonas sp. | reverse complement strand
GCGGTGGCGGCGGTGCAGGGGGCGGGGGCGCAGGGGGTGCGGGAGCAGGAGAGGGAGCAGGCGGCGGTGCCGGTGCGGGCGCTGGGGCTGGTGGTGGCGTTGGTGGCAACCCGACGACGGGGGGTGGTAAGGCCGCACTTGGCGCGGCACCGCTTTCGCCACAGGCCGCGACCGCAAGCGAGGCCACCGATACAAATGTGATCGGCAGTGGTCTCAAGCCCGCTTGCTGATTTAGAGAAGCTTCTTCGGCATTGGCATCGGTCGGCTCGACCAGATCGGTTGCCGCAAAGTCAGCCCCCTGCATAGATGCTCCCTCAGTTGCGTATTTTGCTTGTTTAACGACGTAACACCCGAACGCCTTAATTTTTCGTTCGTTCCGCAAGCCTCTGATCAATATGTAAAATTGCGACAAGGCGATGGAAACTGGCGCTCGCTTGTTATTTAATTCGAGTGCGAAAGCGGATTGTGAACCTCGGCTGCCTGCTCGCGGTCTCACGCCGTCGCCAAGTGCAAAATCGTTAACGAACCGCAAGCGTGGTTAATCATTGCTGTCGGCGGCATTCGCGGTAGAGCAGCGGTTATGACCCTACTCAACATTACGGCATCGATCACGGGCCAGTCGTGGCGCTGGCGGCATGGCGATGGTGACTGTGATGATCTCGTGACGCAGCTTTTGCTTGCGCGCGGGTGCCCGGCGGATGCTGTCGAGGCGTATCGTGACCCGACGATCCGTGCGTTCATGCCCGATCCGTCGGTTTTTCAGGATATGGACCGCGCGGCGGAACGGCTCGCGGCTGCCGTGCTGGGCGGCGAAGCAGTGACAGTGTTCGGCGATTATGATGTCGATGGCGCGACGTCGGCGGCGCTGCTGATCCGTGTGTTGCGGTCGCTTGGGCTGTCACCGAAAGCCTATATCCCCGACCGGCTGATGGAAGGCTATGGCCCGTCGGGCGAAGCGCTTGTCCGCATTGCCGAAGGCGGGGCTTCGCTGATCGTCACGGTCGATTGCGGTGCGCAAGCGTTCGAGGCGCTGGCGATGGCAAAGGCCGCTGGGGTGGACGTGATCGTGGTCGATCATCACCAGTGCGCGGTAGCACTGCCCGAAGCCTTTGCGCTGGTGAACCCCAACCGGCTTGACGAGGCAGCGGAAGCCGCAGCGCATGGGCATCTGGCGGCCGTGGGCGTTGCGTTTCTGCTGGCAGCGGCTTTGGTGCGAACGCTGCGCGCGCGCGGTTTTTTTGCGGTGCGTCCTGAACCAAAGCTGATGGACCTGCTCGACATTGTCGCGCTGGGCACCGTCGCCGATGTCGCCAGCTTGCGCGGGTTGAACCGTGCGTTCGTGGCGCAGGGGCTGAAAGTCATGGCGGTGGGCCGCAATACCGGGCTGAATGCCTTGCTCGCGGCGTCACGGCTGAAGCGCGCGCCGATTAGTTCGGACCTTGGCTTTGCACTGGGGCCGCGGATCAATGCCGGGGGGCGGGTCGGCAAGTCTGATCTCGGTGTCCGGCTGCTGACGACCGATGATGCCGCAGAAGCGCAGGATATTGCCGAAGAACTCGACCGGCTGAATGAAGAGCGACGTGCGATTGAAACCGGCGTGCAGGCAGAGGCTGAGGCGGCATCGATCGGCAAGGGCAATCGCGCGGTTGCGGTTGTTGCGGGGCAGGGATGGCATCCCGGCGTGATCGGCATCGTGGCGGGACGGCTGAAGGAAAAACTCGGCAAGCCCGCGATTGTCATTGCCATCGACGACCAGGGTGTCGGCAAGGGATCGGGCCGGTCGGTGTCGGGGGTTGATCTTGGTGCGGCGGTGCTGGCCGCGAAGGATATGGGCTTGCTGGTTGCGGGGGGCGGCCATGCGATGGCGGCGGGCCTGACGATTGCCGCGGACAAGGTTGAGGCGTTCGCCGATTTTATTGACGACCGTCTTGCGGGTGATGTTGCCCGCGCCGGGCATGACCGGGCCTTGCTGATCGACGCGGTTGTGGCTTGCGGTGGCGTGACGCCGGGCTTGGTCGAAGTACTGGAGGCCGGTGGACCTTATGGCATGGGCTGGCCCGCGCCCCGCATTGCCGCCGGGCCGATGCGCGTGATCAAGGCTGATATTGTCGGCAGTGGTGGTCACGTCCGCGCGGTTATGGCGGGCGATGACGGGCGTTCCTTGAAAACAGTGGCATTTCGCAGTGCCGATACCGCGCTGGGGCAAGCGCTTCTCGGCGCGCCGCGTGATCGCCGGCTGTGGGTCGCGGGCCGCGCCAAAATCGACGATTGGGGCACGCGACCAGCGGCGGAAATGCATCTCGATGACGCTGCTTGGTGTGATTGACTGGATCGATGAGCCATCCTGTGGTCCGACTGGACCGAGTCTGATCTTGACCATCCCGAAACCCTCGCCTATGCGCGCAATTCGCTTCGCAGCGGCCCCTTCGTCTAGCGGTTAGGACGCGGCCCTTTCACGGCTGAAACACGGGTTCGATTCCCGTAGGGGTCACCATAGCCGGTGCCAACGCTCTGTTGATTTTCGATACGATTTTATGGGGGCTGGTATTTCGTGCAGGAACTGTTTCAGAGCGCTATCGACGCCCTGACCGGTGTCCTTGATCCGCACGGTCTCGCCGTCGCGGCGGCGGCAAACAGTTTCGCGCCGGGTGATTTCAGCGTCCATTTCTTTTTGCAGCTTGCGATCATCCTGATCATGTGTCGCGTTGTTGGCAAGTTCGGCCAGAAATTTCTCGGCC
>JAYWFN010000008.1:0-6605 GCA_043778785.1 Sphingomonas sp. | reverse complement strand
TCCCGCAGGGGGAGAGGGTTAAGGGTTGAATTTTGCCGAATCCACTGCTAACGGCACCAACTTCCGCCACCGCGAGCGCGCGTGTGGCGTTTATTTTTGAATCCGGAGCTGATTTTTTTATGCAAATCATGGTGCGCGACAATAATGTCGACCAGGCGCTGCGCGCGCTCAAGAAGAAGCTGCAGCGCGAAGGCGTTTACCGTGAAATGAAGCTTCGTCGCCATTATGAAAAGCCGTCGGAAAAGCGCGCGCGCGAACGTGCCGCTGCTGTCCGCCGCGCGCGCAAGATGGACCGCAAGCGCCTCGAGCGCGACGGCGTAAAATAAACCCATGTCCGACGTAACGGCCGTGCCGCTCCGCCCGATTAAAAAGGGTTCGTTGACGCGGCTGTGGCTGGGCGTCGGGGCTGCCTGTGTCGCCGCTGGGGCGATGGCGTGGGCGGGGACGTCGACAGTGTCGGGCAGCGGATGCAGTGTCGCCGACTTCAAGGGCACGAAGCCGGTTACGACCGCGTCGGGCCTTATGTTCCAGACCATCAAGACAGGTGCGGGCAACAAGCCGACCGGTAGCGATGTCGCACTGGTTGGCTATAAGGGCACGCTGAAGGATGGCAAGACGTTCGACGCCAACGAACGCGCGCCGCTCCCCGTGGCGGGCATGATTCCGGGCTTTACCGAAGCTCTGAAACTGATGCAGGTTGGCGGGAAATACCGCTTCTGCATTCCACCCGCACTTGGCTACGGCTCTGCTGCGCAGGGGCCAATCCCCGCAAACGCGGTGCTGTTCTTTGACGTGAATCTGCTCGATTTCCGCAGCCAGGCCGAAATTCAGGCAATGCAGCAGCAGATGCAACAGATGCAGGCGCAGGGGCAATTGCCGCCGGGCGTCGAACCCGGCCCACCGCCCGCACCCGCCGGACGCTAAGCCTCAAACATCCAGATTGGCGACGTTCAGGGCATTGTCCTGAATGAACTCGCGGCGCGGCTCGACGACGTCACCCATCAGGCGCGTGAAGATTTCATCCGCCATTTCGGCCTGCGTCACTTCGACGCGTAGCATCGCGCGGTTCTGCGGGTCGAGCGTGGTTTCCCACAGCTGTTCGGCGTTCATTTCGCCAAGACCTTTGTAACGCTGGATGCTCAGCCCCTTGCGACCTGCGGCGAGGATTGCGTCGAGCAGGTCGCTGGGCCGCGTGATGAACGCGCCTTTGGTTGAGACTGGCGCGATTTCGTCTTCGCTTTCGGCATCGGTGGGGGTTTCGGTTTCGACCGCGGCACTGGCGCTCTTCGCCACCGTCACCAGTCGCGCCGTCCCGGTGTAACTATCCACCTGCTCGGCGACGAGCGTGTGCAGGCGGCGGGCTTCCTGACTGAACAGGAAAGTGCTTTCGATAATGTGGTGATCGGTGACGCCGCGCCACAGCCGTTCGAGATGATAGCCGCCTTCATCTGCAATATTGGCGGTCCATTTGGCTTCAGGATCGGCACGGTCGAGCCAGCTTGCGGCGCGCTCGGCAGCAGCCTGACGCGCATCGACCGGCAGATCGGGGTCGAGCGCCCCCATCAGCGCGAAGGCTTCGATAATCGTCGGATCATATTTGCGCGGGACGTAACGCATCAGCGCGCGCATCCGCCGGGCATGTTCGACAAGCTGCATCAGGTCCGCGCCCGAGCGCGCGCCGCCCGGCCCTTCGAGCCGCGTCGAGGCAACACCCGCCTCGACGAGATAGGTGTCGAGCTGACTGTCGTCCTTCAGATACATTTCGCTGCGCCCGCGCGACGCCTTGTAGAGCGGCGGCTGCGCGATGAAGAGATGGCCGTTGTCGATGACATGGCGCATGTGGCGGTAGAAGAACGTCAGCAGCAGCGTGCGGATATGCGCGCCGTCGACATCGGCGTCGGTCATGATGACAATCTTGTGATAGCGCAGTTTTTCGATGTTGAAATCATCGTGGATGCCAGTGCCCATTGCCTGAATGAGCGTGCCGATTTCCTTGGATGACAGCATCCGGTCAAGCCGCGCGCGTTCGACGTTCAGGATCTTGCCGCGTAGAGGAAGGATCGCCTGAAAATGGCGGTCGCGGCCTTGTTTTGCGGAGCCGCCGGCGCTGTCGCCTTCGACGAGGAAGAGTTCGGACTTGGCAGGGTCTTTTTCCTGGCAATCGGCGAGTTTGCCGGGCAGCGACGCGATGCCCATGACCGATTTGCGGCTGGCTTCACGCGCTTTTTTCGCAGCTTCGCGGGCAGCAGCAGCGTCGATGGTTTTCTGGATGATCGCGCGGGCGTGCGCGGGGTTTTCCTCGAGCCATTCGGCCATCTTGTCGGCCATCAGGCTTTCGAGCGGCTGGCGGACCTCGGAGCTGACGAGCTTGTCCTTGGTCTGCGACGAGAATTTGGGATCAGGCAATTTGACCGACACGATCGCTGTCAGCCCCTCGCGCATGTCCTCGCCGGTCAGCGTGACCTTTTCTTTCTTCATCAACCCCGATTTTTCGGCGTAATTGTTGAGCGTGCGCGTCAGCGCGGCGCGGAAGGCCGAGAGATGCGTGCCGCCGTCGCGCTGCGGGATGTTGTTGGTGAACGGCAGGACGTTTTCGTAGTAACTGTCGTTCCATTCGAGCGCGACATCGATGCCGACGCCGTCGCGCTGGCCGTGAACCGCGATCGGATCGGGGAAGAGCGGGGTCTTCGCGCGGTCGAGATATTTGACGAACGCCGCAATCCCGCCTTCGTAATACAGCTCGACTTCCTTGCGTTCGGCGTGGCGCGCATCGATCAGGAACAAGCGAACGCCCGAGTTGAGGAACGCCAGTTCGCGGTAGCGGTGTTCGAGCTTTTCGAAATCAAACTCGATGATCTTGAACGTCGCGGGGCTGGGCAGGAACGTGACTTTGGTGCCCTTCTTGACCCCCCCAGACTCACTGGCGGGCGCCGGACCCATCAGCTTGAGCGGCGCAACGGCGTCACCAAAGGCAAAGCGCATGTAATGCTCCTGCCCGTCGCGCCAGATCGTCAGGTCGAGGAACTCGGACAGCGCATTGACGACCGAGACACCGACGCCGTGCAGCCCGCCCGAAACCTTATAGGCATTATCGTCCGACGTATTCTCGAACTTTCCGCCCGCATGAAGCTGCGTCATGATGACTTCGGCAGCGGAAACGCCTTCTTCTGTATGCATGCCCGTCGGGATGCCGCGACCGTTGTCTTCGACCGAAACCGATCCGTCGGGATTTAATGTGATAACGATTTTATCGCAGTGGCCCGCCAGCGCTTCGTCGATGGCATTGTCGCTGACTTCAAACACCATATGGTGCAGGCCAGAGCCGTCATCGGTATCGCCGATATACATGCCGGGGCGCTTGCGGACAGCATCCAACCCCTTGAGAACCTTGATGGAATCAGCATCATAGGCATTGGCGTTTGGCGTGTTGTCGGGGATGGTGTCTTCAGGCGGTGTTTCGGGTGTGTCTGTCATGGATAGCTTATAGGGAAAGGTCCGCAAAAACCCAAGGGAAATGCGTCGTTTTCAGGGGGATTGCATCGCCGCGCAAAGCAGTCGATGACAATAGCCAAGTCGCGGAAGAATCAGGGGAAAACTGCATTAATGTTGCAGTCCAGTAATTATGCGCCGTCATCCGATCTGGCGCCTTATATACGAAATCATTTCGTGTTCCGTGCAGCCTTGCCCGCTGACATGGAATTGATCGGTCCATTGCTCTCCGAAACAGCGATGCTTCGCGTGCTTCTGCAAGGCGATTGGGCGGCAGAGTTTACGCCCGGTGTCTGGCAAGTCGAAGGGCCGTCGATCCTGTTCGGCAACAATGCGCGCTGTTTTAACGTCCGTGTGCGCGGGCCATTCGTTGTCGTGGGCACGGCGATCCGTCCGGCGGGGTGGACCGCGTTCAGCGACCGAAAAGCAAGCGAGTTTGCCGACGGCATGTTTCCGGCGCGGGCCATATGGGGCGATGACGCTGATCAGCTTTATCATGACGTCGCTGTGCCAAGCGAGGAGGACGTCGGGATTCTCGATGCGCTCGACGCGTTTTGGCGCAAGCAACTGGTGAAGGCCGGGACACCCGATACCGACCCTGCCATGGCGGCATTTGAAGCAATTACCAACAGCGACAGCACCATGCGCGTTGGCGATGTCGCGGAAAAAGCAGGCTTGTCCGCACGTGTGTTCGAGCGGCGGTGCTGCGCGACGTTCGGGCTGACGCCCAAGGCCGTGCTGCGCCGCAGCCGCTTTCTCGACATGGCGGCCGCGCTTCGAGGGATCAGCGATCCGGGCGAAGACGAGCGGGCGGCGTTGCGCTTTTCGGATCAGTCGCACCTCAACCGCGAATTCCGTTACTTCATCAAGATGACACCCGGCGCGTTTGAAAAAACGCCGACGCCGCTCATGGATGCAGTGCTCAAGCTGCGGCAGGATCGCAACGCCTGATCGCACCGTTTGCCACGCTGTAATGCGTGGCGGAGGGGGGTGTTTCGGTGAAGAGTGCGGGTTCGGTGCCGGTCAGCCAGACTTGTCCGCCGCCGCTGTCCAACCGCTCGAACAGCGCGGCACGGCGGCTTGGGTCAAGATGTGCGGCGACTTCATCGAGGAGGAGGATCGGGCGGCGCTGGACTTGCTCGGCGACGAGGTCGGCATGCGCGAGGATGATGCCGAGGAGGAGCGCTTTCTGTTCGCCGGTCGAGCTTTGCGCGGCGGGTTGCACTTTGGCGATGTGGGTGACGGCCAAGTCCTGGCGGTGCGGGCCGATGAGCGTGCGACTGGCGACGGCGTCTCGGGGGCGGGATTGGGCGAGGTCGCGCGCCAAGTCACCGCCGTCCCAGCCGGTGAGCGACAGGCCGGCGCGGGCGAAGACGCTGTCGGGTTCGGCAGCGATGCGGGCGGCGAGGGCAGTGACCAGCGCGGTGCGCGCTTCAGCGATGGCTTGGCCGTGGTCGCCCATCGCGAGTTCGAGCGCGGTGAGCCAGTCTGGGTCGGCGCGGTCTTCGGCGAGCAAGCGGTTGCGCTGGCGCATGGCGGCTTCGTAGCGCGTGGCGTGGTGCGCGTGGCCGGGGTTGAGCGCGAGGACGAGGCGGTCGAGGAAACGGCGGCGCTCGCCTGCGCTTTCGCTGAACAGCCGGTCCTGCGCGGGGGTGAGCCAGACGATCGAGAGCCATTCGGACAGTGCGGTGGCCGAGGCGGTCGCGCTGTTAATCCGGACGATGCGGCGTTCGGGGGCGGTGGCGAGGGTGCCGGTGCCAAAGTCGATGTCGCCGAGCCGCGCACTCACCGAAAAGCCGCCTGCGCCGCCTTTGCGCGCCATCTCGCCGAGCGTGCTGCCGCGCAACCCACGGCCGGGCGCGAGGAGCGAGACCGCTTCCAATATGTTCGTCTTGCCCGCGCCATTATCGCCGGTCAGCACAACGAAGCCGGGGCCGGGGTCGAGCGTGGCGGCGGCATAGGACCGGAAATCGGTCAGGGTCAGGCGGGTGAGGGGCACCGCGCTGCCTTATCGGGGTCGGGCGCGTCTGTCGAAGGGGCGGGCGAAGGTTACAAAGGTTACACTATGAGAGCCACGGAAATTTCTTTTTCAGATGCTGATAGTCTTCCTCCGAGATGACGTCCTGCTGCTTTGACAGGCGCGGTTTTTGGGCTTTTTTCGGATCGGCTTTTGCCTCAAGTTCGGTAATCATGCTGTCGGCAAGCGACTGCGCCTTTTTCCGTTCGTCGGGCGTCCACACAATCGGGCCCGTCTGAACACGCTTCATCGTCGCATTCCAGTTCGCGAGTGCCGCCGCGCGGACATGGGGATCGCGTCGCGTCATCGCGCGGGCGTTGGGATTGTCCAGCAGAAAGCGGGTCAGCGTTTCGTTAAAATGGCGGCGTTCGCCAACCTGCTCTCCGCCATAGAAGATGGGGACGGGGACGCCATTTATCGCACGGTCGAGCGCTTCATTGTGGAGTTGTTGCAGGCCAAATTCGAGGGCGGCCTCCCACGCATGATCGAAGGGCTGGCCGATAAGCCGTGCGCGCAGGCGATATGCAGTCTGGCGCGTCATGCCGACCGAATGCGCCGCGATGCTAACCGATGCGGTTTCGACGAGCGCTTCGAGAAAGCCGATCATCCGCTCGCGGGTCCAGCCGTCGTGGCGGGTGGTGTCGGGGGCGGTGATGGCGGTGTTTTTGGGGGTTGAAGGGACGACCGCAGTCGTGGCGGGGCGTTTGGTTGGGTTTGTCATTTTGACGTTATAACCAAATGGGTTTGTGTAGGAAAGAACTTTCCCTATCCTCTCCCCAAGCGGGAGAGGCGACTCGCGCCGCAGCGCGAGCGGGTGAGGGGGATGAGTGAAATGGCCTTGGTAAAAACCAACCCCTCACCCCGCTCAGCTTCGCTGAGTCGCCCTCCCCCACAAGGGGGGAGGGGTATAAGCGAACGAGCCTCGGTGACAGACCACCCCCTCACCCCGCTCAGCTTCGCTGAGTCGCCCTCTCCCGCAGGGGGAGAGGGGCAATGATATTCGAAAATTCAGGCGGTAGTAGTTTTGCGCGATCACCTTAAGAACAGGCAGACAATCTTATGGCAAAGCAACCACCTCAGCCCCCAGCGCATCTGCAAC
>JAYWFN010000007.1:0-15893 GCA_043778785.1 Sphingomonas sp. | reverse complement strand
TCGCAACCCGATACGACAAGACCGCCGACAGCTACCTCGGCTTCATCCACATCGTCTCAATCCGACTGTGGATACGTGAATTTGTCAACACGCCCTAGATCATCGTCGTCAGCTCGGTCAGCCACTCAGGTGAGGCCGTCACAAGAACGCCCTCGATGATGCGGTCAGCGCCGGTAAAGATCATGATGCCGACCGCGACCAGTAGTCCGCCCAGCACGCTTTTTCCCGTTTTGCCGGTTACCATCATACGGCCACGCCAGCGGCCGAGCGCCGATCGCGTGAGCGTGGCCAGCACAAGCAACATTGTGGCGATGCCCATGCCGAAGGCGAGCATGACCATTGCGACGTCACCGAGATTCTTGCCTTGTGCTGCGAGAACAGTTGCCGCGCCGAGCGTCGGGCCGACACACGGGCTCCACACAATGCCGAGCAGAACGCCGATCCCCGCCTGCCCGGCAAGGCCAAAGCGTTCGAAGTCATTCTGGCGCGCATTGCCCCAATCAGCCAGTGGCGTCGCTGCTCGTGTCGCCAGCGCCTGCACATTTGAGGATAATAAAAAGATACCGGCAGCGACAAGCATGACGGCGCCGAAAATGCGGATGTTCTCGCCATCGAAGCCCGACGACGCGCCGAGCGTTGCCACCATGAATCCAACGATCGTGAACGACAGCACGAGGCCGGTTGCCAGCGCCAGCGGGCCGAAGCGGTGGCGCTGTGCCGCGCTGCTCAGCACGATGGGCACGAGCGGGAGCACGCAGGGCGAGAGAATCGTCAGCGCGCCGGCACCGAATGCAAGGACGGGCGACAGACCAGTCGACATCGACTAGCGCGTGGTCGTGGCAAGAAGGGCCTGTATCTTCGCCTTGTCGGTTATGTAGGACACACGGCCCAGCTCACGGCCGCCTTTGAATGCAATCAGCGTCGATTGCTTTTGAACACCCAATGCCTGCCATTCGCTTTTCTGCTTGTCGTAGTTGATGCGCAAGACGAGCAACTTGTCATAAGCCGGCGCGATTACTGTTCCTTTGATTGTCTTTGATTGCGAGGCGCAGACCGGGCACCACCAGGCATTCACCTCGACAAGGATGGGGCGGCCAGCTTTTTGCGCGGTATCGAATGTTGCGCGGTCGAACGGCTTGAATTCGGCTGCAAGAGCGGGCTGGACGATTGCGATGGCGGCGGTGAATGCGAATGCGGCGGAACGAAGGGGTGACATTGGCTGATCCTGCTGTTGTTTGCTGCACCCTGTTCGTCGAGATCGCGGCGCTGGTTACAAACCGGCTGACTGTTTCCGGGACGCCCAAAGCGCGAGCAGGACGACAACCGCCAGAAACGCAATCACCGGCAGGCCATGCCCAAGCACCGTCATAAAGTCGCGCTCGCGCAGCACAGCGTCATGGGCTGCCCTGATGAAATGCGACAAGGGAAAGACGGTGCCGATCACTTGCGCCCAGCGCGGCAGCGTTTCGAACGGATACAGAAAGCCCGAGAGCAGCATTGCCGGTAGGTAAAAGGCAACGGCGCCTTGCAAGGCCGCCAGCTGCGTCGTCGCGCGCGCCGAAATAACGAAGCCGATCAGATAATGGCCGGCTGCAAAAGATGGCAGCAGCAAGACCAATGCGAAGGTTGCCGCAGGCAGCGGCAGTTCGAAAAGCACATGACCCGTGATCAGCACGAGCAAACCTTGTACGGTTCCGATTAAAACGTTTGGGGCCAGTTTTCCGACAATGAGCTCGGCGGAGCCCACCGGCAGCGACCGGAACGTCTCCCACGAACCGCCTTCGCGCTCGCGGGCGATGCTGATGCTGCCCAGCATGACCATTGCGATCATGACTGTAACGCCGGCAAGCGCGGGTGCATAAGTCCAGTCGCTCCGCGCATCGGGATTGAACAGGCGCTCGATGCGCAGCCCGGGGCCTGCATCGACCATATCGCTGCGCGCGACGCGTTCGGCGTGATACGCGCTTTCAATCCTTGCAACAGCGGTCATCGTCAGAAGCGGATCGGTCGCATCGACGATAATCCTGATCGGACCGCCGGGCGCCGTTGGATCAGCCATGCTGCGCATACGCGGCACTTCGATGCCGATCATTGCATCGCCATTGCGCACGGCAGCTTCCGCTGCACCCGCCGCGCCGACGTGGTCGACGACAATGACCGACGGGAGTTTGCGCAGGGCGGCAATGACGTTGCGCGCGCCTTGCTCGGTTGGCGCGGCAACGCTGATGCGCACGGTCGCTTCGCCCGGCTTGATGGCGTAGCCGAAGAGAATGATCTGGAACACCGGCACAAGCAGCAGGAGCGTGAGCGCCATGCGGGCGCGGATCAGGCGCTTGGCTTCGACGACCGCAATTGCTTTCATAACCGCGAAAGTCATTCTGCAGCCATCGCAAAGACCGCCTCTTCGAGCGTCGCGCTGCCGCATTCGGCAAGCGCTGCCCCGGGCGTCATTGGGCCGCGTGCTGTGCCTTCGTGATAAAGCAGGATGTTCGTGCATTGCTCGGCTTCGGCAAGGTCATGCGTGCTGACGATGATCGCGCAGCCTTCGCGCGCAAGTGCCACCATCCATTGCCACATCGCGCGGCGGGTCACGACGTCGAGACCTGCCGTCGGTTCGTCAAGCAAAAGCAACTTGGGTGCATGGAGCACCGTTGCGCCAAATTCCGCGCGCCGTGCCCAGCCGCCCGACAATGTCGAAACCCGCTGCTTCAGGACGTCGCCGATCCCGTAGCGCTCGATCGCTTCGCTCAAGCGGACTTTATCGATGCCATGCACCGCGGCCCTGAACATGAGGTTCTCGGCGACGCTCAAGTCGGGATAAAGCGCATTATGCTGTATCATATAACCGAGGTGGCGGCGGTTCGCCGGGTCCGAAAGTGGCCTGCCCAGAAACGATCCGCTGCCTGCATCGGGCCGAAGCAACCCGGCGAGCAACCGCAACGTCGTCGTCTTGCCGCCGCCATTTGCCCCGACCAGTCCCAGAATCTCGCCTGACACAGCATCGAAGGACAAATCGCTGATCGCAGTCCTTCGGGCAAATTGTTTGCCGAGCCCGGTCACGGAAACGACTATGTCAGCCGTGCTCATAGAGAAACCCGCCGTGCATATATTTGGTGGCTTCGGCCCCCAAGGCAAGAACACGCGTTCCGCTTGAAAGCCCGGTCGCGCGGAGTTCGGCAAGCGCCAGCCAGATCGCTGCCGAGCCGGTATTGCCGACCCGGTCCGCATTGCCGAAAACCCGATCGCGATCGACGCCGAGATGGCTGGCGATCTGTGTCCGGATGCTTCCGCTTACTTGGTGCGGGACAATGGTGTCGACGCTATCGGCCGTGATTCCTTGTGATGCCGCCGCCGCAATGCCAACCGCGAAAAGGGCGGGGCCGGATTGCGCAATGCGCGCATAGTCGTGCGCGAATTCATGCCGACCCGTGTGCATCTGCAAACCGGGCGCCCGGCCAAGCCCGGTGGCGCCAAACCATGCCCCCGAAATCATGCTACACCCTGCTGCGCCGGGAGCGACGATGATGGCTGCGGCTGCATCGCCCATCTGGATGAGGTTGACGCATTGGCCGCGGTCCTCGCCTGCGCGCTTCGGATCAAAGAACAGTGACCCCGTTTCTGATCCGACAATGGCAATCGGTGCGTCAAGGCCGCCTGCGATCAAGCCGAACGCGATCATCAGTGCATTAGCAAAACCGGTACAGGCCTGTCTCAATTCGACATGCGGTCCGGCGTAGCCAAGCAGATCGGCAACGAACGCGATGTTTCCGGGGAGTGGCTGGACCGGCGTGGTCGTATGACCGATCAGATAGCCGATCTTGCCGACCGAAAGGCCCGCATCGTCCAGCGCGCGGTTGATGGCGATGGCTGAGAGTTCAGCATTCGAACAACCGGCCAACGCACTTTCGTGACGTTGCACAAACGGACGCGAAATATGTCGCGTGGCGATGCCCATGCGCTTTCCGATTGCCCGGGCTTCGCGTCCGGCGGAAAATGCAAAGCGGTCTTCAAGCATCGCGACAAGCTCGTCGGTCGGCACGGCACGCCCCGGGAGCGCGAGCCCGCTGCCCAGCACGGCGAGCTGTCCGCGGGATCGCCAGGGCCCGGCGCTCATGCCAGCAATCCTGCCGGAAGCCGCCGCACGTCACGCGCCAGCAGCATGGGATCGACCTCGAGGCTGTCGAACGCCGGCCCTGCCAGCAAAAGTATATCGGCAAGCGCGTAACGCGCCGCAACGGCAAGCGGACGCAACGTGGCGGCATCGGCCCGCGCGAGCGCCAAACGGCGAGATACGGATACATGATGCGATTCGTCATGCCAGATTGCCGAAAGCGCCATATGAACCCGGGGCGCGCAAGCCAGCGCAGCGTTGCGATGGAGCAACCGCCCGAGCACCATGCAAACTGCTGAATCAAGTGCAGCGATCTTAGCGAGCCGAAACGCTGTGCTGCCGCACCCGAGGCTTATGTGAAAGCGCCGCGCCTGCCGCAGTATGACGCGCACGTCGGGTGGCGGCGGTAACGCAGCGCGCAGGCTCAAAATCAGCCGATCGTGCCGATCTTCGTCCACGGCGATGGCAGCAAGGGCAAGATGTGCCTCGAGATCATCAGTGAGCGAAGCAGCAATACCGTCGAACGCCAGCGTTGCTGCTTCTTCGCCACAGCCAAGGATCGGAAGCAGTGCAGCAAGGCCTTCCCGCTGCCGCATCGTCATGGTGGTGTCGACTTCAAAGGGCCGGAGCATCGGCGCCCGCGATGGTCGGGAGAAGCATGCTGGCGCGGGTGTCGCCGTCAACGCGGCGATATCAGGCGAACGTGATGGCACGTTCCCTTACGCTGAGAACGCGGTTTCGGTTACAAATGCTACCAGCGCAAAACGCGCGGGCCGACAATGGCGCCGATGGCCGCGACGATTGCGATCCCGGCGGTGTACCACAGCAGCAGGAAGGTCATTGCCGTTTCTGGGCAGTGCAGCGAGTAGAGCATCGCCGTCGTCCCGCCGGCCGCAATGCCAATCACGCCGCCCGTCAGTTGCGGACGCTGTGGTGCGAAACCTGCAAACAAACGAAGCAGAATCGCCAGTAGTGGCAAGGCAAGCGCCGCAATATAGACCGGACATTCGCGCCAGCTGATGCCAAAAATCAAAGCATTGTGCTGATCGGGCGATGCTCGACTCAATTCCAAGATCGCAAGCAAGGCGAGAACACAGACCGGCACGGCAAAATAGGCTAGATTGGTGTTTGAAACTTCGGGGCGCGCAAGATGTCGCGCACCCGCCAGTGCAACCATCGCGATAAACCCAGTGTAGACGAGTTTTGCCCAGAAATCGCTGCCACCCGCGGCGCTGGACAGATCAGGCCGCAGACCGACAACGCCAATGACGAGTGATAAAACAACGACCGCACCGCCGGCGACAGCGACCGCAAGACGCCGCTCAAGCTGTTTTGCGCGGAGCGGAACGAGCCGGTCGGCAAGCCCGTCAATCAGACTTTCGGTTGAGGGTGTCACTGTCTGCCAATCTTTTGCATAAGCGATTTCAACCCGCGATGGATTGAAACCTTGATGTCGGATTCACCGATATTCTGGCGTTCGGCGGCTTCGGCAACGCTCAATCCGTCCAGTTTTACCGCACGGATCGCGTCGGCCTGCTTTTGCGGGAGCGTGCCAAGCAAATTGCCAACATCGATGCCTGCCATGACGGAGTCGCCTGAACCATCGTCGCCAACCAGATCATCCGTCAAGATGGTCGTTGCGCGCCCGCGCCGGACAAGATCGACAAATTTGTGGTGCGCAATCGCAAACACCCACGGCGTGAATGGCCGCGCGCGGTCATACGTGATCCGCCGGGTATCGATCGCGAGCAAGGTCTCTTGCATGATGTCCTCAACGTCCTCTTGTCCCGATGCGACGCGCCGCCCGAGATATTGCCGCAAGATCGGGACAAGGCGGCGCAGCAATTGCCGATACGCATCTTGATTGCCATCAAGCGCACAAACCATCAGCGCCTTGAGTTCGGGCTCGTCCGGTCTCACGTTTATCCAGTTCTATTCGCTGTGGCCTCGTCTTTGGTTACAGCCGAACCGCATCTGCGACAAACACTAGATTTTGCTGCCCGCCACTATTGGGCCACCAATGCCTGACTGGACCAGAATCGCGCGCGCCGTCCCCGGCAGCTTTCGTGGCAAGCTATATTGGGTGCTCTTACCCTGCCAAGCGCCGAGCACTGTTATTCGGCGGACAATGTTGCGGTGGTTCAAGGTGCGCCCGCCATTCTCTCCAGCGCGGATCGGGACGGCGACGCTGCGCGGATCATAATCGACGAGCCACACCTTTGCGGACGTTGAAGCAATTCCTTGGCCGATCGTCACGGAATCACTGCCACTGGTGATGTCAGGCGATCCGTCGGCCGTTCGGTGTTTTGCAATTGCGGCTTCGACTTCATTTTTTCGGCTACCGAGAATTGCCGCGTGTCCGTCAACGATCAACTGCGGCGTCTGGACGTTACCACGCCCGCCCGCTCGGGCGTATTCCCATTGTCGTGCGGTAAAGGCCTCTTGGGCAAAATTGTCTTTCCACCCCAGTTGATCCCAGTAGGTGACGGCGAAATTCAGTGCGAGAACATTGGGTTGATCGGCCACCTGATTTAGAACGGCGAGCGCCGGCGGGCATGACGAGCAGCCCTGGCTTTGAAAAAGCTCTAATACAACGGGGTGACGCGTGCTGGCGTGACGGGAAACGCCCGGTGCCTCAGCAAGTGACCGCCCGGGTGGACCGAGATAGACCATCGCCACAACGAAGCTGATTGATAAAAACACGAGGATCGACTTGTGTAGTTTTGTCACGACAATCTCCTTGATAGCGTTTACGACCGGAAACAGCGATCGGTTACGCGGCTCTCGGCAAAGAAACCATAACTGCCCAAACGGCGATGGCTTTACGGAGGCTCACTGGTGAGTCCAAAACACCGGAATATTGTCGAGAATTGCGGATGCCGGGAGAGTGCGTCGCGTCTAAACGGCGGCTTGCGTGAGTTATTCGAACTTCGCGCGCCCCGCTGCCCGCATCTCCGACGGCGTCATGCCGAAGCGGCGTCGAAACGCTTGGTTAAACCAAGCAATGTCATTGAAGCCCGCCATTAGCGCGATGTTCGCAACGGTTTCGCGCCCCATGAAGGGGGAAAGAAGGAGCGTGCGGACATGCTCCAAGCGGGCAGCGCGGATATAGTCGGTAAAGCTCGTTCCGTCCTGGTAGAACAATGCCCGGATCGTCGCGGGGCTGACGCCGTGGCGCCGCGCGATCCAGCCGACATCAAGGCTCGGTTCGCTCGAGTGTGCGACCACGTCGGCCTTGACGGCGCGCAGTCGGGCGGCACGGACACCGCCTATGCCCGCCGCGTGCGCGTCGTCTCGCGTTGCGCCGAGCGCCAAAACGATGAGGTCGATAAGGTGGCCAGCAGTCGTTTCTTGTGTGGCGGCGTCAAGATCAGCGTGCGCCACGAGAGCAGCGGCGTAATCGCCAAGCAGACGCGCGGTGCTGGGGCAAGCCAGGCGGCCACCATGCAGACAATCCAGACTGGCCAGTCGTGGTTCGACCAGCATAAGCGGCAATGCAAGGCTGAGTATCGTGCTGACTTCGTCGACGACGGTCGTGCAGCGCCGATTGCGGCGCATGACGTTGAAGTCGCCCGACCGGACACGGTGCGGGTCGCCGCGTGCATCGATCACACCGCCCCCCGCATACGTGAACGAAAGATAGAGCAGGCCATCGTCGTTGGCAGGTGTCACGAAATTGAGCGGCGTTGCCTCGATCCTGGCAAGGTGGACGCTGCCAAGCGGGCGCAAGCCAATATCGACGCGGACCGGAACATCACACGCGAAATCGACTTTCCCTTGCACATGGGCGCCGAACGCCGCTTCGACCACGTCGCGCCGGACCGCCACAGGAATGTTTTCGCTCGAGAATTGCAAGACCACCCGCCCCCTAGCTCATCGGAATGACAGGCTAACATGGCGGTTGGTTAGCGCAAAACCCTAAGTTTCAGCCCAAGACATCGATACCATCGGCCGTTACGTTCCTCGCATCTTTTGCAGAGGGAAACCCTTATGAGCTCCGCGCCGCGCATCGCCGTATCCACGGTCGCACTCGCCATCATGGTCGCGCCCTCGACTGCACAAAGCCCGACAGGCCCCGTGCTCCGCTACGAAATGGACGTCGCGACCACATCGGGGCTGGGTGCGGGCATGGGTGGCGCGATGCGCATGATGATGGGTGGCGGGGGTGGCGACAGCGTCGAGCGTTCGGTGTCGTTGAGACAGGGCTCGACGCGGACAGTGACTGGCCAGGCAAGGGCCGACCATTTCTTTCTGCCCGCCGCACGTCTGGGCAAGTCAGTGCCGCTGACCGGCAACCGTGGCGGCGTCGGCAAGGAACCCGAGCTGCCGGGTGGTGCCGAACGGCCAAAGGGACGCGTGCTGCTTTTCTGGGGGTGCGGCGCAAAGGCAGGGCCGGGCCAGCCGTTGATCATCGACTTCGCCAAAGTCGCTGCTGGCCAGATGCCGACGGGAATGCCCACTGCGACAATTCCGGGGACGCGTGGCGTTACGTCGGCAAACAGCCGTACGCTTGTCAGTTGGCCCGCTCTTGATCGGCCCAAGCCCGGCTCGTCGCTGCTTGGCGCGCACCGCATTGCGGGCAACTTGGGGCCGGAAATCGCCTTCACGCTCGCGCAGGATTACATGGATGCCCTGAGCGCCCGGACGACGGCGCTGCCCGACGGATCGGTGTCGCTACGCTGGACAGGGCTGTCCACCGCAACCGGCTATGCCGCCACTGCAATCGGCGGCATGGATCGTATGGAGCACGGCGGCGATATCATATGGTGGACAAGCGCCAACACCCGCGACTTCGGCAATGGCATGAGCGGGTGGTTGCCGCCCGCAACTGTCGCGACGCTGATCACGCGAAAGACGGTAATGCCGCCGACGCAAACCAGTTGTCAGATGTCCGCAGAGTTCAAGAAGGCGGCGGGTGAAATGACGATCACCACGCTCAATGCTTTCGGCCCGGAAGCCAATTTTGCTTACCCGCCGCGTCCCCCCGGAAACGCGTCGTGGAACCCCGAATGGACTGCGAAGGTCCGTTTTCGCGCGGAAACGACCTTGATGTCGGGGGTCGACATGGCGGGCATGGCTGACGGTGGACGTGACGCGCCCGCGCCGGAGCGGTGCAAGCCCAAGAAAAAAGGTGGCTTGGGCGGTATGCTCGGCGGTGCGCTGGGCGGCATCATGGGCGGTGGCGCGTCACCGAATGACTGCTGACGGGGCGCTTTGCGACAACATAATAATGGGCCGGGATCGCGATAAGGATGTTGATGCGCAAAAGTAGAGCAATGCTCGTTCGATTGGTGGCGCTGCCCGCAATCGGGCTGCTCGTGCTTTCGTCGTGTTCGAGCAGAGATGATGGACCGGCTGCTCAGACGAAATCACTAATCGTCGAGGCACAAACCCTGAAACCCGAGCAGATCGAGGCAAAAGCGAACGACGTTTCGCAGAATGACTACCGTATGTTCCGTTCGCTGATGGCGGCCGGTGGTCTCGACGAGGCGCTCGGCGGTGCTGCGCAGGGCGACGCGGCGCTGAGAGCGCTTATGATGCAGTTTCGCCAACAGATGCTCGGCGCGCAGGCGGATTTGCCCCGCCTGATCAAAATCCAAGGCTCGTCCGACGCGCCCGGCTTTACCGGTCTTGGCGCGTCCTTCTTCATCGGGCTTGTGACGACGGGCGCGCTGGTGACGGTCAGTGGCGCGGGGCAGGTTGCCAATGGGACATATGGAGGCGACCGAGACGATGGCTCCTTCCAAGGAACGTTCGACCAGCAGCAGGTGAGTTCATCTTCGACATTCACTGGCGAAATCATGGGCATGAAGGGCAAGGTGACCACGAAAATGACACTTGACGTCTGCCCCAAAGCCGATGGGGCGATCACGATCGATCTGCTGTCCGATAGCTCGCTGACCACGGTCGGTGGTACTGCCAGTGCCAACGTGAAAGTGACAGGCAAAGCGACATGGTACGTCAACGACGACGCCGAATTCGGCGCTGATATGACCACCGACATTCGGGTCGAAAACGCAACATTTGGCGGAAAGCAGGGAAGAAACGGCAGTTTTGTCGATTATTCCGAACAATCTTCGACCTTAGCGGCAGGGACGAACGCTGGCGTGGTCAATCGTGCGAGTTCAAAGGCGACCAAAGACGATCTGTCTACGGCGCAAGCCGCAGTCCAGATGGCGCGGCTGCTGCTGTTGATGTCCGCATACAAGGCAAAGGATGCCTTTCAATCGGGGCAATGCGTCACCCTTAATCCGACCAGCGACCCGGCCAAGCGCAATGGCGTCAAGCCAAGCACCAGCTTTGCTATCCTCGCAGCGCCGCGCAGCAAGATCGACGGCATGCCGACCAAGGGCAGCGTCAAGGCCGATCTGACCGGAGACGGCAAGCTCGATCCCGCAGGCACGAAAGTGCCCGCCGATGCCAAATTCACTTACGTCGCGCCCGACTCCAAGGACAAGAAAGGCAGCATCGCTTTCGAGGCCCGGTCAAAGCGCGGCATCGGCAAGGCAACCCTTGTCGTTGACACAATCAATCGCGCTTACTCGGCCGTCGGTGGCAGCGCCAACGGGCAACTTCGCGGGAGCGGCAACATCTGCAGCCTCAGCGCGCCGTTCGTTCTGACCGGCTCGGGTGTGACACAGAATTTCACACCTTCGAGTGAAACCGGCGGCAGCTATAGCTACAGCGGCGCAATCGCCGGCATCAGAGTCTACGGCAAAGGCACATACACGGTTAACGCTGACGAAAATGGCGGCACGCTGACCGCGACGGGACCGGGCTCGGTCGTAACACCGATGGGCGTTTACACAGACAGCGACACCGAGACTTACAAGCTCACGCCGATCTCGGAATGCCGAAATTGACTCGATCATGGCCTGCCAAGGGTAATACAATGTCGCATGTTGCGCATCAAATGGTGGTCGTGAAATGTCCACAGCGTTCGCACGTCTCCTTTTCGAGCAGGGTGATGCTCAGCAAATTCGCCAAATCTCAGAATGGGACGATACGAGTCCATATTCTGCCTTGCTAATTTACCTTAAGTACAACAACTTTTTTCAAGGGGAGTAAGACATCATGACGTTCTTTAATGTAAAGCAGGCCCGTAGTGCCACGATTTCCTTTTTGGCGTTAGCATCTGTTGCTTTCACTGTTCCAGCTGCGGCAACAACGTGGGACGGTGAAACTTCGACCGACTGGCTAACGGGAACGAACTGGGGTGGAAACGTAGCACCCGGTCCAGGCGACGCCGCCGTTATCAATGATGGTGGACTGGCAGATCAGCCTTTCCTTGAGCCGGGGGACTATTCCTCAATTGAATCTCTGGCGCTTTCCGCAGGGGTATTAACCCTGGGCGGCACACTTATTACGACGAACGGTGCCGTAATCAGCGGGACCGGACGGCTTGTTGGCATTTTTGGGGGGGTGTTGGACGGTAACGTCGACGTGACGGGCGGCACAATTGAGGGTAACTTGTACATTTCGGGTAACCTCAATCTCAGTGCCCCAAGCACAGTTCTGATAAACGTCTTCGCGCCCAGCCTTTTCAATCAAATTGTCATTGGGGGGAATGCGAACCTTGGCGGCAATCTTGTGATCAACCTTGGTGAATATGACGGGACGACCAATGTCATTTTCGACTTTCTGACCTATGATTCGCGCACGGCTGGGTCCATGTTCGAAAGCTGGAGTGTGGTCGGATTGACTGGTCTGACGACCTCGCTGACTTACAGCGATACGGGCGTTCGTTTTCGGGTTTTAAGTTCGGTGCCCGAGCCCGCAACGTGGACAATGATGATCGCGGGATTTGGCATGGTCGGAGGCGCTATTCGCTTTCGTCGCAAGCAATCGCTGCAATTGCCAGCCTAATGTTGTCGGCCAACCGCGCGTGAACGAATGGCAGCGCCGCAGCATCGTCAGCATGATCCCCGGCTCGCCCGCAATCTCGGTCTGTGTGCGCACGCTCGTCTCCCACAAGGCGACCGCCGCGCGCTTGAACTGTCTTCAAATATCGCTTCCCAACCTTCGCCATCGTTCACCTCCTGACCCCGCCAGAGCCTATCATCGGTGTCCGCGCAACCAGGGGAAGATCAATAATTGTCTATTGCTGTGATCTGCCCAGCCTGAGTTTGAAGACAGTTGAACCGGGTTTTGAATCCCAGCTGATGGTTCCACCGACGGCCTTGGCGCGTGCCGTCAAATTGGAAAGCCCGCGCGATTTCAGGGCTGTGGTTTCTCTAAGTTGTTCAGTCGCTGCGATGCCAACACCATTATCCGCTATGGCCACAAGGATTGTCTCGGCTTCATGGCGAACCGATACCGTGACTTGATTTGCCTTGGCGTGTTTGACGATATTGGTGAAAATCTCCTGAATAATGCGTAAGACATGCAGCGCTGCTTCGGGCGCAAGTGGCGGCAGCGCAGTTGCCACGTCAACATCCCACGAAAGTGCAATCCCGGCCTGTTCAAAACGGGGTTCGAGCCGGTACCGGACGGTCGCGAGAAGCAGGAGCAGGTCGTTGTCACCGGGTTCCAATGAGTCGATGACGAGTTTCAGATCGTCGATACAGGCGCGCAGGAGCTGAACGACTTCGGTATCGTTCAATTTGCCATGTTCGACCGCCACCAGTGCCCCCATTAGCGTCGATCCAATGCCGTCATGCATGTCACGCATCAGCCGTTGGCGCTCTTGCTCCAATGTTTGGCGTCGGTCGCTTTCGCGCAAGCGCTGGTGGATAATCTGCAGCTCATTTTCGCGTTCATCAAGGCGGGTCATGAGGTTGACACGCGCGCCTTCGGCTTCAAACAAACTGCGCAAATGTCGATTAAGGATAATGTAAAAGAACAAAATCATTTGGATCACGACGAGGATCGGCAGCAAATAGATATTTTCGACGCTGAAAACGAATTTGGAAACAGCGAGATCGTACAGTCCCGCTGGCAGGAGCAACGTCATGAAAAAGCACATGACAAAACCCTCCTTGGTCGGGGCTTTGACGAACGCAATCCACGTTACCGCGCTGACCGCCACTGTCTGCGCAACAGGCGGAAACCAAAGATTTGGCAAGACTGTGTTGGTCGGCAAGCCCTGAACAACATAAGCAAAAGTCACCAGCGTAAAAATGGCTGAGGCCGCCAGCATGACGGCATTGGCCAACCTGCGACGGGCCTCGAAAAAATATCCGATCATGATGAATGTGAAAGCAAGATACCAAGTCTTTGATACGATCTCCATCCACTGGAAAATGCCGTCAGGCAACGGCACCGGTGCGTCGCCCACAAAATACTCGAGGGAGTGGACATAGACCATCAGCGCAATGCCGAAGATCAATAAATAGGTGGGTTCATTCCGCTTTCGCAGCCAGATCAAGGCTGTTGCAAAACCCATCAGCAGTATAATCTGCGCACCATACCAAGGCGCTTCGATCTGGAGCGCGCGCCTTGTGTCGTGTCGCCACGCAAGAACATCATAGTCACCGACCCATATGGTTGAAAGGCCACTCATTTCATTTTGGGGGCGATTGATGTTGATCAGTATTTCGCGTGGCCGCGCGCTGTCCGGCTCGGCAAGTAAAATCCAGATCGGCAGATTGTAACTCGTCCAGAATGGCCCCGAATGCGGCGCATAGATCAGTTTTCCGTCAGCATAAACGGCGATTTTACCCAGCGACTGCCAGCGCGGAATATACAGATAGGTCGCTTGGTTAGAGGGTGTGCCGGGCGCAAATCGCATGCGATACCACAGGCTTTGTATAACCTGCGACGGACCCGCGCTTGCTGCAACGTGTGGCAAGGCAACAGATTGCCATTCATCGGGCGCCGATTGTCCGGTCAGGATTCTCGGCGGCAGTTGATAAGTGCCCCGCGGCACTGCGGCGAAATCGACTGTCGTGAAATGAATAGCGTTGCCGTGATGCGCCGCTGATGTGCACGATACGATGACGAGCGAACACAACAGCAGCAAAATATGCCCGGTTCGGGTGACCAGCGCCACCGTTACGTGATGCCGAGCGATTGTGCCGCCCGGATCGCTTCTGATTTTGTGCGGACGTCGAGCTTCAAATAAATCCGGCGAACAAATGTACGCACCGTATGGGGCGAAACAGCGAGCTGAGCAGCGACATCGGTCTGGCTAAAACCTTTTGTAATCAGATCGAGCACGGTTTCTTCGCGCTTGGACAAGGTGCTGACACTTGTCGTCGCCGTCATATTCCGGCTTCCTGTCAATCCACCGAGACGCGATAGCAAACCACGCGCAATGATCGGGCTGATCGGGCTTCCGCCCTGGTGCAAACTGCGGATCTCGGCAGCGAGCGTCGACGGCTTTGCATCCTTCAATAGATAGCCTGTCGCCCCGGCCTCGATCGCGCCGATAACATGCGCCTCATCGCCAAACACAGTCGCCACCATGATGTCGCACGCCAACCACACGCTGCGCGTTGCGTGGATCAGGTCAATTCCCGAACCATCGGGCAGACCGAGATCGACCACCATTACATCGGCAGGCGCGTGGTCAAGCAGCGCAAGTCCTTCAGCAAGCGATGTTGCGGAACCGACAAGGTGCATGTCCGGGCTGGCATTGATCGCTTGTGTTGCCGCAATAAAAAATGCGGGATCATCGTCAATAACGACAACGCCGATGCCATAACCTCTCTGATTGCCTGTCATGACTCTTGATACTCTGCCTCGAATAGATCGTCACGCGTTAGTAGTTGGCGATTGCATTGTCTGTCACCCCGATCAGGTGACAGACCTTTTCTCGCGATCCGGCCAATAATCTCACTTTGTCGCCCGAAACGGGGGACAGACACGCCCGGAACAGTGCCTTATTTGGGCGCTCCTCAAGCCGGTATCGGCGCGAGGTTGAGGGGCAAATCATTGAACCAACGAGCGGCTTTGAAACAGGGACCAGTCCGGACGTTAACACGTCGGCATCGTTGGTTCCTTGCTGTTTTACCGGTCGCGTTCCCCACAACAGTATTTGCCCAGACAGTAACGCCACCGGAAATCGAGCAGGCTGGACGGCAGGGCGAACAGCTTCTCCGTCAACAGCAGCAAGTCGATCAGGCGCGTCAGCGCGAAGCGGATCGCGTTCGGCAACAGCCTTCACCACCCTCTTCGCAGACTGAAGCGCCTAAAGCAGGGACGATACTTGGTGCTGATGGCGGCTGCATAACCGTCAAACGCCTTGATCTTGTCGGTGCGGATCGGTTCCCGCGCAGCGAACGGCGCGCGGTCGAGCGACAGACTGTCGGTCGTTGCCTTGGTCTTTCCGACATCAATGATTTGCTGAAAATGATTACGGAATCCTACATTCGCCGCGGCTTCGTAACGACGCGCGCCTATATCCCGCAGCAAAATTCCGCAGACGGTGTTTTACAGATCGTTGTGATCGAAGGGACTGTCGAAAGTCTGTCGGTCGAGCCCAAAGGGTCTGCCAATGCGGGGAACGCTTTTCCACCGATGATCGGTCGCGTGTTCAACCTGCGGCGCGCGGAACAGGGGATCGATCAACTCAACCGCCTTGGCTCGAACAATGCCAAGATCGATATCCGCCCTGGCTCGGCACCAGGAAATTCTGCAATCGTCGTCGTCAACCAACCGAGCCGCCGGGTCACAGGCGGCGCTGCAATCGACAATAGCGGATCGCCCGAAACAGGGCTGTGGCAGGGTGGCGTTTCGCTGGTTCTGGATAACAGCCTTGGTTTGAACGACCAGTTTTCAGGGTCATTTCGCCGTAACGTCGAACATCTCGAAGGTGGCGCAAAAAGCAGCGCCCTTAGCG
>JAYWFN010000006.1:0-15939 GCA_043778785.1 Sphingomonas sp. | reverse complement strand
CTGAGCCGCCAAACGTGCCAGAGAATGAGTCAACATTGTTGACAGAGAAATCGCGATCACCCTGATAAACAGGGTCAGATTCCTGATAACCGACCGAGAAAACCGCGTTGCCGCGACCATCGTCAAAGTTTGCACCGATAGTGAGGTCGGCACGGAGGTAGTTACCATCCCCCTTTTCGGAGATTTTTTCGCCGACCGAAATCTCGGCACCGGCAAAGTCACGCTTGGTAATGAAGTTGACAACGCCCGAGATGGCGTCGGCACCGTAAGTGGTCGACGCACCGCCCGTCAGCGCATCGACACGATCGACCAATGCCAGCGGAATGTTGTTCAAATCAACACGACCGACCAAGCCAGAGGGTGCAATGCGGTTGCCGTCAAGCAACACGATATTACGGTTTGAACCGAGTCCTCGAAGGTCGACGTACGACGCTCCGCCGTTACCGTTGTTTACGGCCGACCCAACGTTCGGCACGATACCCGGAATGTCGCGAAGGACTTCCTCGGCAACATTGTTCTGACGCAGCGCGATGTCTTCGGCCGTGGTCACAAGAACCGGCGTCGACTGCGCGATATTGGGATTTGAAATCAACGAACCTGTGACGACGATGGTTTCACCTTCGGTCGTCGCTGCGTCAGCCGAGGCAGGTGCCGTCTGCGCGATAGCGGGTGCGCTCATGGCGAGCGTTCCTGCGATGATTGTCGATGCCAGCAAATTGCGGCGAACGGAGTTGGTAACCATGTGGTCTTCCCCTTGCTCGGCCGGGTTTCCCCTAACCGTTCTTTGATAAAACTTTGGCATGCGCCATCTGGATCGGGCACAAAAGCGCTCGAATGAATTGGCTGTAGGAGATGCAGCCGCGCCATTGCAACAATCGTGCGCGGGTGACCGGCGCATTGAAGCGCGATTGTGTTATTTTGGTCACAGGTTTGCCACGGGGGCAGAGCGAGGGCATGATACGTAAACCTCCATCGAGGATTTCTTATGCGCTATCGCCGTCTACTTTGTTCGCTATACATTTTGCCAGCCGCTGCCTTTGCGGCGGAGCCCGCACCCGTCGCCAAACAGGTAACTGCGTTGCAGGCCTGCCGCACGAAGACCGATTCAGCTGAACGCCTTGCTTGTTATGATAAAGCCGTCAATGTCCTGACCGCAGCGACCGCATCGCAGGACGTGGTGATTGTCGAGCGGTCCGAAGTTCGCAAGGCACGAAAGGGGCTGTTCGGCTTTTCGCTGCCGCGCATTGGCTTCCTGGCAGGCCGTGATGGCAATGCCGAAGACGAAGCCGATGTCGCGCGGCAGGAAACCAAGATCGTCTCGTCTCGCTCGATTGGTTATGGCAAATGGCGCTTTACCGTTGAGAACGGGGCGGTGTGGGAAACGGTCGAGGTGAATATGGGCTTTGACGATCCGTTGCCGGGGCGAATGGTGTTACTCGAAAAAGGCTCGCTTGGCAGCTATTTCGCCAAGGTGGGCAAAGGGCGGCGGGTTCAGACGAAACGAGTCGCTTAGCGCATCACCCCAGCCAGCGGTGCCGGATCAATCCGCTCGTCATTCCATTTCATCCCCCAATGGAGATGTGGACCCGTCGCCCGACCGGTCATGCCAATGGCACCGATAAGCTGGCCTTGGCGCACAACATCGCCGACGTTCACATCAATGCGAGACAAATGGAGGAACACGCTGTTCAGCCCCATGCCGTGATCGATCATCAGGAGGTTGCCCTCGAGCGTGAACGGCGATGCGGCGGCGAGGACAACGACCCCGCTAGCGGGGGCTACAACCGGGGTTCCGGTCGTCCCCGCAACATCAACGCCCGAATGCGGCGCGCCGGGTTCGCCGCGATAGATGCGTTGCGAGCCGAAGACGCCGCTGATCCGCCCGCGCGCGGGCCAGATGAAGTTTTGCCGCCAGCCATCGGCCGCAGCATTGATACGGCGCGCGGCATTGATCTGCGCGAGTTCGCCGGGGCGGCGCGCCTGAAATTCGGCATCGGGCTGGCTATAGCGCGGGAGCGTCGGGAGGTTTTCGATTCGCCAGGCGCGCGGCGCGACGGCAATGCGCTCGCTCACCGACTTTCCGGCGGACTGAAACGCAACCACGACCGCAACCGGCGCATGGTCGCGTCCAAAACCGATGATGAAGCGGCCATCGGGTGCAATCGGGACGTCGCCCCCATCCTTGACCAGTCGCGTTGTTCCAGCGGGCACTGTGCCGAGCGCGACAGTCCCCTGTTGCGGGAAACGGCTCAGTTTGAATACGCCGATTGAGGCGGACGCTGTTGACGGTGACACAGGCTTCACCGGCGGCTTGGGCATCGGCGGTGCCGCAATGCAACTGCCCGGAAGTGTAATCAGAACCGCCGAAACCAGCCAGCGACCACCACCATTCACCGCATGAATGCCTGCGTGGCGATTTCGGCGCTGGCATAGGCTTCCTGCCGCGCGACGCTCCAGTAACGCAAATCATCGACCGAGACGCGCTCGCCCGTGACCGCGCAAAGCACATGATCGCCGCTGGCGAGCACGCGAAAACTATTGGCCATATAATGCAGCCGCGCCGTGCGGCCCGAGGGGGACATCAGCATAATCGTTTCCTAGAGCAGACTGCCCTGTTCGGGCTTTTCCTTAGCAGATGCAGCGACACGCTCAACCCGCACATCGACGCTATCGTCGGCAAAGCGCAGCAGGAGCGCGCCCGCTGACCGAGCTTGAGCGGCAGTCATCACGGTCACTCCTGAGCCTGTCGAAGGGCCACGTTTTTCAACGCGGGCATAACCCCGTTTCAGAATTAAATCGGGATTGAGCGAGGCAGCGACGCGCCAGAGCTGGACAAGTTTATCGCGCGATCGGGTGACACGCTGTTCGAGAAGCGCGGGACGCAGCGCCCCGCTGGCATGAGCAAGATCGCCGCGCGCCTTTGCCAGCGACAGGCCAAGGCCGCGTTTGAGGCGTTCGGCGAGGTCGTCGACGCGCTGGGTTTGCGGGGCGAGCAGCGCGGACCGTTCGGGAAAGCGCTGCGCCACTGACATATAACGCTCGTCGGCGCGTTCGGCATAGCGGCGCACAGTTCGCAGCGATCGCAGCCCGAGCGACTGAATGGCCCCCAGCAATTCGCTGCGCACCGGCACGGCCATTTCGGCGGCGGCGGTTGGCGTCGGCGCGCGGACGTCTGCGGCGAAATCGCAAAGAGTCGTGTCGGTCTCATGGCCAACTGCCGAAATGATCGGAATACTGCACGCCGCGACCGCGCGGACGACAAGCTCTTCGTTGAACGCCCACAAATCTTCGATCGACCCGCCGCCGCGCGCCACAATGATCAGGTCGGGACGGTTTGGCCCCTGCATCGCGGAAAAACCATTAACAGCGTTCGCGATTGCCGCCGCCGCGCCATGGCCCTGCACGATCACCGGCCAGACAATGACGTGCGTCGGGAAACGGCCCGCCAGCCGGTGAAGAATGTCGCGGATGACCGCGCCCGTGGGTGACGTCAAGACGCCAATCGTGCGCGGCAGATAAGGCAGCGCGCGCTTGGCGGAAGGATCGAACAGCCCCTCGCCCGCCAGCTTTGCCTTCAATTTTTCGAGCAGCGCCAGCATCGCGCCCTCGCCCGCCAACTCCATGCTCTCGATAATAATCTGATATTTCGAACGCCCCGGATAAGTCGTCAGCTTGCCGGTCGCGATGACTTCGATCCCGTCGGTCGGCGCGAACGCGAGGCCACTGGTCGAGCCTTTCCACATCACCCCGTCGATCACCGCCTTGTCATCCTTCAGCGCGAGATAACAATGCCCCGAGGCCACGCGCTTCCAGCCCGAAATTTCGCCGCGGATGCGCACGAGACCGAACGCATCCTCCACCGTGCGTTTGAGCCGCGCGGACAATTCGGAGACCGACATCGCGCTTGCGTTGTCGCCGGGGGCCGGTTTCGCTAACAGGCCCGGATTATTGAGAGGGTCGCTGTCGTCCATGAATATCCTGTTGATCGGATCGGGGGGCCGCGAACATGCGCTGGCGTGGAAGCTGGCGCAATCGCCCACCTGCGATACGCTATATGCCGCGCCGGGCAACCCCGGAATAAGCGAGGTGGCGACGCTGGTTGATCTAGATGTCAAGGACCACGCCGCCGTCGTCGTCTTTTGCGTCGACCATGACATTGATCTGGTGGTGATCGGACCCGAAGGGCCGCTGGTCGATGGGCTCGCCGACAGTCTTGATCGTGCCGAAGTGCCGGTCTTCGGGCCGTCGAGGCTGGCAGCGCAGCTTGAGGGATCGAAAAACTTTACCAAAGAAATTTGCGACGCGGCGAATATCCCGACGGCCGCCTACGCACATTACGCCGACAAAACGGGCGCGCTTGCGGGGGTGGGCGACTTTGGTTTGCCTGTCGTCATCAAGGCCGATGGTCTCGCGGCGGGCAAGGGCGTGATCATTGCCGAAACCATCGACGAGGCGCGCGCCGCGATCGACGACATGTTTGGCGGCGGCTTTGGCGACGCGGGCGCCTCGGTCGTCATCGAAGAATTCATGACCGGCGAGGAAGTGAGCTTTTTCGCATTGACCGACGGCAAAACGGCAATCCCCTTTGCCAGCGCGCAGGACCACAAACGCGTTGGCGAAGGCGATACGGGGCTGAATACCGGGGGCATGGGGGCGTATAGCCCGGCGGCGGTGTTCACCCCTGCCCTGCAAGCGCGCGTGATGGCGGACATCATCAGGCCGACTATCGAGATCATGGCGCAAAAAGACATGCCATTTTCGGGCGTATTGTTTGCGGGCCTGATGCTGACCGAAACCGGCCCGAAACTGATCGAATACAACGCGCGTTTTGGCGATCCCGAGACGCAAGTGATGATGATGCGGTTTCAGGGTGATCTGGTGGCGCTGCTGCATGCGGTCGCGACCGGGACTCTTGCGGAACATCCGCCGTTGTCGTTCAGTGACGACGTTGCACTTACGGTCGTGATGGCCGCCAATGGCTATCCCGGCACAGCTGAAAAAGGCGGCGCGATTCGCGGGATCGATGCGGCGAGCGCTGCCGGGGCGATGGTCTTCCACGCCGGAACTGCAATGGTCGGCGATGCGTTAGTGTCACATGGCGGACGGGTGCTGACTGTCACCGCGACAGGGTCAACCGTTCGCAAAGCGCAGGAAACCGCTTATGCTGCCGTCGATGCCATTGATTTCCCGTCAGGCTTTTGTCGGCGCGACATTGGCTGGCGCGCGATCACACACAGCGATAAGGACAGATGATGACAAGCGAATTTCTGACCGATTACTGGCCGTTTATCCTTGGCGGTGCCCTCATATTGTTGGTCGCGCTGATCATCGTGCTGACGCGGCGCGGCCAACGCGTCGAGCTGGGTCGCGATGCCCCATCGCCCCAGGCGACACTGGCCCGAACGATCCCCGCCGATCCGATCCCCGCTCCCCAAGCGATGCCGGTGGTGGCAGTTCGGGAGCCCGTCGCCGTGCCCGCATCGACGGGCGCGTCCGACGATCTCTGCCGAATCAAGGGCGTCGGCCCGAAAATCGCCGCGCAACTCGGCACGATGGGAATCGTGCGTTTTGAACAGCTCGCGGCGCTCGATACGACGGCGCAGGCCGCGCTCGATGCAAAGTTGGGCAGCTTTACCGGTCGCATGACACGCGATCGCTGGATCGAACAGGCCGATCTATTGGCACGCAACGATGTCGCCGGGTTCGAAGCCCAATTCGGCAAGCTCGGCTGAAGGCGCGGATCGCCTTCCTCGCGCTGGTCTCTGTTACAGCGCTGGCGTCGGCCCAGACCATCACGGACGAACGGCGCGCCCTGGCCAGGGCAAAGGCCGATGCCAGCGAAGCCACCGACCGTGCGGCGCGTCTGGAGACGGCGGCGGCGGCTGCAAATGATGATGCCGCCAAAGCACGCGCCCGGTCCGCTGCCGTCGCTGCCCGCATTCAATCCGCCGAAGCCAGCATCGGTGCCGCCGAAGCGCGCATTGCGATTATCGAGCGGCTCCGCACCGATCAACGCGCCGCACTGGCGGTCAAGCAGGGCCCGACGATCCGCCTCGTCGCCGCACTCCAGACTCTGTCACGCCGCCCGCCTGCGCTCGCGCTCGTGCAGCCGGGATCGATCAGCGACATGGTCCATGTCCGCGCGATGCTCTCGGCCATCTTGCCCGTCGTCCGCGCGCGCACCGCCGATGTGCGCGCCGATGTCGCGCGCGGGAAGCAGCTTCGTACTGCTGCAGACGGTGCACTTACGAGTCTGAAATTAAGCCAGACCAATCTCGTCACGCAGCGCAACCAGCTTGCCGCGCTCGCAGTCGAACGCCGCACGGCCGCCGACCGATTGACCGGCAACGCGATGGCCGAACAGGATCGTGCGATTGCGCTGGGTGAAGAAGCGCGTGACATCGTCGACCTGATGGGCCGGATCGATGGTGATGCCAGCAAGCGCGCGAGCCTCGCGGCGCTGCCTGGCCCCGTGATGCGCCCGGCCCGCCCCGGCGATTCGCGCGCGCTGCCCGCCGACACGCAGGCGACCGAAGCGGCGCAGGCTCCCTACCGGATGCCCGTCGTGGGACAGGTCGTGACCGGCATGGGCGAAGTTTCGAACACTGGTGTGCGCGCGCGCGGCGTGACCATCGCCACGCAACCATCGGCGCAAGTCGTTGCGCCGACCGGCGGCCGCGTTGCCTTTGCCGGGCCGTATCGCGGCTTTGGCAACATCGTCATCATCGATCATGGTCGCGGCTGGACCACGCTGATCACCAGCCTCGCCGCGCTGGACGTAAAAGTCGGCGATGCGCTCGATCAGGGATCACCGATCGGCCGCGCAGGCCCCGCGCGACCGACCGTTACCGTCGAGCTGAGGCGCGGCGGGCAGCCGGTGGATATTGCGCGGCTCGTCGGTTAACCAGCGGGACTAGCGTTCGGCCCTCGTTTCACGATATGCTGTATGCAAATTTAGGAATAGCCATGCCGAAACTACGCTTCCGTCCGCTGCTTACTGTGTCTGCCATTGCGTTGCTTCCTGCGGCAACGGCGGGATTGGCGGCTGCGGACGTCTCCGCTTTCCCAGAAATGGATGCCTTTCTGTCAGTCTATGAACGCGTCCGCGCCGATTATGTCGAAAAAGTCGACGACAAGAAGCTGATCAAAGGCGCGATTGACGGGATGCTGGCCAGTCTCGACCCGCATTCATCCTATCTCGATACGCGCGATTTCAATCAGATGCGTATCCAGACCGACGGCAATTACGGCGGCCTTGGCCTGACGGTCACGATGGAAGACGGCGCGGTCAAGGTTATCGCGCCGACCGAGGACAGCCCCGGTTTCCGCGCGGGGATCAAGGCGGGTGACTATATCACACACCTTGACGGCAACCTGATTTTCGGCGGCACACTCGACGAAGCCGTCGACCAAATGCGCGGCAAGCCGGGCACGTCGATCAAGCTGACGCTCGTCCGTGCGGGTCGTGACAAGCCGTTTGACGTGACGCTGACTCGCGAAGTGATCGACCTCAAGCCCGTCAAATGGGAAGTGAAGGGCCAGGTCGGCTATATCAACATCAATGGTTTTTCGAAGGGAACCGGCGCGAACGTCCGCGCGGCGCTGATGGGCATCGACAAGGCACTGGGCAAGCAGCCGCTCGGCTATGTCGTCGATTTGCGGTCAAACCCCGGCGGGTTGCTCGACGAAGCTGTCGAGATTTCGGATGCCTTCATCGACAATGGCGAGATCGTCTCGCAACGCGGTCGCGACAAGCGCGATACCGAACGCTATTTCGCCAAGAAGGGCGACTTTGCGCATGGCCTGCCCATTGTCGTCCTGATCGATGCGGGATCGGCATCGGCAGCAGAAATCGTCGCGGGTGCGCTTCAGGATCACCACCGTGGCCTCGTCATGGGCGAGCGCAGTTTCGGCAAGGGATCGGTGCAGACGCTGCTCCAGCTTGACGACACGACCGCGCTGCGCCTGACCACGGCGCGTTACTATACGCCCTCGGGCCGCAGCGTTCAGGAAGGCGGGATCGAGCCCGACATCCAAGTGCCGCAGCTGAGCGACCCGGACTATAAGAGCCGCCCGCGTTTCCGCGAAGCTGATTTGCGCAAGCATCTGATCAATGAAGCCAAGGTCGACAATTCAGTGCTCGAGGATGACACCAAGCCCGATCCGCGGTTCACGGCAACCGCCGAACAACTGAAAGCCAAGGGCGTGACAGACTTCCAGCTGACCTATGCGCTCGACACGATTGCCCGGCTCGCGAAGACGCCGACCGCGCCACAGGTGGCAACGCGCCGTTGATAGTGATGCTCTTACAAAAAACCCGTCACCCCCGCGAAGGCGGGGGTCCAACGCCTAACATCGACGTTCTGGCGTTGGATTCCCGCCTTCGCGGGAATGACGAAATAGGATTTGTTCAATGATCGGCCTCACCCGCGCCAACGTCGCAGCCTTTGCCGTTCCCGCTGTGCTCATGGCGGGCGCGCTGGGCTCGCAATATATCGGCGGTCTTTATCCGTGCGAGATGTGCTACTGGCAGCGCTGGCCGCATGAAGCAGCAATCGGGATTTCGATTCTGGCGTTTTTCCTCAAGCCCCCGGTGCGCGCGATCCTTGTTCTGCTTGCCGCCATCGCGATCATTGTATCCGGCGGCATCGGCGTGTTTCATGCCGGCGTCGAATATGGCTGGTGGGAGGGGCTGACCGCCTGCACCAACACGGCCCAAGGTGGAAGCCTTGCAGACATCATGCGTGCGCCGCTGGTCCGTTGCGACGTCCCGCAGTGGACATTTGCCGGAATCTCGCTGGCGGGGTTTAACGCGCTCTTCTCAATTGCCGGTGGCGTTGCCATATTGGCGATGCTGAGGAGCGCGAAATGAAGAGCGACATTGAATCGATGATCCGCGTCAACCAGGCGGGTGAATATGGAGCGACACGGATTTACGCCGGGCAGCTGGCGATCATGAACGCGCGCTCGCCCGCCGCACGCGAGATTGCCCGCATGGCAGCACAGGAAGAACGGCACCGCCAGACCTTCGACCGGATGATCACCGAGCGCCGTGTGCGACCGACATTGCTGGCGCCGTTCTGGAATATCGCCGGCTATGGGCTGGGCATGGCGACCGCGCTGATCGGCCCCGAAGCCGCAATGGCGTGCACTGTTGCCGTCGAGACCGAGATTGACCGCCATTATGGCGAGCAGCTTGTCGAAATCGGCGACTCGGATCCCGAGCTGTCAGCCGCAGTCGCCGATTTTCAAGCCGAGGAAGTCGAGCACAAGGAAATTGCGCTGGCCGCCGGTGCCGAAGGCGCGCCCGCCTTTCCGGTCATGTCCGCAGCCATACGCTTTGGCTGCCGCGCCGCAATTGCGCTGTCCAAACGGATCTGATCCGGCAATCGTGGGTTCATATCCGAAAGGCCACACACTCGTCATGCGTATTGCCCTAGCTCTGTTCGCTCTTGCGCCGCTCGCGCTGTCCACGCCTGCCACGGCGCAAATTGACAATGAGCGCATCCTGACGATTTTCGGCGAGGATAAATGCCCGACCGAAACCATCTGCGTCCGCGCGCCTGAAAATGAGCGCTACCGCATCCCCAAGCAGTTCCGCAATTCGGGCGTGATCGCGCCGCAGAATCAGGCGTGGGGCGCGCGCGCTGAACAAACGTTGAGCGCAGGCGCCCGGACGGGCACAGGAAGCTGTTCGGCGAGTGGACCGGGCGGCTGGACTGGGTGCTGGCAGCAACAGATGCGCGCCGCGCGCGCTGAGGCTAAGGCAAGAGCCGAAGAGAATAATCCCGATATCGAGCGGTAGGCAGAATGCGTCGTGGCGGTCGGCAAAGCCGCCGCCGTCAGTCGGTGCAAGCACCGCTGGCCGAGCGCATTTCGTCTGCGGTTTAGCGTCGCTAAATCGTCGCGAAATGCGCTGGAGCGGGCGACGGGAATCGAACCCGTGTCTCTAGCTTGGAAGGCTAGGGTCTTACCATTACACAACGCCCGCGTTGCGCAGCGCCTTTACGTTAGCGATGCAGCCGGAGCAAGTGCGCCATACGCGTGGCGGCAAAAACGTCTGCCATGTCCTTGCGACGAAACAGCCCGCGCTGGTTCACCCATCCGGCCGGTGTCTTCGAACGCCAGCTTGCCGTGCGCGACGAGGTAATCCTGTACGAGTGAAACGAACGCCGTAATGGCTTTTGACATAAATTGTTACTCAGCCGTCCATCCGCCGTCGATGATCATGCTGGTGCCGGTCATAAGGGCAGATGCGTCGGACGCGAGGAAGACGATGGCACCCATGAGGTCTTCGACCTGTCCGAGCCGCCCCAGTTTGATTTTGGACAGGACAGACGCCTTGAATGCCGGGTCGTCAAAATAAGGCTTGGTCAGCGGCGTTTCGATGAACGTCGGGGCGATGGTGTTGCTCCGGATATTATGCGCGGCAAGGTCGAGCGCAAAGGCCTTGTTCATGCCTTCGAGCGCCCATTTGGAGCCGCAATAGAGGCTGCGGTTCGGTCCACCGACATGGCCCATCTGACTGCTGATATGGATGAGGCTGCCTGTCACCTTTTCGGCAATCATTTTCTGCACACAGGCCTGTGCGACGAAGAATGCGCTTTTGACGTTCAGATCAAAGATCGAGTCATAATCCTCTTCGCTGACGTCCATCATTGGTTTGGGCCGGTTGGTCCCAGCATTGTTGACCAGGATGTGAAACGCGGGGCGCTCGGCAAAGAAGGTTTTGACGGCGGCAATGTCTGACACGTCGAGGACAGCCGCCGTGCCGCCCATGGCTTCGGCGGCAGCTTCGACTTCCGACGCAGTGCGGGCAACCAGCGTAACCTCAGCCCCCGCCCCGGCCAGTGCCGCTGCCGCCGACAGCCCGATGCCACGCCCCGCGCCGGTCACGACAGCGCGCTTGCCATCGAGACAGAAACTCGGTGTTTTAGGGAGGCTCAAGCGGCTTCGGCCTTTCCGGCATAAGGGATGTTTTTCCCGCCATAGCGGCGAACACGGATATTGGCTTGTTCGCCGTGGCCTGCAAAGCCTTCGAGCGCACACAAGCGGCTGCAATATTCGCCGATCATCACGCTGGCCTCGTCGGTCAACACACGCTGATAGGTGCAGGTCTTGAGGAATTTACCGACCCACAGCCCGCCAGTATAGCGCGCGGCCTTCTTCGTGGGTAGCGTATGGTTGGTCCCGATTACCTTGTCGCCATAGCTGACGTTGGTGCGATTACCGAGGAACAGCGCGCCATAATTTGTCATGTGCCGCAGGAAATAATTCGGATCAGCGGTCATCACCTGAACATGCTCGCTGGCGATCTCATCGGCAATGCGGACCATTTCGGCATCATCCTCGGCGACGATGACTTCACCAAAACTCTCCCAGGCGCGGCGGGCAATATCGGCGGTCGGCAGGATCGTCAGCAACCGCTCGACTTCGCGCATCGTTTCCACGGCGAGTTTGCGGCTGGTCGTGAGAAGGATGGCAGGCGAGTCCGGCCCATGCTCGGCTTGGCCCAGTAAATCAGTCGCTGCCAGTTCGCCGTCGCAGCCAATCTCGTCGCAGATCAACAGAGTTTCGGTCGGTCCGGCAAACAAATCAATCCCGACGCGGCCGAACAACTGGCGCTTGGCTTCAGCGACAAAGGCATTGCCGGGGCCGACAAGAATATCGACCGGGGCCATGCTCTGCGTCCCGATCGCCATCGCGCCGACCGCTTGGATGCCACCGAGGCACCAAATCTCGTCCGCTCCAGCCATCGCCTGTGCAGCGACAATAGCAGGCGCAGGTTTGCCACCGAACGGCGGTGCGCAGGTCACGACGCGCGGGACGCCCGCAACTTTCGCAGTGATTACCGACATGTGCGCTGAGGCGAGCAGCGGATACTTCCCGCCGGGGACGTAACAACCTGCAGCATTGAGCGGCAGATGCTTGTGGCCGAGTACCACACCGGGCAGCGTCTCGACTTCAACATCCGTCATCGACGCACGCTGGATCTGTGCAAAGTTGCGCACCTGCGTCTGCGCAAACTCGATGTCTTTCAGATCCTGCCCGGTGAGCTGGTCGATGCAGCCCTGAATTTCCGCGCTGGTCAGCCGGTAGTCATCGCGGTCCCACCCGTCGAACTTGATCGACAAATCGCGCACTGCCGCATCGCCGCGCGTCTCGATGTCGGCCAATAGGCCTTCAACAGTGTCACGCACCTTGCGGTCGCTATCCGCCTTCGCCTCGCTTGTCGCGCCGCGCTTCAGCCAGTCAGCCATGGTCAGTTCCTGTTGTTCAGGGCGGCGAAAACATCGATGCCCAGTTGATGCAGTAGATCGGGGATGTCGATCATCACCCAATTTTCGACGAGCAGGCCGTTGTCGGCGCGCCAGAAATCCATAACCCGCATGGTGATCGCGCGGTTGGTCGCCTCGAGACCGAGCCAGCCTGCACCTTTATGCGTCGCGGTAATGCTCGGCCAGCCGGTGGATGCGACGAAATCACCGTCGCCAAAGCGCGCGCGGTGATTGCCACCAACGCGGTCGGGAAAGGCGGCGAGGAACGGTGTTGCATGGCCGCGTTCGTAATCGGGAAAGCCCCGGAAACTGCCAATGGGTGCAGGGCCGAACCACCAGAAATCTTCGGCGAAGAAATTGCGCATGTTCATCGTTTTCAGTGAGCCGTCATATTTCATCAGCCCGCCGATCATATTTTCGACAATGGCAAGGCTCACCGTGCCGTCGCCCTCTGGCCAGATGCCGCCGCCACTGATCGGGGGTGGGGCCATCAGGTCCGGGCCGAGCGGCTTGGCCAAGGGCCAAACACCTGCCTGTATCATAAGCGACGGCAAATCGAGGAGGAGGATGGTCTCGATCACACGCCCGGCCGCCCACTGCTGGAAACAGCCGAACCTTATGTAAACAACACGTTCTGTCGGCGGAATTCCGAAAAGCGGCGCTATAAACCGCCCGCAGATATGTCCGCTCGACGCCGTCCACTCGCCGCCCTTGAAACTGCCGCGCATCGCGACATCGGCGCGCACCTCGTAGTTTGGGACTGCGGCCGCCAAGGGCTTAAGCCCGCAATCGGTGACCGAGGCCGGACCGATGACACGGTCAACCGGACGAAACGCATCGAGGACATGATCGGCGCTGAGCCAGTCCAAGGCATCGGGCGCAAAAATGCCGCGCGGATCGACGCTTGCGGTAATATTAGTGCTCATTGCACCATATTGACTGCGAATGCAAAACGCTGCAACCCCACTTAAAGGCAAGGGATCAACGATGACCGTACTATCAACGCAAATGCGCTGGACTGCCGAGGCCATGGAGGCCCGCGTCGTGCGCTATGCTGATATGCGTCCCTGCTACAACGCCTTCATCGACACGCGGACACCGGGATCCGAAGCTAAGGAAAACTTCACGATCATCGGGCCGGGTGTGTCCGAAAATCCCGAACAATATGTCCACATCGCCGAACCGCACGGCTTCAACATCGGCGGCGCGCGCCAGCCGCCCGGATGCGTCAATTCGCAGCACAGCCATGACACGGCAGAAGTTTTCGTCGTTCACACGGGGATATGGCGCTTTGACCTCGGCGAGCATGGCGATGACGCGCAGGTCGTGTTGCATCCGGGCGACGTCATCTCGCTGCCGACACAGATGTTTCGCGGATTTACCAATGTCGGCGACGACACCGGCTATCTGTTCGCGGTGCTCGGCGGTGACGATCCGGGCCGCGTCCTATGGGCGCCCGGTGTGTTCGACATGGCGGCAGAACACGGGCTGGTTTTACTGGAAAGCGGACAGTTGATCGATACGACCGCAGGGCAGGCAGTCCCCGATGGCGCGCCAACGATGCCGCGTACCAGCGCCGAACAAGTCGCCGCGCTCCACCGGTCCAATGCGCATGACGCCGAGCGACTGGTCTGGCGCGCAACCAGCGGCGCGGGTGTCACACCAATCATCGGTCAAAGCGCGCCACTCGACTGGCCGCACCCGTTCACCCTCGACCGGATGGACGCGGTATCGGACCGCGTCACACCAACCGCGCCCGAGGTGCTTTTCGTGCATGCGGGTGCGCTCACCGTGTCATGGGCAAGCGGCGCGTTGACCTTGAGCGCTGGCGATACGATGACAGTGCCAGTCGAGCTGGAACGGACGCTGGCGGGCGATGCGGTGGTTTATCGGGTGTCGGGGACCGGTTGACGGGTGACGTCCGGTTTGTTGGGGTTTGCTGACAGGCAGCTTACAATTCGATGTCGGTGAAAGCTGCCGTTTGGCAAGGTTCGGACAGCTTGGCAGTAATCCGCTTACTGCGTCGGCCACTGCGACAAGATCGTCGTCGCATCGAAGTAATCGCGCCAATACGTAATAAGACCGTTATGCACCTCAAAAACGCCGGTTACCGGTAACTCAACCCACTTGTCGGCCAATCGATGCCGATCAAGCCGTTCAAGGATCACGACGGGTCCGGCAGCGGCTTCGCGAAGCACCCTGAAGTCGTTTTCGAGTGTGGGCGCGAAAAACGGTTCCAAAACCGCGCGAATGCCATCCGCGCCGCGGACTGTTCCGATTGGCGGCGGATTGGTGTACTCACAGTCGACGGACACGAGCCTAGCAGCAGTCTCAAAGTCCAATGGCTCTAAGGCTTTGAGAAACGCCTTTGCGACGTCGGTAGCTGAGATATACGTTTCCGCCATTATCGTCTCCTTATTCAAACGGTTGCACATCGTTTTATTTTAACCGGTCCTTAAACGGGAAATTGTTGCTGTTCAGCTTCCCTGCCGCCGAGCTTCGACGAAAGCGGCAATCAGGATCATTGCCACGCCCCACAAAAGCCACGCTGCACCGGGCAGGCGATCGGCCACTCCGTAAATCGACCACCATACAAGGCCGATGCCATCTAACAGCATGGCTGCGGCCGACCCTATCGCCATACCGGGTAGAAGCTGATCAGGCGCGAGCGCGGCGAGGCGCTTGCCGACTTGAACGGAAATCCAACCTGCCGGAACGGTGATGGCATAGAGCAGCATCGTGCTCACGCCGCGATCGAGCACTCCAAATGGAGCGAAACGAATAAACAATGCGGCGACAAGCCAAAACACTAAGCCGAAACCGACCAAAATCGTTAATTGTTGACTGGTCAGACGACTGCTCACCGGCGTTGCAAGGGTTCCAGCGTCTTTTGAACGCTGCGATGTTGAGGGACTTTGCATGACCATCTCCTTTGTAGCGGGTGCTACGTAGCATGGATGTGTAGTGCATGCTACAAGAATATGATGACGATTAGGGACACCCGCCGCCAAGCCGCCATTGAACGCATGGCCGACCATCTCTTGCGAGAGGGCATGAGCGCTGCGAGTCTTCGGCCACTTGCCGCAGCGGCAGGCACCAGCGACAGGATGCTGCTCTACTATTTTGCCGACAAGGACGAGCTCGTTACGGCGACGCTGGAAACAGTTGCGGTTCGACTGACAGGCGTGCTCGACAAGGCGATCTCGGTCGGCACACGTATGCCCTTCACCAACTTGCTGATGGCTGTTTGGGGCATTGTCGGGTCGGCTGAATTGCTGCCGTATATGCGGTTATGGCTTGAGTTAGCGGCTGCCTCTGCGCGTGAGCAAGAGCCTCACCGCACGATGGCGACCGGCATAATGAACGGATTTGTCCGCTGGACCGGTGACCATCTCGCTGTCGACAGGTTGGTCAGCCACGAGGAATCAACGGCACTGCTGCTTGCGACGATCGAGGGCGCGTTGTTCTTAGACGCAATCGGCAGACGTGACCTGGCGGACTTAGCTGTTTCCAGCGCTGCCAAAAGATAATGCGCAGTTTTCAACTCGATCTGCCCGAAAGGTGCGGTGTTGGTACTTCGGTGTGATCCGCCGCGCGTCGCAAATTCTTTCTCAACGTCCGATTTTGGACTCTGCCTTTTTATGACCTAACGACAGAAAAC
>JAYWFN010000005.1:0-2763 GCA_043778785.1 Sphingomonas sp. | reverse complement strand
GATCGGCTCGTTATCGTTGCGTCGTCGCTGGGGACTGTTTTCGAATGGTATGATTTCTTTCTCTACGGGATTTTGGCAGCGCTACTCGGCAAGCTGTTTTTCCCGTCGGACAATGCGACGGCAGCGACGCTGGCAAGTCTCGCAGCCTTTGGCGCGGGGTTCGGCGTGCGGCCGCTGGGGGCCATTATTTTCGGCTATTTCGGGGACAAGATCGGCCGGAAATATACGTTTCTGGTGACGATCACGCTGATGGGCGGTGCCACGGCGGCGATCGGGTTTCTGCCGACCTATGCAACAGCAGGGATATGGGCGCCCGCGTTGCTCGTCGGCATGCGGTTGCTTCAGGGACTGGCACTTGGCGGCGAATATGGCGGGGCGGCAATTTATGTTGCCGAACACGCGCCGCAGAACAAGCGCGGGCAATATACCAGCTGGATTCAGGTGTCGGTTGCGGGTGGTTTCCTACTCTGCGTCGTCGTGGTGCTGGCGTGTCGCCATTCGATGAGCAAGGAAGCGTTCGAAGCATGGGGCTGGCGGATTCCGTTTCTTGCCTCACTGCTGATGCTGGCGATCTCGCTTTATATCCGCATGAAATTGTCCGAGAGTCCGGTTTTCAAGGCGATGAAAGCGGCGGGAACGACGTCGAAAAACCCGCTGCTCGATTCGTGGCGGCATCCGGGGAACAAGGGGCGTATCCTGACCGCGCTGTTTGGTGTCGGTGCGGGGCTGACTGTCGTTTACTATACGTCGCAGTTTTACACGCTGTATTTTCTGCAAGGCACGGCGCGCGTCGCCGAGGAAGAAGCGCTGCTCTACATGGCCGTTGGCGCTGTCTTGGCCGCGCCATTCTATGTGTTGTTCGGGGCGCTCAGCGATCGGGTCGGGCGCAAGAAGCTGCTACTTGTCGGCTATGCGCTGTCGGCAATTTTCACATTTCCCCTGTTTCACATGATGGCCGATGCCGCGAACCCGGCCCTGGCGCGGGCGACAGCGGCGTCGCCGGTCAAACTCGAACTGCCCGCGTGCGACTTCAGTGTCTTTGCGCCGAAACAGGATAGCGATTGCGGCAAGGCGCTGGCTTATCTCGCCAAGCGTGGCATCAGCTATACCAAGATTGCGCCTTATGCCGACGGACAGGTCGCGTTTCAGGTCGGGCAAAACCGCATCGCCGGGTTTGACGACAAGGCCTATACAGCGGCGCTGGTCGCTGCCGGCTATCCCGACAAAGCGGACCCGGCCGACAAGCAGCCGTGGAAGATCATTCTTGCGATTGCGCTGCTGATCGGCCTGTCGGCGATGACCTATGGTCAGGTCGCGGCAATTCTGGTCGAGATGTTTCCGGCGCGCATCCGCTATACATCGATGTCGATTCCCTATCACATAGGGACCGGCTATTTCGGCGGATTTTTGCCGTTTATATCGCAATATATCGTCGTGCGGACGGGCGATGCCTATGCCGGGCTGTGGTATACTGTGGCCGTGGTCGTGATGGCGTTTGTCGTGAGCGCGATCTGGTTGCCCGAGACCGCAGGGAAATCGCTGGACGAGGACCTATAATCCGATTTCCCTGAGCCTGTCGAAGGGCTGTCCTTCTTGACCCGAAGGTTTGGAAGAAGGACAGGGCTTCGACAAGCTCAGCCTGAACGGATATCTATTTGAACAACCCACTTCGTCTTCGGCTTGATGGCGATGCGCTGGTGGCGAACTGGCGCTGGCTGAACGCACAGTCGGGCGCGGCGGCTTGCGGCGCTGCGGTGAAGGCCGACGGCTATGGGCTTGGCGCTCGCGAGGTGGTGGCGCGGCTGGCGCGGGCAGGGTGCCGCGACTTCTTTGTGGCGACATGGGACGAAGCGGTGGCGCCGGGCGCGATGCCCGAGGGATGCGCGCTGTCAGTGCTCCACGGGGTCCGCGCGGAGGATATGGTGGTTGCTATGGCATCGACCGCAAGACCGGTTCTGAACACAGCGGTACAGGTGGCGCGCTGGCGCGAGACCGGGCGGCCATGCGATGTCATGATCGACACGGGTATGAACCGGTTGGGGCTATCACCGTCGGATGATTTGTCGGGGCTCAAGGTCGACACGCTGATAAGCCATCTCGCTTGTGCTGACGAGGACAGCCCGATGAATAGCGCGCAGCGCACGGCATTTGCAGCGCTGACGATACCTGCCAAGCGCCGCAGCCTGGCGAACTCGGCAGGGATTTGCTTGGGTCAAGATTATGCGTTCGATCTGACGCGGCCGGGACTCGCGCTTTATGGCGGCATTCCGCGTCATGAAGCGGTCGGGCATATCCGGCAGGTCGCGCATCTCGAGGCGCAGATCGTTCAGCGGCGCACGGTTCGCGCGGGCGAGAGCGTTGGTTATGGGGCAACTTTTGTCGCCGCGAATGATACCGAAGTTGCCGTGCTCAACATCGGCTATGCCGACGGATACCGCCGCGCCTTTGCGGGCTGTGGCACGGCGGGCAGCGGTCGCTTTGCCGTGATCGGTCGGGTGTCGATGGATCTGCTCGCAATCGACGCCAGCAGCGAACCGGCGCTCGTCGAAGGCGATTGGGTATCAGTGGACTATAACGTGCCTGCCGCGAGCGCCGCGACGGGCGTGTCGCAATATGAATTGCTGACGGGGCTGGGCGCGCGGTTTGAGCGGGTGTGGACTTAAGTTAGGGCGTGTTGACAAATTCACGTATCCACAGTCGGATTGAGACGATGTGGATGAAGCCGAGGTAGCTGTCGGCGGTCTTGTCGTATCGGGTTGCGAG
>JAYWFN010000004.1:0-37327 GCA_043778785.1 Sphingomonas sp. | reverse complement strand
CTTCACATTCCCCTGCCACCGCATTGTCAGGGCGTATCGTCGCTCGATTCGGACAAAAGGGGGCTGCGGTGCTCGATCTTGAAAATTTTGGCTACACGGATGGCGATGTTGACACCAACCGGTCGAGCAACGGCAATATTCAGGACATCATCGAAACGCGCTACTCGCGCCGCACTGCGCTCTTCGGTGGTCTGGCGGCAGCCGCGTTGCCGGGATTTGTGCTCACCGGATGCGGCGAAGCCAGTGGCGGCGTCGCCGATTCGTTGCAGGTTTCGGCAGGCGATGTCGCATCAAGCGCAGGTCGCGTCATCACGCTGAACGGCACTGTCACCGGCGCACCGACGACCGCGCTGAACTGGACACAGCTGTCTGGCCCGCCTGTCGCGCTGACCGGCGCTGATACCGCAACGGCACGTTTCGTGGCACCCGGCGTCACATCGTCAACACCGCTCCAGTTTCAATTCAGTGCCGGTGCGGCAGGCGGCGGAAAATCGGCGGTTTCCACGGTGACTGTTGGCTTGCCACAGCTCGGTTTTACGCCTGTTGTCAAAAGCCTCGCCGATATTGTCAAAGTGCCCGACGGTTACAGCGTTGCCGTGCTGTACCGCCTTGGTGATCCGATTAAGGCCGGAACGGCGGCATACGCAAATGATGGCAGCGATACCGATTTTTCCGCACGGTCGGGCGATCATCACGATGGCCTCTATTATTTCGGTCTTGCCGCCAGTGGCACAGCCCCGGACCCCACCAGCAACACACGCGGCATACTGTGCATCAATCACGAGAATATCACGTCGCGCTATCTGCACCCCAACGGCCAGACGTCGACGGGCGGCATTCGTCCGACAGCCGAAGTCGTCAAGGAAATCGAATGCCACGGTGTCAGCGTCATCGAAGTCAGCCGCGCCAGCGCATCGGGCGCATGGAGCTATAACTAGGCATCGGCACTGAACCGCCGGATCACGCCATTCACGCCGATCGAGATCAGTGGCCCAGCAAAGGGCAATGCACTAATGCGCACGCTTTATTCGCCGACGGGCGTGGCGGGTCGCGGCACGATCAACAATTGCGCTAACGGCTTTACGCCCTGGGGCAGCTACATCACTTGCGAGGAAAACTGGACGGGCTATTTCCGGCGCGACGCCAGCGACCTTGCGGCCCGGTCGGCGCGCGAACAAACCTCGCTTGCACGCTACGGTCGCGGCGCTGCCAGCAGCGGTAACCAAGGCTGGACAACGGCCGCACCGATCAGCGCGGGGGATACCCGGATTTCGAAATTCAACATCACCATTGATCCAACCAAGCCCGCCGACGGCACCGGAGATTTCCGCAACGAGATTTACCAATATGGCTGGTGCGTCGAGATCGATCCCTATGACCCCGCTTCGATCCCGCGCAAGCGCACCGCGCTGGGCCGGATGAATCACGAAGGGGCATGGCCCGGTCGCTTCATCGCTGGCGTCAAGCCTGCCTGGTATATGGGCGACGATGCCGGGGGTGAATATATCTACAAATTTGTTTCGAGCGCGTCGTGGTCGGCTGCTGATGCAACCGCGACCGACCGCCTCGCCACCGGAGACAAATATCTCGATGCGGGCACGCTCTATGTCGCCAAGTTCAATGCAGACGGCAGCGGCACATGGCTGCCGATTGTCTTTGGGCAGGGGCCGTTGACGGCGGCAAATCCGGCCTATGCATTCACGGATCAGGCCGATGTGCTGATCAACACGCGGCTTGCGGCAGATGCGCTTGGCGCGACAAAAATGGACCGCCCCGAATGGACAGCCGTCAATCCGAAGACGGGCGAGATGTATTGCACGCTGACCAATGGGCCGAACCGAAATGGCACGACGCTCCCGGTCGATGCCGCCAATCCGCGCGTGTATGTTGATCCGCCCTCGACAACGCGCAGCAATCGCAACGGCCACATCATCCGCCTGCGCGAGACGGGCGACACCACAGAAGCCACGACATTCGTGTGGGACATTTATGTTTTTGCCGCAGGATCCGATCTCGATCCGGCCAACATCAACCTGTCGGGCCTCGATGCGACCAATGACATGTCGAGCCCCGATGGCTTGTGGTTCTCGCGAAGCGCCAATGCCGGTGGTCTCGGCACGCCCCTGCTCTGGATCGAAACCGACGACGGCGCGTATACAGATGTCACCAACTGCATGCTGCTCGTTGGCCAGCCCGGGCAAGTGGGCGACGGCACGACCAAGGCTGTCACGAGCACGCTGGCCAGCGGCGCGACCGTGACGACCACAACGCGGATCGGCGCGACACCCAGCATGAACCTGCGCCGGTTCCTCGTCGGGCCAAAGGAGTGCGAAATCACCGGTATCGATTCAACGCCCGATGGCCGCACGGTTTTCGTCAATATCCAGCACCCGGGCGAAGACACAACGGCGGGATTCCCCACGACGTTCCCGTCGAACTGGCCCGCCAGCCAGACGAACGCTACCGCTGTCTCGCGCCCCCGCTCGGCAACAATTGTGATTACCAAGGACGATGGCGGCGTGGTCGGCGTTTAGACCTCACGCTGGTCGCGGCACGAGGCCCAACGCTTCGCGCCGCGACCAGCGCCAAACCATGAGCACCGCAACGACGGCCAGCCCGCTTGCCAGACCGATCCACACGCCCAACCCCTTCAGTCCGAACGGAAAGGCGAGCGCGATGCCAACCCCGATGCCGACCACCCAATAACCGAATGCGGCAAAGATCATCGGCCATCGGGTATCCTGCATGCCGCGCAGAACACCGGCACCGACGCTTTGCGCGCCGTCAACAATCTGGAACAATGCCGCAATGCCCATGAATTGCACTGCCAGCGCAACGACGGTGGCGTTGCCTGGGTTGGCTGTATTGATAAAAATCCCGATGAGAGGTCGGGGAAACAGGATCAGCATCAGCGCCATCACCGCCATGAAGCCGATGCCCAGTGCAAGCGCCGTCCAGCCCGCCTGCGCAATCGCGGCCCTGTCGCCCGCGCCATACGCCAGGCCGACGCGCACGGTGCCCGCCTGCGCCAGGCCCAGCGGTACCATGAAGGTAAACGCGGCAATCTGGAGCGCGATGGCATGGGCGGCGATTTCATTGCGACCGATCAGGCCCATGATGAAGACGGCAGCCGCAAAGACCGCGACTTCGAGCAACAGCGTGATCGCGATCGGCAAGCCGATGGCAGCGACCTGTCGATACCGTGGCCAATCGGCGCGCCACCAGTGCCCGAAAATGCGATATCGTTTGAATGGCTTGGCGAAAACCACGACCATCGCAAGCGCCAGAAAGACAAACAAATTCGCCAGCGCGCTCGCAAGCGCCGAGCCTTCGAGCCCCATCGCCGGCGCGCCCAGCCGCCCGAAAATCAACGCCCATCCCAGCACGGCATTGATCGCGACTTGAGCAAACAAAACAACCGCTGCCCAATTCGGTCGCTCGATTGCCGAAATGAAATTCCGGAGCACGAAAAACAGGAAGATCGGCAGCAAGCTCCACATGATGATGCGGACAAAGCGTCCCGCTGCTGCGGCGAGGTCAGGCGCCTGCCCCAGCATCAGCAGCAAATCGGGGGCATGCCACAGGATGAGCCAGCACGGGATCACGAGCGTGACCGCATGCCACATGCCCTGTCTCACGGTGCGACGGACCTCGCGAACCGAATGCCGGCGCGCGCCGCGCTCGGCGGCAACAAGCGGGGATACAGCGGCAAGCAGGCCGATGCCGAACACGAGCAAAGGAATGTAGAGATTGAATGCCAGCGATCCTGCAGCCAGCGCATTTGCGTTCAATCGCCCGAGCAAAACAAGGTCGGTCGCGTTGATTGTCGACTGCGCCACATTGGCAAGGATGATCGGCAGCGCAAGCGAAAGCATGGCGCGCGCTTCGGTGCTCCAGGGTGTGGGTGCGGGTGGCATAGCGACGTGTCCTATCACCGGTGACGGTGCGATGCGATGGTCTGGCTTGTCAGCGCCGACGGTCAAAAGTTAGTCAAAAGTTAGTCCAAGGCCATTGCGCTATACAGGCATTATGCGTAAGTGCTTACGCATATGATCAACCATGTCACGAAAAATAAAGCCGACGGCGCAGCAATCGGGGCGCGGCTACGGCGGTTGTCCGAGCGGATCGACCGCGAGGCGACGGCCATTTACGCGGATTTGGATATTGCCTTCGAACAGCGCTGGTATGGCCCGTTAAACCTGATCGTCGAGCGCGGCACCGCATCGGTAACCGACATCGCACGATTGCTCGGCATCAGCCATTCTGCCGTCAGTCAGGCGCGACGCTCGCTCGTCCTTGCAGGTTTTGTCGAGGAGCGCGCCGACCCATCGGACAAGCGCAGTCGATTATTGTCGTTGTCGGTCAAGGGCGTGGCACTCATCGACAGCTTGGCCCCGGTCTGGGCGTCGCTGAACCGCGCGGCAAAGAAGCTGAACGACGAAGCCGGTGACGTGGCGGCGGCACTCGACCGTTTGGAAGCACGGCTCGATCAATTGTCATTGGCGGATCGATATGCCGCCGAAGCCCAAGTCAAGTTTACGGGAGACGTTGAATGATTGATCGCCGCGAGATGATCGTAAGCGGTGCATTGGCGCTTACGGCACTGAAGAGCACGTCTGCCCCGGCCGCAAATGCCCTTGCCGGATTTGTTGAAGCCGAACGATCAAAGGCCGATATTCCCGGTCTCGCCGTGGGCTTTGCGCGCAATGGGCGCGTGCACTGGATGCAGGGTTTCGGACTTGCCGACATGGCAACGGGCCGCCGTGTGCGCGCGGATACCGTTTTCCCCATCGCATCGATCACCAAAACGGTCACGGCGACCATGATCATGCGTCTGGCTTCATCCGGCCGTTTCAAAATCGATGATCCGATTGCACCGTTTCTCGATTTTCCGGTCGTCAATCCTCGCCATCCCAACGACGCCATCACGTTCCGGCATTTGATGATGCACATATCGAGCCTGTCCGATACCAAATATTATGAGGTCGATTTTCGGGTTCGCGGGCGCGACGCCACGACGTCGTTACGTGATCATCTGGCCAGCCTGCTCGTGCCCGGTGGCAGCTATTATTCGGCGGACGGATGCTATGCGCCCCACCGACCGGGTGAGGTCACCGACTATTGCAACACAGGTTATGGCCTGCTCGGCTATCTGATCGAACGCATAACCGGTGTTGACGGGCGCCTGGCGATTGACCGGCATATTCTGAAGCCTTTGGGCATAAAGCGGGCAGGCTGGCGGTTGGCGGACATCCCAACGGGGCGTCTCGCGACCCCCTATGACATCGTCGATGGAAAAGCCGTCGTGACACCGGACCTCGATAGCCCGGGCTGGCCCGCTGGTAGCATCCGAATCTCGGCGGCAGAGCTAACGCGGTTCGTTGCTGCCTCAGCCAATGGCGGCGTTGCAGGTGGCGTCAGAATTCTCGACGCATCAAGCATGGCTGATATGCTCGATATGAAGCAGCCAACAGGCTTGCCGACTTGGATCACGGGGCAAGGATTGGCGTGGCAAGAGGCCAAGCTCGGCACGGCAAATAGAGCCAATCACTGGGGCGGCAGCATCGGGATATTCACAGCGGCCTATCTCGACCCGCAACGTCGCACGGGCGTTGCCATTCTCACCAATGCGACGGCAACACAGAAGAGCAAAGATGCCATCCGGGCCATCGCACAGCACATTCTCGATGGCGCAACCGACAAATAGCAGGGGGTTTAGCTCCCCAGCTTCACACCCAGAAATCCGGGCATTGGCCCATTCCAGCCCCCGGCATCGTCGCCATCATCCTGTGGCAGAGGGGCGGCGCGTTGTGGCTTGGGCTCTGGCTTTGCCGCGCGCGCAACCGGTTCGGGCTTCTCGACAAGAGTCTCCGCCGCTTTGCGCGGGCGACGCGCGGGCTTCTCAACAGGCACTGCTGGTTCTGCATCGCGCGGCGCTGATTTCACCGCTTTCCCGACACGCTCGATCTTCGTGCTGGTCAGCTTTTCGATCTGCGCGACGGCTTCGGCGTCTTCGGGGGTCATCAGCGTGAACGCCTTGCCGGTGGCACCGGCGCGGCCCGTGCGGCCGATGCGGTGGACATAGTCATCGGGATGCCACGGCACGTCATAGTTCACGACATGACTGACGCCCTTGACGTCGAGTCCACGCGCGGCGACGTCGGACGCGACGAGGACCGTTATGTCCCCCGCCTTGAAACGGTCGAGTTCCTTGATCCGTTCGGACTGGTCCATGTCGCCCTGAATTTGCCCTGCCTTGAACCCGGCGCGTGTCAGGCTTTGTGACAATTCGCGCACCGTGGTCTTGCGGTTCGAAAAGACGATTGCCGTGGTCACATCTTCGGCGCGGAGGATGTCGATCAGCGCGTCTTTTTTGCCGCGCGATGACACTTCGACGATCCGCTGCTCGATCTGGAGATTGGCGCTGGCGGGGCGCGAGACTTCGATCTGCTTGGGATTGCTCAAAAACTTGTCGGCCAGTTTCTTGATCGGTCCCGGCATTGTCGCCGAAAACAACAGCGTCTGGCGCGTTGCCGGCAGCTTCGTGCAGATTTCCTCGATGTCGGGAATGAAGCCCATGTCGAGCATCCGGTCAGCTTCGTCGATCACCAGCAGCGTGCAATCGTTGAGCATTATCTTGCCGCGACTGAACAGGTCCATCAGGCGGCCAGGTGTGGCAATGAGGACGTCGACGCCCTTTTCGAGCGCCTTGACCTGATCACCCATCTGGACGCCGCCAATCAGCAGCGCCATCGAGAGCTTGTGATATTTGCCGTATTTCTCGAAATTCTCGGCGACCTGTGCAGCCAGTTCGCGCGTCGGCTCGAGGATCAGCGAACGCGGCATCCGCGCGCGGCTGCGCCCCTCGGCCAATATGTCGATCATCGGCAGGACAAAGCTGGCGGTCTTGCCGGTGCCGGTCTGGGCAATACCGATCAGGTCGCGCATCATCAGCACGCTCGGGATCGCCTGCGCCTGGATCGGCGTGGCTTCGCTGTAGCCCGAATCGTCGATCGCGCGCAGCAATTGGTCAGAGAGGCCGAGGTCGGCGAAGTTCATCAAAATGTCCGTGAAAAAAGCCCGTTAGCGGTGCGCAGACCGCCACGGAAAGTCAAGTCAGCGTTCTGGTGTCAGCGTCGTAAACCGTTCGACTTCGCAGTGCCCGCCGGTGCGGGCGTGGAACATGTCACGGTCGCGGCAAATCTGGCCGTCGCTATTGGGCTTGATGTAAAAGCCATAGCCGAGGTCAACCCCCGCGCATTGCTTTTCCAGCCGCGTGCGCACCCGCGCGCCGTTGCGCAAAAACAGATCGACGATCTGCGGCCCGCGCACGACAAAACCGCCAAGGCTGTTTAAGCTAACGCACTTCGGCCCTTTTTTCTCGACCCAGCGCATTGGCAATGGTGGTGCTGCCTGAACAGGCGCGAGCGGAATACGCACCACAACACGCTGCTGGATTGTCATTTGCGCAAATTCAGTTCCGTCAATCGTGGGCGCAACGCCCCCTGTAGCGGCCATCAGCGCGAGAATCAGCGAATTCACAACTTATCTTCCATGACGACAGAGCGATGCGTTTCCACGGTTGAACCCGCGATTAATCCCGATCATCCGAGCCTGACAGAAAAAGATGTTAATCGAATGAACAGGCGCACGCTTGCGTCGCGCGGCTGTGCGCCATAGGGCAACGCGCATCATCCACTCAATTGCGTCCGGAGACTCCCGATGGCCAGCACGGCCCCCCAGAACCCCAACCTGCCGCTGCTCTATAAAGAGCTCGTTCCGATTTCGCAGCAGGAGCATGGCGACTGGCGGTATAAAACCAATGACGCTGCGCCGTTCCTCTATACCGAACATGCGATCCCGGTCACCGTCGAGGAGTTCTCGATCGTGCAGCGCTTCTACCCGATCATTTTTACGGTCGGCGACCAGCCGGTCCCGCTTGCGCTCATGGGCCTGAACGAAGGCGTGAACACATTTATCGGCGAAGACGGCAAGATGCTTCAGGAAGCCTATGTCCCAGCCTATGTCCGCCGCTATCCGTTTTTGCTCGCGAAGTTGCGCCCCGATGCCGATGAATTGTCGCTATGCGTCGATCCGACCAACGACACGATGGGCGCGTATGCCGAGGGCGATCCGGTGTTCGACGGCGATCAGCCGTCCGAAGCGACCAAGAACATCCTCGCCTTTTGCGAACAGTTCGAACAGGCGGGTCAGCGCACTGGCGCGTTCATGGAAGAGCTGAAAGCACTCGACATCCTGATGGACGGCGAAGTCTCAATCCAGACCGACGAAGCGACACCGCCATTCGTCTATCGCGGGTTTCAGATGGTCAACGAGGAAAAACTGCGCGACCTGCGCGGGGATCAGCTGCGCAAGATGTCGCAGTCGGGCATGCTCCCGCTCATTCATGCGCATCTGTTTTCGCTGTCAATCATGCGCGACATTTTCGGGCGGCAAGTGGCGCAGGGCAAGGTGCCGCAGCCGCAGGCCGCCTAAGCGCCCTAAATTGCAAGTTGCCGCTTGAAACTGGTCAGCGGTTTACATACATTGATAGGGTTCGGATGCGCGTCCCCCCTTTCGCGCTCTGAACGACACACCTGCGGGTGTGTTCCTCCCTGAACCTGGCCACCTCGTGCGAAAGCGCGGGGTGGCTCTTTATTGAGTGCCTCTATTCGGCCGCCGCCGCGAATCGGCCCATCAGCTCCTCTGTGAGCGATTCGACCAATGTCAGTACCGTCTGTTGCATCCGCACGAGCCCCTCGCCGGGCTGATCGAGCGCGCCATCAAGATAAAGCTGACGATCGATTTCGATCTGTAGGGCATGGATGCCAACGTGCGGCGCGGCATGGCGCGTTATGATATAGCCCCCCGCATAGGGCGCATTGATGGCGACTCGGAAGCCGAGTCCCTTGAGGACAGCTTCGGCCGTTGCGGTTATCTGTGTTGTGGCACTGCTGCCGAACCGGTCGCCGATCACAATGTCCGGCGCATCCTCGCCCTTGTTTGGCGGCATCGAATGAATGTCGATCAGCAGGGCGCTGCCAAAGCGCTGCTTCGCTGACTGAAGCGCAGTCGCAATCGCGGCATGATAGGGCGCGTGAACGCATCGGATGCGTGCGGCGATGTCATCCGGATCGAACGCTGTCCGCCACAGTGGCCCAACACCCCACAACCGCGTCGGCACCAGGCCCAGACCTGCGCGTGCCTTTGCGGATGCCGGTATGCCGCGCCCAAAACCGCCGCGGACCGACTCGGGATCAATGTCGTCGGGCGCGCGGTTCAAATCGATCATAAGGCGCGGCATATTCGCAATGACCGTCGGTACACCCGCCGCAATGGCGTCGTCCGTCAGCCGGTCGACATAGCGATCCTCGAGCGGCAGCGTCGCGGCAACTGGCACACGCAGGTCTGATACTATCGCCGCATCATAGGCACGGCCGGCATGCGGGACAGACAGCAGAACTGGCCCTGTCGGCGGATGAAAATGCTGTGTGTGGAAAGATTTACTCGTCATTCTCTGCCGCCGTAACGCGCGATCAACCCAAACACAGCATTTTTCGTGCTGCGATGCTGGAAAATATTAAGGGTCGCAGGCATAGATGGAATTGGGATAGTGCAAAGCGGGTGCTTTGCGCAGGGGATAAACACATGCCGCGCATATTGCTTGCCGAAGATGATGATGCGATGCGCACCTATCTGGTGCGCGCGCTCGAACGATCGGGCTATGCAGTCGTCGCGGTGGATCGTGGCACGGCAGCATTGCCACTCATCGAAAATGGCGACAGTTTTGACCTGCTGCTGACCGATATTGTGATGCCCGAAATGGACGGAATCGAGCTGGCACAGAAAGCCGCCGTGATCGCGCCGCATATGCGCGTCATGTTCATCACCGGCTTTTCGGCGGTCTCGCTGCGCGCGGGACAGGCGCTGCCGCAAGCGAAAGTCTTGTCAAAGCCATTTCACCTCCGCGATCTCGTCATGGAAGTCGACCGGATGTTCACCGCGCCCAACGCCAGCGAGCTTTAAGCGGGGCGGGTTGCCAGCGGCACAGGCTGGCGCTAGGGGACCGCAACGTGGGCGTGTAGCTCAGTGGTAGAGCACTGTGTTGACATCGCAGGGGTCGCAAGTTCAATCCTTGCCACGCCCACCATTAAAAAGCCCGCAAATCCAATGGGTTGGCGGGGTTTTTATTTTCCCGAATCGTGGCGCCAGACCAGCCATTTTGGGCACAGGTTGGGCACGGAATGCCTGTTTTTGCCACTTCGGTTGGGCACCCAGTGGGCACGGAACGCATCTGGATCGCTCAAAAACGACATTCGGGAACGGATGCGCTGTCGGCTTTCGTGGCCGGATGATGTTCTTTATATCTTTACCGCCAGTGGGGAGCAGTGAGATGCTTTCAATCAGACGGCGCGGCAGCGCGGGCAAATGGTATGTCCGGGGTTCGGTCACGCTGGGCGACCGCTCGATCGATGTTACCGAATTCAGCACCGGCACGACCGACAAGGCTGCGGCACGGCACTTGATGGGTGATCGCGAGCGTGAGCTTCGCGAGGAGTTGATGTTTGGTCCGCGGGTGGTGGCGAAGCGTGCGGTTATTGCGGATGCGTTCGATGTGTATCTGTCCAAGCCCAAGCGGCCCAACTCGAGCGATATCCTGCGGGTGGGGGTGATGAACGACCGGATCGGGCGAATGGCGCTGTCCGACCCGCGCGCGGCATGGCGCATGTTTCAGGATGCGTTTCTGGCGGGGTACGCGCCAGCGGGGCAGGACCGCTATCGCTCGCTGTTACAGGCGTGTATCAATGTCTGGCAGGAACGACACGACCTGCCGCCGGTCAAGCTCAAGGCGATCCCGTTCGACAACCAGCGCATCCGGTTCCTGAGCCATGCCGAGCGCGACCGGCTGATCGGGTTGTATGTGCCGCATGTCCAGCCGATCGCGACGATGTTCGCGTTCCAGGGACCGCGCACGCAGGAAGCGCTGCAGCTGCAATGGGGGGCAGGAGGCGTCGATCTGACACGCGGCACGATCTTCTTTGCCCGTACCAAGACCGGCAACCCGAGGAGCGTTGCCATCCATCCGCGCGTCGAAGCCATGCTCCGACTGCTCTGGGAGAAGCGCGGACGGCCCGAGGAAGGCCATGTGTTCCTCAACCGGCTGGGAAAGCCTTACACCGACACCCGCGATCTCGTCATCCAGGGCGGTAACCCGCTGACGCGGGCGCACTCCAGCGCCTGCACACGCGCAAGCATCGCCGACTTCACCGTCCACGACTGGCGGCACCACTGGGCAAGCCACTGCGTCATGGCCGGGATCGACCTCATTACCATCATGCGCATGGGCGGATGGAAATCACTCCGCATGGTCCAGCGCTACGCCGCCGTCGATACAACACACATGAACGAAGCTATCAGGAAATTATGTTGAACGGTCGGCAGGCTCGATTTCATGACGGATTTGCGTCCAAGGCATGTGGTTCTGGTAGCGCAAATGATCACAGAAAGATGGGCATTCGTTTTGCAAAAATGGGTTAGCTCGAAGCGACGGGTTGGTTGGACAGTACTGACTGTCCGCTTTTGCAGAGGGTTCGCCATAAGCGTCCGTTGGTTCACTTGTTGCCTGCAGATGGAATTTGCGAAGCATGTTTGTAGTTCCACCTTTTTCCCAAAAATCCCGACAACAATCACGCTTTCCGCATTACCGATCTTTAACTGTGAACCCACGTCCCGGCGATGCGATGTCACATAGACACTGCTTCATGGTCCGGGATCATCCGGCCTCACATGAAGGAGTGATAAAATGCACAACTTTCGTACCCTTGCTACGGCGATGCTATTCGGGGCCTCAGCCCTCACCGCCGTTGCGCCTGTCAATGCCGCCGCGCCATGCCGAAATACCCATGGACAATTTATCAAATGTGCTGGTGCCAAGGGTGCCTCGGCTCCGCAGAAAGCGACAGCGTCGGTCGCAGCCCAGCGTCCAGCTTCGGTTCGAGCTCGCGACGGCTCACTGACTCAGGTGGCCGCTTCGCGCACAATTGTAGCGAGGCGCTCCGTCGCAAAGCCAACGCATGGACTTGCGGCGTCAAGGCCAAGAGTCCAGGCCGCGCACAAGACCACAACCGCCGTGCATCCAACCGGATAGTCCCAAGGCGACTATCGCTACACACGAAACAGCGTCCCGCCGTAGGCCGGGCGCTGTTTCGCTATTGCGATGTTTTCAAAGCCGCCGGATTGAATCGCATGTGGCAGCCTCTGGAACTCAGCATCGGGATTACAAACGCTTAATTTTCCGGCCATCGAATAGCAACTGCGGTGACCCTAATATCGTGTCTGCCGGGTCAATCTAGACCGACCCCGTCACCCGGCAATTCCAGCGGCGTCCGGCTCCCCCTGGCCGGACGCCGCACCAGGCATAGAGGGTGCGATTTCGATGGAAGATGCGATACTCGCGATTGCCCTGACCCTGATTGCCGTCATCGGAACAACCATTTTTCACCTCGAAGCGCTTGCAATCGTTACCCTATTTTCCCGCTCGTCCTGGCACCCTCGGATTCATGTCCCCGCTGTCGTGACGCTGGTCGTCGGTGCTCATCTGATGGAAATTGCGGGGTACGCTCTGATTTACTGGATTGCCGACGTGCCGCTCAACATCGGCTCGTTCTCGGGCAAGCCGCTTGGTTTGGTTGGCATGTTTTATTTTGCGGCAGAAACCTACTCATCGCTTGGTCTTGTCGACACCATGCCGCGGGGTGCGCTGCGCCTGATTGTTGCGATCGGCTCGATCAACGGCATTCTCCTCCTCGCATGGTCGGGCGCATTTCTCTTTGCATTTTCCGAACGCATACAGCCGAACGAAATGCCTTGAGGTGGTGGTGCATTACCGGAGTTTAATCGACCGGTCACCGCGCAGGTATAGTTGCCGTATTAGAAAATGCTTTGGCCCTTGCGTAAATTGACCGAACGCGAGGTCGGGGGTGAAACATGGACCGGCCAGTTTTCTATGATGCAAGCGGGCGCCGCAATCGCTGGACAGCTCGGACATTTCTGGCCGGGCTATTGTTACTGGCAGTCACAGCAGGAGTCTTTGCTGCAACGCTGGTCGATGTGCCCATCCCGCGTCCGCTTGCCTTGTCGATAGAGCGCCCTCAGCCACGACCACTGTCGCAGACGCTTGGCAAGACCATCGCGAACATCAAGTCTTGGCTTCCTAGCGACGGCACGGCTGCAAGGCAGAAGGTAGATCAGGTCAGGGTCGGATTTTATGTCCCGTGGGACGATGCGAGCCGCGCATCGTTGGCCCTTCACATCAAGCAACTCGACTGGCTGGTGCCCGGGCTAATTTCGGTCACGGGTGCGGACCATCGTCTGACCGTGTTCCCCGATCACCAGCTCGATGCGCTGTTAGCCTCGACGCCCAAGCCGCCGGCGGTCGTGCCAATGGTGCAGAACGTGCTGAACGGGAAATGGGATGGTGCCGGAATGGCAGCGTTGCTGCACGATCCCAAGGCCAGTGCTGGCCTGCTCGACCGCCTCGAGCCGCAGCTTGTCGCGCGGAATGCCATCGGCGTCATGTTCGATTTCGAGGAATTGCCCGCTTCAGCGCAAAGCGATTATCTTAAGTTCCTCGCTCAGGCGAAGCAGCGCTACGCAGCGCATCGCTGGCTGATCACGCTGGCGGTGCCGGTCGATAATTCTGACTGGAACCTTGGTGCTTATGCAAAGGTTGCGGACCGGCTGGTGCTGATGGATTACGACGAGCACACCACCGATGCCGAGGCCGGGTCGATCGCAAGCCAGCAATGGTTTGTCGATCATCTGGAAGCCGCCCTCGCGGTTGTGCCGCGGAACAAGGCAATCGTCGGTGTGGGCAGCTATAGCTACGACTGGACAGGCGACGGCAAGGGCGACACCGGTTCGGTCGAGGATGCGTGGCTGGCTGCGCACGAGAGCGAGGCGGCGATTCAGTTCGACAAGGCCAGCGGCAATCCGACTTTCAGCTATGCACAAAACGGCGACACCCACACCGTCTGGTTTCTCGACGCGGTAAGCGCCTGGAACCAGCTGCGCGCATCGGACCTGGAGGGTGTTGCCGGCGTGGCGTTATGGCGGCTCGGGACCGAGGATCCGGGTGTCTGGAAGGTCCTCGATGCCTTTCAGACCGGCAAACTGCCCGATCTCCGGAAGCTCAGTTCGCAAGGTGCCGTCGATATCGAAGGCTTGGGCGAAATCCTGCGGATAGAGGCGTCGCCGGTCGATGGTCGTCGGACCGTCGTTCAAGGCAACGAGGGGCTCGTCGTCGATGAGCGCTATCATGCGCTGCCCACGCCCTATGTCATACGTCGCGCCGGTTATCAAAAGGGCCTCGTTGCGCTGAGTTTCGATGACGGTCCCGATCCCGAATGGACGCCCCCGATCCTCGACATTCTGAAGGCAAAGCATGTCCCTGCAACCTTCTTCGTCATTGGGGAAAATGCAATGCCGCATCCCTTTCTGCTCAATCGCATCATCGATGAAGGCAGCGAGATCGGAAACCACAGTTTCACGCACCCGAACCTGGCGCAGGTCTCGGCGGGAGGCACCAGGCTCGAACTCAACAGCACCAACCGGCTTGTGGAAGCCTATACCGGCCGGTCGCTCCGCCTGTTCCGCGCACCCTATTTCGGCGATGCGGAGCCGACGACGGCAAACGAGATCGTGCCGGCGCTGATCGCGCAGCAAGACGGCTACACCAATGTCGGCCTGCATGTTGATCCCAACGACTGGAAACGGCCCGGCGTTGCGGACATCGTCAAGGCGACGCTCGATCAGGTGCGCACTGATAATCCGGAAACTGCGGGGCAGATCGTCTTGTTGCACGATGGCGGCGGTGATCGCGCCCAGACGGTTGCTGCGTTGCCGGCAATCATCGACGGACTTCGCGCCAAGGGCTTTCAGTTCGTGCCGGTATCGCGACTTGCGGGGTTGAGCCGTGACGCAGTGATGCCGAAAGTGACGGGGAACGATCTGCTCTCGGTACGCGCCGATGTCGGCGTCTTTCTGTTCTTCGGCATGATCGGCTACGCGCTCAAATGGTTATTCTTCACGGTGATCATGCTGGGGATCGGTCGGGCCATAATCCTGGCGGTGATGGCGTGGAACAGTAGCCGGCCAAAACACCGTCCGGCACCGCCGCCAATTGACACCTCTTTGTTCGTCTCGGTCCTTATTCCGGCGTTCAACGAAGCGCGCGTGATTGTGGCATCTGTGCAGCGCGTCCTGCTGAGCAGCGACATCGGTCTTGAAGTTATCGTCATCGACGATGGATCGAAGGACGAGACCAGCGCCGTCGTCTCCCGTGCATTCGGCAGCGATCCTCGTGTTCAGCTGCTCACGCTGGAGAATGGCGGCAAGGCCCGTGCGCTCAACGAGGGACTCAAGTTGGCGAAGGGTGACATCATCATCGCGCTCGATGCCGATACCCAGTTCGAGACCGACACCATCGCAAAGCTGGCCCGCTGGTTCGTCGATCCCGAAATCGGCGCGGTCGCGGGCAATGCCAAGGTCGGCAATCGCCACAATCTCGTCACCCGCTGGCAAGCGATCGAATATGTCACTGCACAGAATCTGGAGCGACGGGCATTGTCGCAATTCGACGCGATCATGGTCGTACCCGGTGCTGTTGGAGCGTGGCGCAGGACTGCCCTCGATGATGTCGGCGGCTATCCAGTCGATACGCTCGCCGAAGATCAGGATCTGACGATCGCCATCCAGTGCAAGGGCTGGCGAATCGGCTACGACGTCGATGCGGTCGCCTGGACCGAAGCACCCGAAAGCTTCTCGGCCCTAGCCAAGCAACGTTTTCGTTGGGCGTTTGGCACGCTGCAATGCCTGTGGAAGCATCGCTCGATCCTGCGGACCCGCAAGCCCGAAAGTCTTGCCTTTATTGGCATTCCGCAAGCCTGGCTGTTCCAGATCGGCTTTGCCCTGATCTCGCCGCTGATCGACCTCGCGCTTGTAGTCAGCATCGTCTCGACGTGGCTGCGCGTCCAGCAACACGGCTGGAATCAGACACAGAGCGACGTTCTGCGTATGGGGGGCTACTGGATCGCATTTACGATGATCGATGTGTTGTGCGGATGGGTCGCCTACCGGCTCGACCAGCGCGAGAAGCGCTATCCGGCATTGCTGTTGGTGGCGCAGCGTTTCGTCTATCGCCAGCTGATGTACTGGGTGGTGATCCGCGCCGTCATCAATGCGATGCGCGGCCCCTGGGTCGGCTGGGGCAAGCTGGAACGGAGCGGGCGCGTGAAAGCAGCGTGAAAGTTCTGCAGTCCGTATTGCGAACATCACACCCCGCTGTTATCGAAGTCAACGGTAGTTATCGTGTGGTGGCGCTCGGACCGCAAATCCCATTTGATCGTGCGACTTCATTTCTGCGATGGTTAAGGCCTCGGAAGCAAGGGGGGGTTTCGTGCGATTCGTACCGCGTTTGCTTATTGCTTTTCTGGTAACACTGCTGGGGACATTCCCTCAAAGCGCGTTTGCCAAAACGCGAAACAACACCCCAGACATCGACTGCGGTGATAACGTCGCCGACCAGCAAGGGGTGACTGCCTTCAGTTCACTGCTAGACGGCCAACCGACCGACCCGCTGCGTCCAACAATGGCGCTCGGCCTTTCGCGGCTATCGGGCACCACACAGTTGCAAACCGCGATCCAGCTAGCGCCGGGCAAGGAGCGCGGTGCATGTGATGCGGTGCTGTCGCTGTTTTTCCCGACCGTCGCCTGGGACGATCGACTTCATCTCGGCAAGGCGGCTGGGTTGGGTTGGGAGCAACGCTGGCATGCCGACGACGGACGCACGCCAACCATCGCCACCTCTCTGTCAGCAGTGATCGATTATTCGCGGCCCAGACTGGGAATAGCGCTGACTGGCACTGTGATTGTCGCCAAAACCGTCGGCGGGGTTGTGCTTTATGGCAATGTGGTCGTCGCACATTCCAAATCGCCCGGTAGCAATGCCATTTGGACCCCAGGAGTCATCGTCGGTGTAAAGGCACCGGCGCGGGGCGAAGATACCTTCATCTTCGATCTCGTCGCACAGAAGGGCTCTCCAGTCTCTCTCGAGCTGGGCTATCAGCTTGCGGCACCCAATAAGTTCAATATTGGACCAGGCGTTGCAGTCACCTTCGAGAATAGCCCGAAAGTGACGATTGGCCTCGTCATTCAGAGGGAATTCTGAGCGAGATGCCGGGGCCACGGGCTCCGGAGACCAATTTGACGTCAGGGGCTGTCATCGCCCTGATCGTAATCCGCAGCGGCGGTTTCGCCAGTGTCCGCCGCTTCGTCGCCGCGTGCACCAAGCACTTCTTTCAGCTTCGAGACGCCTTCGAAACCGGCGATCGCCGCCGCACTCTTGGCGAGAGTCCCCGCATCGGGATCGACCGCTTCAAGCGCCTTGTCGGCGGCAAAGGCCCCCGCCGCTTCTTCGAGAAAATCCATAATTCCCATCTCATCACTCCTGTGGCTTGCAACCCGATGTCGCGGGACGACAATAAAAGGATCATGGACTGCGCACGGTGGCATAAAGATTAAGGAGTTTTAATGAGGGACTGCGAGATGCTTGCTATCCCTTGATGACAAGTAACACCTTCAAGCCGGGAGCATTGTCCTGCAGAACAACGTGGCCGCCGTGCAGACGCGCGACCGCTTCGACGAGCGACAGGCCAAGACCGGAACCGGAAATGGTTCGTGCCGGATCGAGCCGACCGAATTTTTTGAGCGCATCAATCCGGCGCGCCTCGGCAATGCCTGGGCCATCGTCGGCGACACTCAAGATCACGCCAGCTTCTGTCGGCGCGGCGGCCAGTGCAATGCTACTGCCACCTTGCGCGTACTTGATCGCATTCTCGATGAGGTTGCCCAAGGCCTGACCGATCAGCTCACGGTGGAGCGAGACGGTCAGTTCGCGTGACACATTGCACGACAGCGCCATGCCTTGTTCCTCGGCGACTGGTCCATAAAGTTCGACCAGATCGGCGAGCATGGCCACCACGTCGGTTTCTACAAAGCGTTCGCGCCCGATCCCCGCTTCGGCGCGACTGATCTGGAGCGCGGTGGTCAGCATGGCAAGCAACGCGTCGGCTTCTGCCGAAACCTTTTGAAGCGCCGCAAGTGCCTGCGGGTCGTGCGTGTCGATCACTGCGCGTTCCAGCGTCGATTTCAGCCGCGTGATCGGCGATCGCAGATCGTGGGCGAGGCCATCGGTGATGATGCGCAGCTCGCCAACCAGCGTTTCGATCCGGTCGAGCATGGCATTCACGCCGTGTCCCAGTGCGTCGAAACTGTCACCGCTGCCGTCGAGCGATACCCGGTGCGACAAATCGCCGCCACCCACAGCCTCCGCTGTCGTAGCGAATCCGGCAACCCGCGCGTTGATCATTCGGCCAAGTAACACCGCAAGCAACAGCGCGAGCGGGATCGACAGCAGCAGCGCGCCGATCATTGCGTCACGGTTCAAATTCTTCAACCGGACGCTGCCGTCGATAACATGGCCGGTGAGCAGAGACTCACCGCCGGGCAGCGACGTCGCAATCAGCCCCATCGGCTCGGGCCGCTGCGAGCTGGTCCGGTAGAGATTGACGGCTTTCCAGATCGTCGATTTCGGGATCACGGTCGGCCATGCGCCGAGATTGCCCGCCAGAACCGTGCCATCGCCGCGAACAAGCAGAATAACCGGGACTTCGGTTTCGACCGCCTGAAGCCGCGCGCCGATTAGTTCGATGAGTTGGCGCTGCCCCCCTTGCCGGTAGCCGGCAAGAAGATCGTCCTGCAAGCCCCTGACCAGATCGCGCTGCTCGGCTTGCAAAGTCGCTTCGCTCGATTGCAGGACAAAGTACAAGACTCCACCCGTTAGCGCTAATTGCGATAAGAACAGCAGAGCGATGAACCGCGCGATGGTCGATCGCTGCAAGGCAAGCCAGCGCCTGCCCATTCAGACTGCGGGCCCCAAGCGGTAGCCGGCTCCGCGCACGGTGTGGAGCAAGGGGGATGCAAATCCGTCGTCGAGCTTGCGGCGCAAACGGCTGACATGGACGTCGATCACGTTTGTGCCAGGATCGAAATGATAGTCCCACACGCCTTCGAGCAACATAGTCCTGGTCACCACCTGATCGGCGTGGCGCAACAGATATTCGAGAAGGCGGAATTCGCGCGGTTGCAGATCAACCAATGTCGTGCCGCGCCGCACTTTGCGCGACAGCAGGTCCATTTCCAGGTCTTCACAATTGAGCTTTGTCACGACGGCTGCACCAGCCCCGCGTTTGCGCAGCAGCAACCGAACGCGCGCGAGCAGTTCGGCAAAGGCAAATGGCTTCACCAGATAGTCGTCGGAACCCGCCGTCAGCCCGGCGATCCTGTCATCGGCAGTGGCCATTGCGGAAAGGATGATGACCGGCGTTTCGATGTTGGCCGCGCGCAAGGCGCCAAGCACTGCCAATCCATCCATGCCTGGCAGATTACGGTCCAGAATGACGGCATCGTAGCTGCCATCGCTGGCGTGAAACAAGCCATCGCGGCCATTGTCGGCGCGATCGACCGTAAAACCTTCTTCGTTCATGCCCTTGACGATGTAGGCAGCCATCGCCTCATCGTCTTCGACCAGCAACAGCTTATGTCCCATGACGACTGACCCCGTTTTCATGAAGTGTTACGTCACGTGAATCCCGGTTGTGAAGCAGGCGCAACGAAAGCGAAGCCTGCCGGTTCTGGTTCATGATCTGCTCGGCTTCTTCCAACGAACCCACGGAGTGGTTATCGATAGCCAGTATTTCATCGCCAACGACGATACCGTCGAACTGCGCTTCGCTGGCCGACTGCAAGCTTGTGACGACCAGACCGCGTTTTGGCCTCGGCAGTTCGTCGACAGTAAAACCGGGAAACAGTAAGGTTTCATTTTGCGGGCTCCGCATCGCTTGGCGAGCCTCACGCGCCACCACAATCGCAAGTCCGATCAGGGCAGATGCGGTTGCTAGCAAAATGGCCATGCCATACCGATAGGGTCTTTGGTTCATGCTGGCCATGCCCGTTTTTTCCGTTGGCAGCGATCAGGGAGGCGTGGTCCACGCGCACCTCCCTGAGGGCCGCCGGTCAAGATTCACCTTTGTGGTGCATGCTTGGCACCCTGCGAAGCGGCGCTGTGCCGGGTGTTACGGTGGTGAGAGAATGTCTCGCGTGAATGCATTGTCTGACGCATTGCATGATGCGGTGCCTGGGACGGGTTCATGCATTCATCCTTCACGGTCTTGGAACACATCGGCATTGGATTCCCAGCGGTTCCTTCGGGGGTGGCTTTCGCCATCGCGGTGCCGCTCAACATGAGCGCCGTAACGATCAGAACGGATTTCAGGGGCAGTTTCATCGCTTGGTCCTTTCGCTATGTGACGCCGCCAGCATTTCCAGGTGTGGAACCACTGATGCGACGTCATCCACTATTGTGTGGCTTCATTCGGCCCAAGTCACGTTAACCTTTGGTCATCCTGCCGCCATCAGCCGGTGGCCAGCACACCCTTTCTTGTTGTCGAAAGTGCCAGAAACCGGGGATGGGTGGCGCCCGTTGGTTGCGAGGCACGCCTCAGCAGGGGATGAAACATCGTTCATTCTCCCGTCACGGTTCAAACAGCCGACCAGCGCTATCGCAGCACTCGAATTCAGATCCAGACAATCAGGAGGGCACTTTGCGTTCGAAGCATTCGATCAGATACGTGCTCGTCGGCGATAGCAGCACCGTGCCGCATCTTTCGGTACGATGGCTGGCGTTCGATTGGTATCAGCCTCCCGATGCCTTGGCCGCAGCTATTACTGATGGTATCAGCGTATGAAGCTCGCGCTCAAGATACTCTTCGCATTTGTCATCGGGCTATGCGGCTTTCTCGCCTTCGCCGGATATTTCGACCGCGATGTGCTGATCGACGTCCCGGCAACCACTTGGTCGACACCGGCACGCAGCAAAGTGGTGGCAGTCTATTTCTCGGGCGATGTGGGTTACAAGGTGGGGATGGGCCGGATGATCGGCAGTCGGCTGGCAGCCGACGGCATTCCGGTTGTTGCGATCAATTCGCTGGGATTTTTTCGCGCACACCGGACTGTTGCGGAAGTCACTGCGCTGACAGCGAATGCGATCCGGCAAGCATTGGCACTCGGTCATGCGGACCATGTTATCCTGATCGGCCATTCGTTTGGCGCGGATGCGATGCAGGCGGCTTTGGTCCGATTGCCCCAATCTCTGCGTGCCAGTGTTCGCGCCGTGATCCTGATCGTGCCGACAGACATTCTCTATCTGCAGGTTTCGCCTGGTGAAATGTTGAGCTGGAGCACGCCCGACGCCGAAGTCTTGCCAACCCTGCGGCAGCTGACCTCGGTGCCCACGACGTGCATCTATGGGATCGCAGAGGCAGGGAGCCCTTGCCCACAACTGAGCGCACCCAATATCCGCAAGGTTGCGCTTCCCGGCGGTCACGCACTGGATTGGAATATCGACCGCGTGCACGCCGAGGTTGCGGGCGCAATCGACGCTGCGGTTTCCTGCAACATTACGAAAGATTCAGAAGAGGCCCATGTGACGGCAAGGCCTGTAAGCGCAAAACGCAAACAAGCCAGCTAGGGGAACGACCGTGACGCTATCACCAGTTTCGATGAGATCAGCTCTCGCGCTCGTCATACTTGCCCCCGTAACTGCGGTCGCCCAGCCGTTACCTGCTGTCCAGCAACCGCAGGCGCAGGCGCGCAGCATCTGGGTCAATCCATATAATAATGTGAAGGTGGAAACCGGCACTTGCGGCGGCAAGCTCTGCGGCTGGGTGGTGTGGGCCACGCCCGAGGCCGAACAGGATGCGCGTGATGGTGGTGTGCAAAAGCTTGTCGGCACCGAGTTGCTGCAGGACTATCGCCAGACCAGCGGAAATCACTGGGAAGGGCGTGTATTTGTGCCCGATATGGGCCGAACATTTTATTCAACGATCACGCGGGAGGAACCCGGCGCGCTTAGGATCAGCGGCTGTATCCTTGGAGGCCTGATCTGCAAATCGCAACTCTGGCACAAGGCGTAACGGCTCATGCCGCGATTGCTTCGCCAGTGCCGACAACTGTTCGAGCGAAACCGCACCGCGGCAAGCATCGGCCTCGTCCTCCTTCTGGCCGCAATTGGGTTTTTGGCACTTCACCACCTGTTGCTTGAAGTTCATCTTCAGGACGTGCGTGCTGCCGTGCATGCCTTGCAGCCCTGGCAGCTCGGCGCGGCACTGGGCCTGACCGCTGCAAGTTACTTGTTGCTGACGCTTTACGATGTGCTGGCGCTCAGGATCATCGGCAAAACCTTGCCATGGCGCACTGCGGCACTGGCGTCTTTCTCGAGCTATACGCTGAGCCACAATTTAGGATTGTCGTTGCTGACCGGCGGTTCAGCGCGCTATCGCGTTTATAGCGCGAGCGGACTTGAAGCTGCGGACATCATGCGGATTATCGCGACCGCCAGCATGACCTTCTGGTCCGACGTGGTCGTTGTGGCGGCAACCGCGCTCACCCTTCACCCTGCGAATATCGTGCTCGGACCGGTCGTGGTTCCTCTTGAACTGCAACGGCTGCTCGGGCTCGGCGTGCTGGCGATCACGGCCTGGCTTGTTTTCAAGGCGCGCAAGTCTGGCCAATCGCTCCGGATTTTCGGTTGGGTTCTGCCCCTCCCTTCAGCTGGTCAGGCGTTTTTCCAAATTTGTCTGGCAGGCCTCGATCTCGCGGTCGCGAGCGCCGCACTCTACGTGCTCGTGCCGGACGTCAGCATCCAGATGTTTCCGCTGTTTTTCCTCGACTACACGCTGGCGATTATCGTCGCCCTTGTCACCCATGTTCCCGGCGGCATCGGCGTGTTCGAGGCAGTGATCATTGCCGCACTGCCTGACATCGACAAATCGGCCATGCTCGCGGCTCTCGTTGCCTATCGCGCAATTTATTACCTGTTGCCGCTGCTGGTAGCGGGTGTGCTTCTGGCCGTTCATGAACGTCGGCAATGGCGCGGGCCGCTGAGGTCGGCGCTCCGGCTGTCGCAGTCGGCAGCCTCCGGGATTGCACCGATGTTGCTGGCTACCCTCACATTTTTCGGCGGGGCGATCCTGATGGTCTCTGGGTCGCTCCCCAGCCTACCCTACCGGCTCCATATGCTGCGTCATGTCGTGCCGCTCCCGTTCGTCGAGGCGTCGCATACCATGGCGATGCCTGCCGCCGCCAGGATCGACGCGATCGCGATGTCGGCGACCGAGGAAACGACCAGCCAGAGGCTCGGGCGCGAGCCCCACAGCCGGCGACGATCCCGGATGGCATAGATGATCGCCTGGCCACCGAACACCAAGGCAATAAATGCCAAGGTTCTCAAGCTGTCGATTCCGAAGCCCAGCTCGAATTTGCCAATAGCTATAATGCCGCTGCAAAAGGCGAGCAGGCAGATCGCCAGCACAGCGCCTGCACCCGTAAGACTGCCGATGTTCCAGCTGTTGGGCAGTTGAGACGGTCGGACATTGTCGGTCGTCAACGACATAGCGAGGAAATCGCCAGCCAGCATCACCAAGACCATGAGCAACGGCGTCAGGATTGCCTGTCCGGTGATCACCAGGCCAACGGCGAGGAACAGCACCGTGACGATCTTCTTGATGATCGAATTGAGCGTGTAGGTCTGTATCCGCTGGAACGTCACGCGGCCTTCCTTGACCGCAGCGACGATGCCCGCGAGGCCAGGCTCGGTCAGCACCATTCCGGCCGCCGATTTCGCGACGTCGGTCGCCGTCGAGACCGCAATACCCATCTGTGCCTGGCGCAAGGCCGGCGCATCGTTCGCGCCGTCGCCGCACATGCCCACCGTGTAACCTTCATTCTGGAATGCTTTGACGAGCTGGTATTTATCCTCCGGCAGAACGCCCGCAAAGACAGCAAACTGGTCGGGATGGATTGCCTCCGGGATCGGGCCCGGTGGGAAGATCGCCCCATCGAGCCCAACGGCTTTGGCGACGACGGCCGCTGTCATCGACGCATCACCCGTGACCATCACCGTTTTGATACCGAGGTCAAGCAACTCACGGATCAGGGCTGAGGAATCTTCGCGGGGCGGATCACTGAGGGCAATGAGGTCGGCCAGCTGCATCGCCCCCGCTGTCCCGGCGGCAACAGCCAGCACCCGCAAGCCTCTCTTCTGAAGTTCCCGGGCCGCGGTCGCTGCCTCCTGCGACGGTTGAACAAGGCCGATCACGACTGCGAACGCCCCCTTTACGATCCGCTGCGGGTTGCCCGCTGCGTCGGTTGCCGCTGCTTCGGCCATCTTGTTCGCAGGATCGAACGCGGCAAACTTGATCAGCACCGGCATGTCCGCGACGGCGTTGCTTGCGGCTGCCTTCCGGATGGCTCGATCAACCGGATCTTGACCACCTTCCGAGCTGGCAAGGGCCGCTAGTGCGAGAACGCGAGACTCATCGAATCCGGTCATGGGACGAACGTTGGTGACCGTCAGCGCGTTGTGCGTCAGTGTGCCGGTTTTGTCAGCGCACAGCACAATCATTGATGCGGCTTAATCGACGGCGGAAAGGCGGGTGGAAAGGACACCCCGCTTTGCCAATGCCCGCGCGCCGATCGCCGAGGCGAGCGTGAAGGTCGCGGGCAATGCGACCGGTATCGACGCCAGTATCGCCGTCAGCACAAGCGGGATGATATCGGTGACCGGCATCCTGAGATACCCGGCATAAGTCACCAGCAAGATAATGATCCCGCCGTTGAAGGCGGCAAGATTGCGCACCACTCGCAGCACTGCCTTTTGTTGCGAGCTTACAACATGTGCCGTACGAACAAGCTCTGCAGTGCGGCCGAATTTGGTGCGTGCGCCGGTGGCAGTAACTTCCGCATCCGCCTCGCCGCGCCGGACCAATGCCCCGGCATAAGTCTGAATACCCGCACCGGCCTCGATCGGCATGGATTCTCCGGTCAGCATCGACTGGTCGAGCAGCACCTCTCCGCTTGTAAGTTTCACATCGGCTGCCACAACGCTTCCGAGCGAGAGTTTCACCTGATCGCCCGGCACCAGGTTCGCCGCCGCTATTGTCTGCCATATGCCATCGCGCATGACTGAAGCGGTGAGCGCAAGTCTCGACTTCAACGCGGCGAGTGTTGCCTGGGCACGGCTTTCCTGATGAAATTCGAGCGCGGCATTGAAGATCAAAAGAAAAACGATGATCGCCGACTCGAGGTAGTTGCCACGGATCAGTTCGAGCACGATCGCCGCCTCGAGCATCCAAGGCACAGGCGCCCAGAATTTCCCCAGCGCTAAGCGCCACAAGTTCGCGTTCGTGTCGGGCATGGCGTTCGGGCCGTATTGTGCGAGCCGGTTCTGCGCTTCGACGCTATCGAGCCCGATCGACGATGCACCAACTTGTGTTTGTGGGAACGGATCGTTTTTTTCGGCTACCATTTCGACCATCCTTCCATGCCGTGCAGCACGCGAGCGGCGCGAACCGGAGTGAGACCCATGATGCCTACAGAAAGAAGAAACCTAATGATGCAAGGAACATGACAGCCGTTGCAACCCACCCGGTTATCAGCATTGGCAAGGGCAACGTCAGACGCCCCATGATCCGCCCGTTCATCGCAATGACCATCATCACCGCCATCAATGGCGCGGCGAGCACGCCGTTCACCACGGCGCTCCAGTAAAGCGCCTTTACGGGATCGATGGCCGTGAAATTAAGGGCGACGCCAATCATCGTCGCAAGGGCGATTATGCCGTAGAACGCTTTCGCCTCACGCGGACGGCGCCCTAGTCCCGTTCGCCAACCGGCCATTTCGCTGACACCATAGGCCGCTGAACCGGCAAGCACGGGAACGGCCAGCATGCCTGTTGCAATGATTCCGGTCGCAAAAAGGATGAACGTGAACGGCCCGGCGATCGGACGCAAGGCTTCCGCAGCCTGCGCGGACGTTTGAATGTCGGTCACGCCATTGGCATGCAAAGTCGCTGCCGTGGCAAGGATGATGAATAGCGCAATCAGATTCGAAAAGCCCATACCGACGAAGGTATCGATGCGGATTCGGTTCAGTTCCGGCAAGGCTTCGCGTGGCGCGATACACAGCGGCTTGACGTGTCGGCGGTGCTGTTCTTCCACCTCCTGACTGCTTTGCCAGAAAAACAGATACGGCGATATCGTCGTTCCGAGCACAGCAACCAATGCCATTGCCTCAGCCCCGCTAAACTGGAGGTGCGGCACAAAGGTGCCGATCAGCGCAGGTTCCCAGGGTACATTTGCGGTCAGGACAACGGCAACATAAGCGAACAACGATAATGTTGCCCATTTCAGCGTTGCGGCATAGCGCTCATAGCTCATGAATGTCTCGAGCAGGACACAGGCGACGCCGAACATAACGGTGTAAACATGCTCCGGTCCACCAATCAGAAGCGCGACCGCCGACCCCATTGCGCCCAGATCGGCGGCGAGGTTGATCACATTGGCGACGACGAGGAGAGCAATAACGGCATAGAGCAACCCGCGTGGATAATGTCGTCGCAGGTTGCGCGCGATGCCGGCGCCGGTAACACTGCCAATGCGTGCGGCGACGCCTTGGATGACGGCCATCAAGGGAAAGCTGAAGACCATCGTCCAGGCAAGACCGTAGCCGAACTGTGCGCCAACCTGACTATAGGTTGCAATACCGCTGGGATCGTCATCGGCGGCACCTGTGACAAGGCCAGGGCCCAGTGATGCGAAAAATCCCCTCGGTTTGACGGGGTCGGAGACATCTGCTGCGGTTGGGATGACCGGTATCACGCTGTCGGCATTGTCCGTCATGGGCACGACTTCGCAAGCGTGTCGCCGTTGCGGGTGAGCAACATTTTCGCGTGATCTTCCGATCGAGCGGTGCTCATAGCAAACTCGCAAGAATATTCACCGTAAGTGCGAGGACGCCGAGGTTGAAGAAGAACGCGAAAAGACCGTGCAATGTAGCGAGGCGTCGTATCGGTCGCGACGTGATGTTTGCGTCTGCGGTTTGACAGGTCATGCCGAGGACAAACGCGAAGTAGACAAAATCCGCAAACAGCACATCGCCCGCTCCTGGGAAATCGATTCCCCCGGCATCCTGCTCATCGACTTTGCTGTAGAATATGTGAGCGTAATGGAAAGCATATACGATGTTGGCGGCCGTCCATGCGATTACGATTGTTGCTGCAAGACCACTGAATTCGGCAAGCGTAAGTTTGTGACGCGCTGCGGCAACGCTGCCCAAGGCCACCAAGACAGCGAGGATCGCCAGCAAGGCAATGACCGAAATCAGAACGCGTCCGCCGTCATCACGTAGCGCGCGACGTCTGAGGTCATGCGGGCTGTCATCCCGCCAGAGCGGAAACACGCTTACGATGAACGCCAGTGCGCCAAGATCGAACGCACCGATAAATGCTTCGGACAATGGAAGGGCGACGGCATTAGCGGCAGTAACGATTGCTGTGACCACGGCAAAAAGAATGAAGCGCGCGTGGGGAATACTATCCATCAATCGAAGATAGCACAAAGAGCGCACATCCGATATTGTGCGGCGTAGACTTACCACACGCTCGGGTCATTCAGAGCTTACCAGTTTAGGATTCCTCAGCGCATCGATTTCCGCTTGCCGCCGTTTCAGATAATTTGCCCGCCGCGCGGCATAGGGATCGGAAGATTCAGTTCGCTGGGTCTCGAGTTGCCCATTTAGCACCGCGCGTCGGTCAAGGCCTCTGATCACCCCGGTTGGGACCGTGAAAGCCGGCGAGCCGAACGGCGGACCAACGGCAGTCGGCAGCACAAAGCCGTCCACCGCCCCGCCGAAGAGATCGCGCACGGTCGTCGGCCCGATCAGCGGCAGGAACAGAAACGGTCCGGGTTTCACCCCGTAATAGCCCAATGTGTTTGCAAACCCATTTCGGCGTCTGGGAAGATGAAAAGGCTTGCGCTTGGCGATATCGAACAATCCGGCAGCACCCACTGTGGTGTTGATCGCGAATCGCCCAAGCGTCTCAGCCGACTTGCCGGGCTTCATCTGCAGCAGGAATGCGATCGAGGCGACCGGTTCGTGCAGGTTGTTGAGGAAGTTGCGCAGTCCGTCGCGCACCGGGGTCGGCACAGCATGGACATAGACCCGGGATGCCGGAGCAACTACGGCGTCATCAGCCACCTGCGTTACTGCGAATGCCTTAGCATTGACGCTTTGAAGCGGGTCGCCGGGCACGTGCCGCGGTCGGGCGGTCACAACAATGTCGCCGCCGTCTGCCAACAAAGCTGCTGGGAACGGTGGCGGGACGACCAAAACGCCGTGCACCATTGCGGTATCGACAACCGCCGAAATGTGCTCCAGTCCATCAACTGGAATGGCAGTATTGGAAGCGGCGTGCGTCTGCGCGGACGTGTCGGCTTTCGCCGGATTAGCAAGGCCAAGTGCGAAAAGTGCCATGCAGGACAAATATTTGAAAGCCATTCGATCGTTCCTCGCGCTTATCGCGACGCTGACTTTTGCAGATCCACGCCGTGTATGCTGTTTCTGCGCTATGCGTGCCAAAGGCTAACACTCACATGCACATTGGATTGAGAAATGCCAATGTTTGCGATTGCAGGTTGGGATTTTGCAATCTTGCGCCCAAAGCATCTCAATGACCATGTCGATAGATCATGATTGTCAGCCAATTCCGGCAGGCGGATCAAAGGAAGAAGATATGGTCAACGGACGTACGCTCGCCATCTCCATGACGGCATCGATTCTGTTCACAGGTGTAGCACTTGCCACCGTACCCGCGCCGGCTGCCAAATTGTCGATGGCGCAAGCACGCGCGATCGCTATGAAGCTCTCGCCCGGCAAGGTCACCAAGCAGGAATACGAGCAGGAGGGTAAAGGCTGGCGCTACTCGTTCGACATCCTTCAGGGGAAACGCATTCACGAGATCGGCGTGGACGCCAATACCGGCAGGATCGTCGAGAACATCTTCGAGAAGCCCGGCGTGAAAGGCTGATCATATCATGCACGTGATGGTCGTCGAGGATGATGTTGAGACGGCGGCCTACATTGCGCGCGCTCTTGGCGAGTTCGGACACCTCGTTCAGGTCGCGCGCGATGGGCGTGACGCGCTTTTTGAGGCGACCGGGACGAGCTTCGATGCGATCGTCCTCGATCGCATGCTGCCCATCCTCGACGGGATGTCCTTCCTGCGCCGCCTGCGCGAGGCCAAGGTCATGACGCCGGTGTTGATCCTTAGCACGATGGGCGGTCTCGACGATCGGGTGGAAGGCCTGGAGGCCGGAGCCGACGACTATCTGGTCAAGCCGTTCGCGGCGGTCGAGTTGAACGCGCGTCTCCATGCGCTCGCGCGTCGGCCATCGGTCCTTGACGATCCGGGCGTGCTAAGTGTCGGCGACCTCGAGCTCAACCTGTTCCAGCGCCAGGTGCGCCGCGCAGGCCGCGTCGTGCTATTGCAGCCGCGCGAGTTCGCCATCCTGGCGGAATTGATGCGTCATCCCGACCGCATCGTCACGCGCACGATGCTGCTCGAACGCGTGTGGGATTATCACTTCGATCCGCGCACAAACATCGTTGAAAGTCATGTCAGCAGGCTGCGCGCCAAGCTAAACGAAGGGTTCGACTTCGATCCGATCACCACGGTGCGCGGCGCCGGTTACATTGTCCGCAGCCATGATTAAGACGTGGTTTCACGGGCTGCGGGGCATCGCGCTGCTTTACGCCCTCGCGTTTGCGCTGGTGACGGCGGGCTTCGGGACGGCGGTTTATTATGCCACGACACGCGTTCTGGCGGCTCAGGTCGATGCACGGCTCGCCGCCGAGAGCCGTGAAGTCATGGGCACGCAACCGCGACCCGGTGTGCGCGACGTCGGGATGCGGATCGCCCAACGCCAGGGGCGTCGCGGGCGAGGCGACTTGTCCTACCATCTCTATGATCGGGAAGGACGCCGCCTGACCGGCTGGTTCGATCTGCCCGCGCCTGCGCTCGGGTATTCCAACGTCATCTTCCGGGACGGTGCTGACGAATTCGACGACGGACGCGCGCTGACGACACTTGTCGGCGACGGTGCGCGGCTCGTCGTCCTTGCCGATAGCGAGCCGGTCGAGGCGTTCGATGCACTTCTCATCAAGATTTTCGTATTGGCGTTTGGTGCCGCCAGCCTCGTCGGGGTGCTGGGCGGCTGGGGCCTGAGCGCCGTCATCGGTCGCCGGGCGGGAGGGATTAACCAAACCGCGAAGGCAATCATCGACGGCGACCTGTCGCGCCGTATGCCGACGGACGGATCGGGCGACGCGTTCGACCGGCAATCGGTGACGTTGAACCATATGCTCGACCGCATCGCCGAGCTGATGGCCAACCTCCGCGAGGTCTCGAACGCGGTCGCGCACGATCTACGCACGCCGCTGTCGCGTCTGCACAACCGCCTCGAAGGCACGGCGCGGCCGGGTCTCGAGGCGGAAGACATCCGCACGGAAGTCAAAGGCGCCGTGACCGACGTCGAAGGTCTGCTTGAGCTTTTCGCGGCACTGCTGCGGATTTCTGAGATCGAGGCCGGTGCGCGCAGGGCAGCGTTCGAGTGGCTCGACCTCGGCGCTCTCGTTCGCGACGTCGCGGAGACGTTCGCTCCGGCCCTCGAGGACGCCGGTCGGCGCTTGCTCATCAACATCGACCTGCCGCACCTTGTAAACGGCGACCGCGAGCTTTTGACGCAGATGACGGTGAACCTCGTCGAGAACGCGGCCCGCCACACGCCGCGCGGGACCGTCGTCACACTAGGCATCCAGGACGCTGACGGTGCCGTCATACTTTTTGTTGCTGACGACGGACCCGGGATCGGCAACGCGGACCCCGCGCTGCTGGTGCGCCGGTTTACGCGTCTCGACCCGAGCCGGTCGGGGGATGGGCACGGCCTTGGCCTCGCCCTGGTCGATGCCATCGCGCGCCTGCATGACGCGACGCTTGCTTTGGTGGATAATGGCCCCGGCTTGCGCGCGGAAGTTACGTTTCCGCAACGCGAGGGGTGGCTCGGGTGATCGCGCGCATCGCCGCACGCGCGCTCGTTGCAAGCCTTGCTTTTGCCGGGGGCGCGGTCGGACCGCCCTCCTGCGCTAGGCGACGACGATCACTCCGCAAGCCGCGAGGGACGCGCCTGAGGCGGTGAGAGACCGCCGGATTCTGGCGGATATTGTGCGCGCAAATCTGCTAGTTCGCGGGGCACCTCGCGACGCGTACTAGAACCATCCCACTGGTTCCAAGAAAGCGTCTCGGAGAATTATTGCATAACAAGGAACGGGGTCGCGACACCGTGTCGCAACCCCGTCCAATTCCGCCTGATCGATTTCGTTTTCGATCAATGGTCAGTGACCGGAACTTAGTTTCCGCTGTCCGGTGCACCAGGCATGTCGGGCACCTCTGCAGCCTCGGGAACGCCCGCGACATCGGCAACTTCGACCGCTTCGTTGGCACCGGCGACGTCTGCGACTTCAACGGCTTCTTTAACGTCGGCAACTTCGGTCGCCTCAGGCACACCGGGAACATCAGCGACTTCAACCGCTTCAACACCTTTGCCGGGATCGGCAAACGCTGCGACCGGCTGCATGAACAGGATCAAGCCGGCGGTCGATGCTGTCACAATAGCGAGCTTTTTAATACGTGAGATCGTCATTTTACATTCTCCAAGCGTAGGGTGTCGAAGGGGGCCGATCACCGTTTGCATTGGGAAGACGCAGCCGACGTGTCGGACCCGCACATATTTTTTTATGCGCATGGTGGACAGTCTGGCAGCAATATTATTTCGTGCCGCGAGGGTGCGGGTTTCACGGTTCGGATGCGTCAGCTTCATAAGAGCGCGATTTTTCATCGGTCGCTAACACAACGTGAAACGGACTCTTTGACAACATGCTGGAGAGCCAGAAAAGATATTGCCGCACGGTGACAGCGCTTTCAGCGGTGCTGGGTGGTGGCTTTCACGCGCTGCCGGCAGCGGCCCATGGTGCCACTTCCGAACGCTTTGAAGCAACGCCGACTGTCGGACGCAGTTCGCCTCCGCCCGATTTACACGACAATGTCATCAACATTGCGCGCGAGCACGTTCTGGCAGGCGATACCACCGGTGCAATGCGACATCTCGACGCTGCGTTGTTGCTTGAACCGCAAAATCTCAGGGTAGGAGCGTATCATGCAGCGTTGCGCTCGGTCGATACGACCGCCCAATCGCACTCCCATGCGTCGGGCGCTACTGCTGCTGATACGGCGAGTTGCCCCGACGCTCCGGCCGACTGCGACGCCGAACCGCAGGCACCACGCCGATCGACAACCAGTAGATATGGGTGGACCGGCGAGCTTTCGGCCGGGGCGACCTATGATAGCGATGCCGTCAATTCGGTCTCGCATGTGTTCGACAATCCCGCGATCACCGCGGGCCGTGGCGGCGGCCTATCGCTCATCGGTGCAGCCAGGCTGCGAGGCCGGACCGCCGCCGGGTCGGGCTGGGCCTATGGCGGGGCGTCGGTGACGACCAAAAACTCACTGACAGGGCCGCAGGCAAATTATCAGGTCGGCGAGGTGCGTGCCGGCTATGGGACGCGCGCCGGTGGCGGTGCTGTGACATTGGGCGGCGTTGTCCGCCACGGGCGTTTCGCCGACGCGCCATACCTTACCCAATACGGAGGACAGCTGAGCGTAACATTTGCGCCGGTTCGGTTTGGTTGGCTCGCGGTCCAGGTTGAAGCGGTGCGCCAGGACTATGCTCGCACCACGCCGATCCTTTCGCGCAACTGGTGGCGGTTCGATCTCGCAACGACCCTGCGCGTCAATACGGGTAATAAAAGCACCGTGGTGGTTGGCATCGGACTGGAAAAGGAAACTGCAGTAACTCGAACCGAGGGGTATCAGGGCGCACGCGTGCTCGCGAATATACGCATCCCGCTCCATGCAGATGGCACTTATGTCAACTTGACATCGACCGCGCGCTATTCTGGCTATGATGACAACGGGGCGGTCAAGGGACGGAGCGAACTCCGGTTTTTCAGCCGTGCTGCCATCGGCATACCGATCGGGCCTAAAGGTTTGAGCATCGAGGCCGCCGTCAGCCATACGGCAACCAACTACAACCGGGCGAGCTTGCTGAACAACTACAGCTCGTTCGGGGGGGAAGTCCGGCTTGTCTGGAAATTCGGCCAGTGAACGAAAAGCGCAGCGGCAATGACCGACGTGCAGGTCGTCAATCAACGAGCCAGCTAAAAGGTCGCGAAACACGAACCAGTCGATATATGATGGCGCAGCTGGTGAGTGCCGATGACTGGCCCAAGACATTCTGCATCAAAAATCTCTCGTCTTTGGGGCTTGGCGGCGTCTGTGACGCGGGAAGTCTAGTCGTCGGCCCTGTCACGCTGGCGATCTGCGGCTTAGGCACGATCACAGGAAAAATCATTTGGGTCTCGGGCCGTCGGTTTGGCGTCAAACTCGATGCGGCTGTCGATGTCGCTCAAGCCGTCGTCTCCGGCGCAAAACCGGATAAGCTGGAACCGGCTGGTTAGGTGAGCGAGACACAACATTAAGTTTTCTTAACATGACACAAAATGCTTCAGACTTTAACGAAAATTCCGGTCGCCCGAGAACCCTTGGATGCGGTCCAACGGACAATCTTCACGGGCTATAAAAAAGGCTTTCTGCATGCGTTTGCTTATAGCCGACGACAACATCGAGAACGCCGCCATGCTTTCGGATGCGTTAAGAACAAAACTGCACAATGTTTCGGTTGCCCGTGACGGACGTGACGCGCTGTTCATTCTGGAAGAGGAAACCTACGACGCGATGGTCATCAACCGCAACCTCCTCTTTATCGATGGATTAGCGGTCCTCAAAGTGGTTCGCAATCGATCAAATAACGTACCAGTGATTGTGCTTTCGGAACACGGCGGAACGGTCGATACGATCGAAAGTCTGAATGCGGGAGCGGACGACTGCTGTGGGTGTTCGGTCAGTATCGATGAACTTGATGCCCGTCTGCATGCAGTGGTACGTCGACCCGCGATCATCGGCGAAGTCGGTGTTGTGCGCGCAGGCTCGGTCGAGATCAATCTCCTCCAGCATAAGGTGAAACGCGGCGGCGCAACCGTCTCGCTCCTGCCACTCGAAATGAAGGTATTGGCCTCGCTGGTCCGCAATTCGCATCGCATCATGACGCGCAGCATGATCGTGAAGGAAGTTTGGGGCCGTGATGCGCCACCCGATACGAATATCGTCGATGCCAAAATTACGCGCATCCGCGCAAAGCTGAACTTTGATGGGCTTCCCGATGTGATCGAGACCGTTCGCGGTGCGGGGTATATCCTAAGCGACGCGGCCTGACGGTCGCAGTTATGTGGACGTGCAGCATCCAGTGTCCAAGATGATAGTGATATCATCTTCGAGTCACGAACCAGAAATTATCGCTTTCTAAAGGGGTAGCATTGTTACCAATGCTAACTCAAGGGCTTCATTACCGTGAAAACTGCCACTTCGATATTTGCCCTTGCCGTGTTCGATCTGATGACCCCCAATCCCGCGAAAGCCGCTGGTGCACCTACGCCTGCTGCTGACTCGGCTAGCGATGGCGGGCTGCAAGAAATCGTCGTCACGGCCACAAAGCGCGAGACCAACCTTCAGCAAACACCGATCGCGATCTCGGTTGTCAATGCCGAAATGGTGAAGGATCGGCACGTTCAAAGCCTTTACGATCTGGCGGACGGCGGTGTTCCATCGCTCCGCGTCGCTACCTTCGAAGCTCGGCAGTCTGCTCTCACGGTCGGAATACGCGGCATCGTCCCGCTCGACGCCAACCAGCCCGCGCGCGAACAAGGCGTCGGCATCTATATCGATGGGGTCTACCTCGGTCGTCAGCACGGACTGAACGCTGCTCTGTTCGATGTCGAGCGGATCGAAGTGCTGAAGGGACCGCAGGGCACGCTGTTCGGTCGCAATACCGAAGGCGGTGCGCTCTCGATTGTCGCTAAGGCACCGACCGGCGAATTCGGTGGGCGCATCAGCGCCGGTGTGGGCAACTACGGTGCCTACACCGGGGAGGCACATCTCGACCTTCCTGAATTCCACAACTTCAGTGTCAAGCTCGACGGCGTCGTGCAGTATCAGGGTGCGACCACCGCGAACCCACTTGCGGGACAGACCGGCTGGAACTTTTACAACCGCCGTGGTGGCCGGGTTGCCGTGAGGTGGAAGCCGACGAGCGACATCACCGACGATTTTTCGTTCGACAGTGCCCGCGACGAGAATTCGCCGTTCTATAGTCAGCTGCTAAATGTCAACCCAAACGGCTGCCCAAGCGGAGGTACGAACCTTGTGCCGATCGCAGCCTCGGCTGCCCCTGCATGCACGACGCCCGGCACCGCATTTATCGGACTACAAGGCACAGTCAGGCCGGTCCTCCCCGGTGTGGTCGTCAATGGCACAAATCGCCAGAAGGTTGCCGACATTAGCGTCCCCCAGCAGCCCAGTGTCGACAAGACCCACGGGTTCACCAATACCTTCAAGTGGAAGGTTTCGCCCGAAATCGAATTGCGTTCGATTACGGCATGGCGCGCCGTCAACGCGACACAATGGGACGACTCAGGCGGTGCACATCGCGCGCCTGTGGTCGCTCCTAGCTGCACGGGCAACGCCTGTAATTTCAGTCGATACAGTCTTGCCGACTTGAACCAGACCCAGTTCAGCCAAGAATTCCAGGCGGTTGGGACGGCGGGATCCTTCGACTATGTCGCTGGCCTCTATTATTTCAACGAACATGTCAGCGACGACGCGGCCACGCCAAATTCCACGGCAATTGTGGGCTACACCACGGCGGGGCAGACTACCGGTTATAGTTTTGTCACGCTTGATCCCTGCATCGGTTCGGCCGGTTTTGGCTCGCTGCCGAATTGCCGTTCGCAAGACCGGTCATCAGAGGTCTTTTCGAAGAGCTATGCAGCCTATGGGCAGGTCACCTGGAACGTGAACGACGCACTCCATTTAACGCTGGGTGGTCGTTACACGCATGACAACAAGCAGGGCGTGCTGCATTATTCGCGCAACCTCAACTATGATGATCCGGCAAACGCAGCAAAGGTCGCGGCCAGCGGATATGCGCCGCTCAACAAAACTTGGAATCGCTTCAATCCTATGGCGACGATCGCTTACGACGTCAGCGACAGCGTCCATGTCTATGCCAAATACGCCACGGGCTATCGCGCCGGTGGTGCCAGCTCGCGCACGTCGAATTATCAGGCGTTCAACCCTGAAGATGTCAAATCTTATGAAGTGGGCCTGAAGGCGGATTTCTGGAACCGTAGGGGGCGGCTCAATGTTGCTGGCTATATGATGGACCGCACCGGCAGCCAAGTTGATCTCAGCGTGATCCAGCCCACCGCCACCGGCAACTTCAATAATCTGGTCACTTTCAATGCACCGGGGATCACCAAAATCCGGGGGATCGAGGCGGATTTGACTTTGAACCCCGTTGAGGGCCTGACACTGAATGCGTCTTACGCTTATACTTATACCGATATTCCAGCCGTTCCGGTGACGTATCAGGAATTCACCTCGACGGGCGTGCCGACTGGAAAATCAACGACCGTTCCTCAAAAATTCTACATCGTCTTCACGCCTCGCAACGCGGCTAGCGGCTCGATCGACTATGCGGTTCCGGTCGACAGTGCCGGGACAGCCTTCAAGTTCCACTTCGATGCAAACTATTCGCAATCGACCCAAGCCTTCGACCAGTTCGCCACCCGCGCCGATTCGTCGCTCATCTTCAACGGTCGCCTCGCACTCACGGATATCCAGTTAGGTAATAGTGGCCAGAAAATGACCGTTGCTTTGTGGGGACGTAACCTGTTTGACGAACAGCATGTGTTCCGCCGCGACCCGTCCAACAGCGTGCCATCGGTCCAATCGAACGCAGTAACCGGCGTTACCAATGTCACAACCATTGGTAATGTCGGTGGCATCATCGGCGACTACGGCAACTTCAACGCTCCGCGTACCTTTGGTGTCGAAGCGTCACTAAAATTTTAGCGCAGTTCAACGGGATTGATGGGGGCAATTGACAAATGCCGTGAACGGCCAAGCTTGTGCATAGCTATTTTTTGGTTTTCGACGAGGCTATGAGGAAGCGAGGTGTAGCGCTGAGGTCGCTCGCCGATTTTTGGGACGACTGGCGCGGAGGGGCGCGTCTTTTGAACTGCAGGGTGCCGACCTTTCGGCAGATTGTGCGGGAAAGAACCGAGCGCCCTAGGTTTGGTGCCC
>JAYWFN010000003.1:0-6671 GCA_043778785.1 Sphingomonas sp. | reverse complement strand
CCAACCCTCGGCGCGATACCAGTCAGCCGTCGCTTTCAGGCCACCGGGCGTCGGGATTTCGGGCATCCATAGTGATGGGGGCGGACGCTTGGCGGGGTCGATCACCCAATCGGGGTGCGTCATGTAGGAGACACGGTCGCGGGTGAGTTTCGCCTTGCGTCCGCGAAACATGCCGTCGAGCGCAGCACCAAGGTTGAGGGCCGCCTTGGGCAATGCCAGCGTCATCGGAGTGCGTCCGACGGCGGCACCAATCATTTTGGCATAATCGGTGTGGCTCCAACCTTCCGGGTGGCCATCGTCCGCTTCATAGAATGTGTGTGTTGGAGCGGATTCAGCCATCGTCACAATCAGTCGCGCAAGATCATCGGCATGGATCGCCGACAGGCGGCCCTTGGGCGGCAGCGGCATGATCCCGCGCTTGGCAAAGCGGAACAATTCGAGATTGTCAGTATCGCCGGGACCATAGATGGCGGGCGGGCGGATGACCGACCAGTCGAGCGACGATGCAACAACGGCATCCTCCGCCGCGCGTTTTGATGCGCCATAATTCGAAAGCTGCGGCTCGCGTGCCGACAGCGAGGAGACATGAATGAAACGTCTGACACCCGCTGCCTGCGCTGCCGCGAGCATGTTTTCGGTGCCTTGCCGGTTGCCCCTGTCGAACGTGAGCGCGTCGGCGTTGACCACACCGGCGACGTGAATGACGGCGTCGGCACCGGTGCAAAGATCACCAAGATTGTCCAGATCACCGGCGAGCCACGTCACGCCGTCGCGCGTAGATTGCGGCTTGCGGGCGAGCGCGCGAACCTGATGCCCGCCTGCGACAAGCCGGTCGAGAACATGGCCACCCAGAAAGCCGGTGCCGCCCGTTAGCGCGAGGATCACAGCATGACCATATGATCACGGTGGACCATCGCCGCGCGCGGTGCGTAGCCCAGTGCCTTGGCCTGCGCCTCCGATTTCAGGCCGATGATCCGCGTCGCTTCTTCCCAATCATATTCGCTCAGGCCGCGCGCGATCTTGCCGCCCGCCGTATCGACAATATCGATCACATCACCGCGCATGAACAGGCCCGAAACCTTGAGCGCGCCCGCCGCCAGCAGGCTCGCACCCTTCGCCAGTGCCGTCGCGGCACCGGCATCAACCTCGATGCTGCCTTTGACTGTCAACCGGCCTGCCAGCCACGCCTTGCGCGACCGCGCACGCTTATCGGCAACAAAGCGCGTGCCTGCGCCCGCGTCGACGCGGGCCAGCGGATGTGGTTCATAACCTGACACAATCACCAGATCGACGCCGCTGCCCGTCGCGATCCGCGCGGCTTCGATCTTTGAGGCCATCCCGCCCGAACCGACGCCCGACGAACTGGCCGAGGAGGCCATCGCGACAATATCGGCATCGATTTTCTCGACTGTTGGTATGCACGTCGCTTTTGCATCGACGCGCGGGTCTGCGGTGAACAGGCCATCGACATCGGACAGCAGGATCACAGTCCGGGCGCCTGCTGCTTGCGCGATCCGCGCGGCCAAGCGGTCATTGTCGCCAAAGCGGATTTCTTCGGTCGCAACTGAATCATTTTCATTGATGATCGGCATGACGCCGAGCGACAGCAGCCGGTCGAGCGTGGCCGACGCATTCAGATAGCGCCGCCGATCCTCAAGATCATCGAGCGTCACCAGCATTTGCGCCGCTGTTAGGCCATGCCCGCCGAGCAGTTCAGCCCACACGCCTGCGAGCGCGATCTGGCCAACGGCGGCGGCGGCCTGCGCATCTTCAAGACTGGCGCGCCCGCCCTTTGCCAAGCCAAGCCGCCGCGCACCGAGCGCAATGGCACCTGACGAAACAATGGCGATTTGCTGCCCCTTGGTGACCCGTGCCGCAACATCGGCGACAAGCCCAGTCAGCCATGCGCGGCGGACGCTGCCGTCTGCATCGACGAGCAGCGACGAACCGACCTTGACGATCAGACGGCTAGGGGCGTGCATGTCGGGATTTGGGTATCAAAGCGGCGACCAGTCGGTTTCCGTGTCGGCATTTTGCGGCACGGCAATCGATGCGGGAATGGCATCCGAAAGCCGGTCGAGCACGGCGTCGATCCCGGTGCCGGCCGCGCCCGACAATGGCATAATCTCTGCTTTTGACGCGCGCTTGAGTTTGGTCATCAGTTTCTTGACATCGGCGGGGTCGAGCGCGTCGATCTTGTTGAGGCCGATGACTTCGGGCTTGTCGATCAGGCCCGCGCCATAAATGTCGAGTTCGTTGCGCACGGTGCGGTAGGCACCGACCGGATCGTCGCCGGTGGCATCGACAAGATGGAGCAACACGCGGCAGCGCTCGATGTGACCAAGAAAACGGTCGCCGATGCCTGCGCCGTCAGCCGCGCCCTCGATCAGGCCGGGAATATCGGCGACAACGAATTCGCGGTCGTGATGCGTGACAACACCAAGCTGCGGACGAACAGTGGTGAACGGATAAGCCCCGACTTTCGCCCGCGCGTTGGTAACCGCATTGATGAAGGTCGATTTGCCTGCGTTGGGAAGGCCCAAGAGCCCCGCATCGGCAAGCAGTTTCAGGCGCAGCCAGACCCATGCTTCTTCGCCGGGCCAGCCGACGCCATGCTGGCGCGGCGCACGGTTCGTTGAGGTTTTGTAGGTCGCATTGCCGCGCCCGCCGTCACCGCCGCGCAAATAGACGCGGCGTTCGCCGATCTTGGTGAAGTCGGCGAGGACATGTTCCTTGTCTTCGCTCAAGACTTGTGTGCCGATGGGAACGCGGATGATCAGGTCATCGCCGCCGGCTCCCGTGCGGTTTGATCCCGAACCGCCCTTGCCGCGCGGCGCCCGGAAATGCTGGGTATAGCGAAAGTCGATCAGGGTGTTGAGGCCGGGGACGGCTTCGAAAATAATGTCACCGCCCTTGCCGCCGTTGCCGCCGTCGGGGCCACCATATTCAACGAATTTTTCGCGGCGAAACGCGACTGCGCCGGGCCCGCCCGCGCCGGAGGAAATGTAGATTTTTGCTTGATCGAGAAAATGCATGGCGCGCCCTTAGCGCGTTAGGTGGCGTTTGTCTCTTCGCTCTGTGTCATCGTCAGTCGCAGACCTGGCGCGGCAAGGAGTTGCTTCAGCGCAATGTCGCGCGCCGCTGTTGCGGGCAGTCCCAAGGCATCGGCCATTGGCTTGCCGAGCAGCGCATCGCCCAGCGCCATAAACACGAGCATCAGCGTGTGTTCGGCAACCAGTTCGGCATCGCCCTCGACTGACAATTCGTCGACAATCTTGTGGAGCGCATTGAGGATCGGATCGAGCGCATCCTTGTTCCCCGAGATGATCATCCACGTCGCCAGCGCGCCGGCACCCTGTTTGTCGAAAGCCGCAAAGGTCCAGTCGACAATCCCGCGCGGGTCCGCCTCCCCGCGCCGTGCCTTGATAACGGTGTCTGCAATGCTGGCACAAACGCGCTCGGCAAGCATCGCTGCCAGCGCTTTTTGCAAGTCCAGCGCTGTGCCGAAATGGTGGAGAAGATTGGCGTGTGTGCGTCCGACTTTGGCCGCAACTGCTTTTAGCGTTACGGCTTGCGGACCATCGGCAAGGAGGATGTCGTGTGCAGCAGAAAGCGCAGCGGCGCGACTTTCATCGGGCGACAGTCTTTTGCGTTCACTTTGCATCGTTGTTGTTTTCTTTGGCTGCGACATCGCTCTTTTTACACGGTTCATCCTATTCTGGCTATCGACTTGACAGCGATCTTGGTTCCGGCGCGAATGTGAGAATGATTGTCCCTCGACTGACAACACGCCGCCTCATCCTACGGGGTCTGACCATGAACGATTGGGAACCCTATGCGGCAATGTGGGCCGACCGCCGCGTCACGGCCTTCATCGGCGGCGAACCCCGCTCGCGCGACGTGGCCTGGACAAAATTCGGCCAAGCCGCCGCGATGTGGACGCTGTTCGATTACGGCAATTGGGCGGTGATCGACGGCGTGGATGCGACATTCCTCGGCGTCTGTGGCCTCGCCCAATATGAACGGGGGATTCCCGAACTGAGCGGATTTCCCGAATCGGGCTGGGCTTTTGCAGCGGAAAGCTGGGGTAGGGGCATTGCCAGCGAAGCCATTGGCGCAATGGTTGGGTGGGCGGATGCCAGCGGAATCGCTGAGACCCGTTGCCTGATCGACGATGGCAACGCTGCATCGATCAAGGTCGCCACGCGCAACGGCTATATGCCGTGCGCAGCGTTTCCCGACAAACAGGTTTTCAGGCGGCCATCGCCATCGGGTGCAGTTCAAGCGCGACCTTGATGCATGGCACATCGATACCGCGCGGGTTGCTGGGGCGCAGTTCTTGCCCTGTCGGCGTGAAGCCGAGCTTGCTCAGCACGCGGCCCGACGCAGCGTTGTCAGTGAAATGACCTGAAACCAGCCGATCGATCCTGAGCGTATCGCGCGCCATGGCGACAACAGCATGTCCTGCTTCGGTGGCAAAACCGAGTCCCCAGTGCGATGGCACAATCCAGTATCCCAGTTCGAGATCTTCGCCCTGCTGTGCAAGGCTGATGCCGCCAATCAGACGTGGCGACCCCATTGTGCGCTGAAATATCAGGAGGTCGGCTTCACCGGTTTTTCGGTCACGACCAAGATACGTCACGGCATCATTCACGACATAGGGCCACGGCGCGGTCGCGAGGTTCATCACGACATCTTCGCGCGCAAAGGCTTCGGTCAGCGCAGGCGCATCCTCGACCCAGCCGGGCCGCAGCAACAGTCTTTCGGTCCGTGCAAACATTGGCTCTCTCCTTAGGCGTGCCCTACCCCATGTTAACGACGGGTCCGTGACACTGATTCAGGGAGATACAAAAAAGGGAGCGCGGGGGTGACCCTTACTCCCTACGACCTGCCGTGGCAGATCTTCGGGTCACCCGCTTGGTGACCCGTAAATCGGACCACCGGTTATTCGGCTGCCATCATAATCGGATCGACCGACACATATTTCCGGCCTTGCTTGCCTTCATGAAAGGCAATGCGACCTTCGGCGAGCGCAAACAGGGTGTGATCCTTGCCACAGCCGACATTGCGGCCCGGCCACACGCGGGTGCCGCGCTGGCGCACAATGATGTTGCCGGCAAGCGCGTGCTCGCCACCGAACTTTTTCACGCCAAGACGACGACCGGCCGAATCGCGACCATTGCGGGTTGAACCACCTGCCTTTTTATGTGCCATGGTTGTTTACTCCTTCGGTGCTTTGGCAGCTTTTGGGGCTGCGGCTTTTTTGGCCGGTGCCTTTTTTACGGGCGTTTCTGCCTTCGGGGCAGCCGCTTTTTTCGGCGCAGCGGGTGCTTCGACCGCGGCTGCTTCAACCTTGGGTGCGGCTTCCTTTTTGGGCGCCGCTTTCTTTTCTTCCGCCGCGCCGACGCTGATAATCTTCAGGATCGTATGCTGCTGGCGATGGCCATTCTTGCGGCGATAATTGTGACGGCGCTTCTTTTTGAAAACGATGACCTTTTCGGCCTTCGCTTGCGCAATGATTTCCGCCGCAACGGTCAGGCCCTTGGCCGATCCTTCGCTGGTGAACAGCACATCGCCCAGCGCAACGCGCGAACCGGCTTCGCCGTCCATACGGTCAACGACGATTTTGTCTCCGGCGGCAACGCGATACTGCTTGCCGCCCGTGCGCACGATAGCGAACATGGGCTTAAACTCTTCTTAAAATCAAATGGCGCGCGCAACAACATGCCGCTCGCGGGAACGGGGCCGATAAGCGAGGGGGGGCGCGATGTCAACGCGATTCGCCGCGAAACGGCGTGTCGGCGCGATATCGAAAGCTCGCGCTTAAATCCGTGTCATCACGCCAGCATAGTCAGGATCTTCGAGCGCTCGCCCCGCGCCTTTGGCGACGCAGATAAGCGCGTCCGCAGCGACAACGGCGGACAAACCGGTCGCGTCGGCGAGGACGCGGTCGATGTCGCCCAGCAATGCGCCGCCCCCGGTCAATATAATACCGTGATCGACGATATCCGCTGCAAGTTCGGGTGCTGTGTGTTCAAGTGCCGCGCGGACGGCTCCCACGATCTGGTTGACGGGTTCGGCGATGGCTTCGGCGATCTCGGTTTGGGTAATCGTGATTTCGGTCGGACGGCCCGTAACTAGGTCGCGACCGCGGACCTGCATCGTTTCGCCCGCGCCATCGGGCTTTCGGGCCAAGCCGATGGTATGTTTGATGCGTTCTGCCGTGATTTCGCCGATCATGAGATTATGTTTGCGCCGGATCGACGACGCGATGGCATCGTCGAGTTTATCGCCGCCCACGCGAACCGAGTTGCTATAGGCAAGGCCGCCGAGCGATAACACGGCAACTTCGGTGGTGCCGCCGCCGATATCGACAATCAACCCGCCGATCGGTTCGGTGACCGGCATCCCTGCGCCAATTGCGGCCGCCATGGGTTCTTCGATCAGAAAGATGCGCGAGCCACCGGCATTGGATGCGGCATCGCGAATGGCGCGGCGCTCGACCGATGTCGACCCGGATGGCACGCAAACCGCAATGTCATGTCGTCGCGGGATCTGCGTGGTCCCGCCAAGCGCTTTGTTGATGAAGTGCTTGATCATCTGTTCGGCCACATCGATGTCTGCGATGACACCATCGCGCAGTGGCCGGATCGCTTCGATGTTGCCGGGCG
>JAYWFN010000002.1:0-6673 GCA_043778785.1 Sphingomonas sp. | reverse complement strand
CACCGACGAAGCACAGTCCTTACACGAAGATTGTAAACTAACTCACTTCCCAGCAAACCGGTCTCGACGCCTTCAGGCAACAGCTGTTGGGCCAGGGCGTTACGCCGTCCTTTGCGAGAGACTATATCGATATGATGCGCGCGTAGGGTCAAGGTTTGGACAATGTCGCGGCACAGTTATTGCCCTTGTACGCTTACCACGTTTCGGCAGTGGTGCGAAGAAGACCTCTAACGCACATCGACTCACCGAGTGTTAGCCACCAAGGATCAATGCGATCCTTGTTCCGTCTTTCCCGCGCAAAAGCAGACGGGCAGATCCGTTCAGCATAGCCTTACCGCGTCGCCGCTGAGCCACTCCGGCCATCGCGCGGCAGTGCAATGCGAATAACAAGTCCGCCGAGCGATGACGCAGCTGCACTAATCTGGCCGCGATGAGCGCGGACGATTGAATCGACAATGGCGAGACCTAACCCGCTGCCGCCATTATCGCGACCCCGTACCGTATCCACGCGGAACAGTGGGTCGAACAGCCGCGGCAAATCGACCGATGACACCGTTGGCGCGCTATCATCAACATGAATACCGATCGTGTCGCCTCGATCAAAAATCTGCACTCGGATGATGCCGGGCGCATCGGTGTAGCGCAGGCTGTTCGCCAGCAGGTTACTCAACAGCTGATTAATCCGGCGAGCATCCCAATTTACTGTGAATTCGCATGGCAGAGACACAAATTGCAGCTCAAGAGTTGCGGCTTTGGCCGTCGGTTGAAATCGCTCGACGATTGCACGGCAAACTGCGACGGAATCGAAAGATGCCAATGTGGCGGGCAGGCCGTCAAGGTCGGACATGGCCAGATAATGCAGGTCATCGACGATTGCTGATAGGCGCTGCGCCTCGTCGTTGACTGCAGCAATTGCAGCTTTGTCGAGTGGTCTTATGCCGTCTTCAAGTGCGTCCAGTTCACCGCAGATGACGGTCAGTGGCGTTCGCAGTTCGTGCGAGATTTCACCAAGCCATCGCCGGCGTGTTTGATCGAGCCGCGCCAGCGCGCGCGCCATAGCATTGATATTTCGTGCTGTTTCGGTAATCTCGTCCCCGCCGATTTCGGGCACACTGACGGTGAAATCACCGCGCGCGATGGATTGGCTGGCGGTCTGGATCGTTTCAAGCCGACGCAGAACTCGCCGTGCAATCAACCAGGCGGGCAGCGCCGCCAGCGTCAGCATGACAAGGCCCAATAAAGTAGCACTCCGGAACTGACTGGCAAGGAAACGGCCATCGACGCCCGACGGCATGCGTGTGCGGGGGCGCAATATCGCCATAGCAACGACGCGGCCATCGCGGCGGATGGCGGCGCGCTGCAACGGGCGGTTCGGATCGGATGGCTGGCGTTCGGGCGCGCCGAACAATTGTCTGCCGCCGATTGCGTAGATGGCCAGTCTTTCACCAAAAGCGTCAGGGGGAGGCGGACGATTATCCTGGCGCCGAGATGGTTCGTTGGGGCCAGGATTGGGTGTATGCAGTGGCGGGCGCGCGTCTTCCGGGCGTGGCGGCGGGGCGCCTTCTACCACATCCGAAAGCGTTGATGCCGGATCGGCTTTCGCGTCCTGCGCCGCCAGTCTCGATTCAGCGCGCGCGACAACAGCAGCAAGATCGTCGCGATCACGGCTTTGCAGATAATCGCCAAAACCGCTGCGCAATGTCCATGCCGTTGTCCCGACCGCAGCGAGTTGCACGATGATTGCCGTGCCAGCAACGAGCAGGAACACTTGATGGAACAGGCGCAACTTCATTCTTGACCACCATTTTCTGTCAGATTGCCGGTAACGGTGCTTACCCGTAACGACTGTTGCGGGATCATTATGCGTCAATTGCGGAGAAATGCGGGAGGTCGCGCATCACCGGCAAATTCCGTTATTCATCCATAATCTCGTTCTATCCCAGACTTGCGCGATCGTCGCGTCACTTTCGTTCAATCAAAAGAGGGCAATATGCACGCAACAGGATTAGCCGCCGGGATTGGGCGATCAGTAACGGTGCTCCTCGCGCTGTTCCTGCTCGGTGGGTGTGGCAGTGATACCTCATCGGCAACCAATGCCCCCCCAGCAACGGTGCCGCCCGTCGTGACGCCGCCCGTCACGCCTCCGACCGGTTCGAGTTTTGCCCTGACAAGTTCTGCTGTCGTCGAAGGCGGCTCAATGCCCGATGCTTATAGCTGCGACGGCGCGGGATCGACGCTGCCGCTGGCGTGGGCCAACGCGCCCGCCGCCACGCGCTCGTTTGTAATCCTCATGACGACGTTGCCCGGTGATGGCACGACCAAGTGGAATTGGGTCGTGCACACCATACCGGCCAGCACGACATCGCTGGCCCGCGATGGTCAAGGCACTGGCGTTCTTGGCGTTGGCAGCGACGGGCCGCAGCTCGCGTATAACCCGCCGTGCTCGCAGGGCGCGGGCAACAAGACCTATACGGTTACGATTTATGCGCTGTCGGGCTCACCAGTTTTACCGGCCAGCCCCTCGGGCGTCACCGGCCAAGTCGTTACAGATGCTATCCGTTCGCTGACGCTGGCCAGCACTTCGCTCAACATGACCTTTGCACGCACCGCGCTGACCGGCTCGACAACCGCGTGCGAGCGCATTCGCAACTCGACCAATGCCTCGACGACGGGCCGCCCGACCGTCAGCTGCGATGCAACCTATGCTTATGTCAGTTCTGACGGCATTGCCGCTCATACGATGATGAACGGCATCACGGCCACCAATTTACAAGTGCCGCTCGAACAGAATTTTCGTGGGGCCAAGGGCTGGCGCATTCCGCTGGCACCCGCCATCGCAGCCACGACAACCGATGTCGCCGACGGGCCGATTGGGGTCGCGATTAACGGCGTCCCGATCTTCAATCCGTGCAAGCAGGGCGGCTGTCAGAATGGCGATACCAAGGCGCTTGGTGAGCTTGACGCGTGCAATGGCCATGCCGGACGCGCCGATGACTATCATTATCATGCCGCGCCGACTTGTGTGATGGCAGGGCAGGCGGACAGCCATTATTGGGATACGCACCCGATTGGATGGGCGTTCGACGGTTTTGCGATTTTCGGTTTCTATAATCCCGACGGCAGCGTCGCGACCCGCGATGCGATTTGTGGCGGCAATACGCTGGCCGTCACCAACGCACCCGCCGGTTACAGCTATCACCTGACTGATGTGTCTCCCTATGTCCTTGCATGCTTGCGAGGCACGCCCAGTCCCGACCTTGCCGGACAGGGCGCTAAGTATACGCCCCTGCGGCAACCGCCGGTCACGCCATTTCCCAACACGGGAATGACGCTCACGACCGACGCCACCGACGGTTATTCGGTGCTGCAGTTTACGACCAGCCGGGCCTTCACGAGCACAACAACCGGCACTGACAGCTATTCGAACGCCGCAGGCACTTATCGCATCCGGTATCGTAGCGTCACGGGCGAGGCGCTTGGGACATTGCTCGCCTTGGCAACTAACAGTGGGAAGACAGCATGTTGGACATTCCAGTTTCTGGACGCATCGGGCTCGGCGTCGCAGCCGACGACAAACTATTGTCGATGAAGGTCGCGTGGCGCGGCCTGCTGGTGGCAATGCTCGTATCGACAGCACCGGTTGCACAGGCACACGACCTCGGCGGCACCCGCGCCCGTCTGGTGCAACATGACGACCGGCATTTGTCGCTGACGCTGTTGTTGCGGTTGAGCGATGTGTTTCAGCATGACTCCGTTGACCCGACACAATATCGCGAGAAAATGCTGAGCATGGCCGCAATGACGCCTGCGGCGTTCGCGACTGCTTTGGCAAAGCTGGAAGCAAATATCGCTGCCGAAACCCGTATCCGCATCAATGGCGCGAGCGAAGTGCCGATCACGCGCTGGCGCTGGCCTGATCCCGCGGTGGCCCATGCGCTGGTGCAGTCCATGGTCATGAACGCCGTCAGTGGTGGCTCGGCAACTGACGTTCACGAGGAGCCTTTCGAAGCCGATGCCGAGGTCGTGAGCAATGCCCCGATCACGTCGGCAGCGATGCAGTTTCCGAACGATTTGGGTCCTGTCGTGCTCGTCGGCTATCGGCCGATGCAAGTGATCGTCGACAAACCGGGATTTGCACAAAGTGTGCGGTTTTAGTCCGGCAAATCAGGCAATAAAGCGATAGCCGCTACCATAGACTGCGACGACACAATCGCTGTTGGGATCAACGGCGGCCATTTTGCGGCGGATGTTCTTCACATGGCTATCGATGGCGCGGTCGCTCGGTTCCACGGATCGCTCGCTTAACTGATCGAGCAGCATGTCGCGCGAAAATACTCGACCGGGTTGCAGCATCAACGCAGACAAGATCTGATATTCAGAGCGCGACAGCCCCAACCACTGCCCACGCCAGGCGATACGCTGGCCGCGCTGATCGACGGACGCTTGTCCAGCGGCAGCGCTATCGCCAACCATCCGTCCTTCGGCGCGGCGGATGAGAGCGCCGATGCGCGCGACGACTTCGCGCGCGCTGAATGGCTTTGCCACATAATCATCCGCACCAAGATCTAACCCTTGCACACGGTGGGCTTCGTCAATCTGCGCGGTTATCATAAGGATCGGTGCATCGCAGAAATCGCGGATCGCCCGACAGACGCCAAATCCATCGAGCCCCGGTAGCCCGAGATCGAGCGTAATGGCCGCGGGCGTCTTGTCCTGAACAATCGTGAGCGCCGCCTGTCCATCGCGGGCGATGGCCGTCGAATAGCCGGCAGCCCCGAGATAGTCGGTTAGGATCGCGGCGATCCTTACATCATCCTCGACAATGAGGATGTGGCGACGGAATTTCGGGTCGTTCACGTGCGGGAAGCTGGGGCCATAACTCGGGGCTAGTGCCAGGTCTGATACGAGGCAAGACACTGCTTTGAAGGATATTATCCGACAAGCGCCCTCATCAAGACTACGCGATAGATAGTTGCTCAAACCGCTGCCGCCGATTGCTCGAAATCCTGTCGTTTTAAGTGGGCTGCATGGCTGCTGAATCCAGTCGTTTATTCACAATTTCGGATCATTGGTGTCACAGCAGATTGGCAATCACTGCTTAGGCGGCCTCGACGACGGTAGGCGCCGCAGCGGCACAAATTGCCGCTCATTCGTTCGCGGATTTCTTCGTCGGAAAGTGATGGCCGGGCGCGAATGTCTTCCGTTGCGTCGCTTGGCCATCCTTCCGCAATTTCAGCGAGCATCGCGGTTGCCGAACAAATCTGCCCAGGGGTGCAATATCCGCATTGAAAGCCGTCATGTTTGACGAATGCCTGCTGCAACGCCGACGGCTGTTCGGCGCTGCCGATACCTTCGATAGTTGTGACGTCGCAATTATCGTGCATGACAGCAAGTGTGAGGCAGCTATTGATACGCACTCCGTCGAGCATGACAGTGCAGGCACCGCATTGACCGCGGTCGCAACCCTTCTTGGTTCCGGGAAGTCCTGCATGATCGCGGATGAAATCGAACAGGCTGACACGCGAGTCAGCCGGAAGTTAATACTCTACGCTGTTAATTACGATCGGCATTGTCGGACCTCCACATGGAGAAGCGAAAAGACTGCATCTTGTTTCCGAACGACCTTAATTTTTTTGGCCGCCATAATGCATTTTCGTGACCCCAACGGACCTAAGTGCATTATTGCGTTACAAAAACATGGTAGGACCTCTGGCCCGCCTCGGCTTGGTTACGCCCGCTGAGATGTGGACGTGCAGCTAAATGCTTAGAGGGTGCGAAGGCTATAGTTGTGCCACCTAGCCGTTAATTTTGGACGGCACTTGACCCCGCTTCAAAAAAACAAAGCTAAAAAACAGCATAAAAATGAAGTCATTGGCTCCATAAATCGCATAAAATACTCCCGCGAGGACATCCAGTTCGTAGATAGAACTCAGGGAACGCGAGGCTATGAAGGCCAGCCAAGCAATTACATAAGCCAGTTTTTCAATAACAAAAACACCCACGAGCCACCGCGCCTGATTGTAGCTTTTGCAAACTGAGATATAAGCAAAGCCCCACAAAATGATTGAGATTAGCCCGAAGTAGCCCGTCACATCTGGTTGATTTGCCAGCATCACATCATTGGTGAAAGCTTTGGAGCGTATGATCACACCCAAAATGTTACTCAGGCCAGCAATTATAAATCCTTTATGGATCATTTTGTCCGTCATTGTAGGTCACTTTCGAGCGTTGGAAATTTGTCTTTTATACCGCTGAACAAGGACAGGATACTCGCCGCACTCGTCAGAAAGGCATTATAAATATTTCAATCCAACTGGACCATAGAAAATCCCAAATTTCTGCAACCAAGAGACATCATTTTTGGCACTGAACGACTTCTGTGTTGTCGTGAACGGAAGTATCGAGCCGGGGACATCTTTGTGGCAGATATCGCTAAAATTCTGTTGAAAAACTCGGTCCGCGTTTTGAACTTGTAACATTCAAATAGCGCACAGCGCTAATGCGTAAGAATGATTCAAATTTGCAGCATTGGCTGAATCATCGTTGCTGAAAATTCGACTTTCTCGAGTGCCGGGGGACTTTTTCAACAGAATTTTGTCGAAAGCAGTCATCGTCACTCAGACTGCAACCCCCGGCGGCTTATGCCAAACATTCGAGGCATTAAACCGCCAAA
>JAYWFN010000001.1:0-6681 GCA_043778785.1 Sphingomonas sp. | reverse complement strand
GGATTTGGTCAATAGCGCAACGTCTGGTTTCGAAACGTGGTCGGCGACGCCACTGGAAATCCGCTGTGCGGCGTTGGAACGGCTGGCCGATTTGCTTGAGGAAAACCGCCTCGAATTGATCTCGATCCTTGTCGATGAGGCCAAGAAGACGATCCCCGATGCACTAGGCGAAGTGCGCGAGGCGGTTGATTTTTGCCGTTATTATGCGGCGCAGGCAAGGGTTGGATTGCAGGCGGTCGAACTCCCCGGGCCGACCGGTGAGCGCAATGTCCTGCGCATGGAAGGGCGCGGCGTGTGGGCGTGCATCGCGCCTTGGAACTTCCCGCTGGCGATTTTTCTGGGGCAGGTCGCGGCGGCGCTAGTGACCGGAAACACGGTCGTGGCCAAGCCGGCGCCACAGACGCCGCGGATTGCCGCGCGGGCGGTTGCTTTGGCGCATGAGGCGGGGGTGCCGGAGGATGCGCTGGTGCTGCTGGTTGGCGGGCCGGCGGTTGGTGCTGAATTGGTGGCGGACGTTCGCCTTGCTGGGGTTGCGTTTACCGGTTCGACGGCGACGGCAAAGCGCATTGCCCGGTCTTTACTGGACGATGACGCGCGGCCCATTGTGCCGCTGATCGCGGAGACCGGCGGGATTAATGCGATGATCGTCGATTCGACCGCGCTCACCGAACAGGTCGTTGCCGATGTGGTCACGTCTGCATTCCGCTCGGCGGGGCAGCGCTGTTCGGCATTGCGGTTGCTATTGCTTCAGGAAGATGTTGCTGCACGGACGCTTGAGATGCTCGCCGGAGCAATGAACACGCTGGTGGTGGGCGATCCGGTGGATCCGGCAACAGATGTCGGGCCGGTGATCGATGCGGCGGCTTACGCGCGGCTGATGGATTATCGGGAGAGCCGGAAATCGGATTGGGTGCATACAGTGCCGTGCTCTGGGCTCCTGCCTTCGCAGGAGCGCTTGGTTCCCCCCACGATCATCCGGCTTAAATCGATTGATGACATTTCGCAGGAGTGGTTCGGCCCCATTTTGCATGTCGCGACGTGGAAAGCGGGCGAACTTGAAACGACTGTCGCGAAAATCAATGCCAAGGGTTTCGGGCTGACGATGGGTCTCCACAGCCGGATTGCGCGCAATGCCGAGACGGTCGAGGCGCTGGCGAAGGTCGGCAATCTCTACGTCAACCGTTCGATGATCGGGGCGATTGTCGGGTCGCAACCGTTCGGCGGCGAGGGGTTTTCGGGGACGGGGCCGAAAGCGGGCGGGCCGCATTATCTGGCGCGCTTCTGTGTCGAGCGGGTGACGTCGACCGATACGACCTCGGCGGGGGGGAATGCGACGCTGCTGAGTTTGGACGATGTGGGTTTGTAAGAAGCCGCAGTCCTGAGCCTGTCGAAGGACGGTTAACGCGCCGAACTGTCCTTCGACAGGCTCAGGACTGCGGAGAATCTGACGTGCCGGGCGGCAACAGCAACCGGCCATCGGGCGATGCCGTAAAGGCGATCTGCGTCGGGTTCGCGAGACGGATGCTTTCCGCTTCGAAACGGCGCAGGATGGCAATGCTGATCTTGTGGCGTGTGTTGAATACCGTGTCATAATCTTCGGAATGCACGTCATATTGCAGTTCGAAATCGAGCGCGGACGGGCTGAAACTGAGCAGGCTGCACCGGACGATGCTTGCGGGCGGGCACGACGCAACGACTTCGCCGAGCATCGCCGGCACGCGGTCGAGGACGTCGACCGGCGTGCACTGGACCAGCCCGAAATGCATTACGATCCGCCGCCGGTTCAGCCGTGCGAGATTGTGGATTTCCTTTTCGAGCAATTGCTTGTTGGCGATGATGATCTGTTCGCCGGTGATCGCGCGGATGCGGGTTGATTTCAGGCCGATGTCTTCGACCTCGCCCGACGTTGCATCGTATCGGATTGTGTCGCCTTTGCGGAATGGCCGGTCGAACAGGATGGCGAGCGCAGCAAACAGATCGGCGAAAATCCCCTGTGCTGCCAGACCGATGGCAATGCCACCGACACCCAGTCCCGCAATCAGGCCAGTGACGTTCACGCCGAGGTTCGACAGGATCAGGATCATTGCAACCGCGAACAGCACGACCGTCACGAGCAGGCGGATAATGCCCAGCGCACTGGCGAGCGCGACCTGGCCGTCGGCGCTTTGTGCGCGATATTCGACGAGGCCGAGAATGATCTCGCGCACAAATACGGCGGCCTGCAACGTGACCGCGATCACAAAGAGGAAATAGATCGTCTTCGCGAGATCGTCAGGCGCGTGCGAATAGGTTGCAACGACTTGCAATGCGACGCCGGCGATGAACCAAAGCCTTATCTTGGCGAGCGCGCCGCCGATGATGCGCGGCCAGTGGTTGTGGTCGGCATAACGTCGCGCCGCGCGGCTCCCGAGCCATTTCGCGCCGAACAGGATGGCCGCGAGAATGGCGGCGAGCACGAGCGCCACGATAATCTGGGCCGAGTGGACAGTGATCCAGTCGATGCTGTCGGTCCACAGGGCAGCAGTGCGGGCGTTGAGATCGGGAAGTGTTTTAACCATGCGACTGCCTTCGACACATCGGCAGCGCTGGCGTCAAGTCGTCACGGCAAGCTTTGCCTTGCGGCCGAAGGGTTCCGTGGTGTCCGCACGGGATCGCCGTCCGGCATAGGTGTCGAGCCCGATCTGCAAGCCGACAAGCATGTAGACGAACGGCTGGAACGCGATACCAACGAACAGCGAGCCGACGAGGTAGATCAGATGCGCCTGTTGCAGCGCGTTGGCCATGCTGCTGATCCATTCGGACCCTTCGCGCTTTTTGTAACGCGCGCGGAGGATTTCCATGCGGATGAGGCCACCGAAATGGATGAGCAGCCACAGGATGAGGCCGGGCCAGCCCTGCTCGCCGAGCATTTCGAAATAGGCGCTGTGGTAAGCACGCGCCTGGTCATATTCGACGGATGTGGAGACATCGGCCTGTCCGCCCTCGCCGTCGGTGGTTTGGGTGACAACGCGGATCTTGTTACCGCGATAGGCATCGAATCCGCCGCCGAACGGGTGGTCTTTCACATAATCCCAGGTCCAGCCCCAGACCGCGAGGCGCGTCCCCGCCGACGTGTCCGCCTTATAGCCCTTGATCGTGTCCATGCGCTGCGTGAAGCTCGACGGCAGCAGCGGGATGGCGATGAGCGCGGCGGCGGTGACGAGCGTGACGTAAAGCAGACGGCGCTTGGTCGAACGCAGCGTGAGGATACCGAGCACGGCAATACAGATTAGGCCGGTGCGCGCCTGTGTGCCAACCGGGATGAGCAGGCAGGCGAAAATGAGCGCGTAGGCAAAGGCTTTGACGCGCCAGTCGGCAGCGTAGATCGAGCCATATTTGACCAGCCAGAGGATCAGCGGGATGATGGCCACGGCCACGCAGGAAATAATGCTCCCCTCGTAAAGCCCTGAATTGTTCGAAACCATCAGGTTGAGCGCGCCATAGCCGCCGCCCGAAACCAGTGTCTTGATGCCGCCGACGATGATGATCGACGCCGCCGACAATATCATGAACAGCGTCAGCGCCTCGATCCGCAATCGTGTGCGCAGGGTGAGCGGCAGGAAGATGCCGAATGCCAGCGCTTTCCACACCCAGTCCCATTTGCGCAGCGCGTCGATGGGAAAATCGGCCTGCGTCGTCGTGATTCCGCAATAGATGAGCAGCGCGAGCATCAGGAACTGGCGCGGGGCGACGCGGGTGTCTTTCTTGTCGTCGAACAGCACCCAGCCCATCACCGCGAAAACGACCATGATCAGCGAAATCGGGATGGTGTTGAGCAGGAGATAGGTCAACCGCTGTGGCGAAACGATGTCGACATAGACATAGCCGAGGACAAGCAGGAACGGGCGGCGAAAGCCCATGCCGACCAGCGCCATCAGGAAAGCAACAAACGCGAGGTCGCGCATTTACTTGCGATCCTGCCGAGATTGGCCCCAGCCCGACGTTGCGCCGCTATCTTCGCTGTCGAGATCGGGCCGCGACAGCAAGCGCCACGCCGCATAAATCAGCAGAAAATGTGTCAGCCCCAGCGAGAAATTGTCGATCATGGTGTGTTCTACATCCCAAACCAGCTTTCGTCATTCCCGCGAAGGCGGGAATCCAGCTCCCGAGCCTCGACACTGGGAGTTGGACCCCCGCCTTCGCGGGGGTGACGGAGGGAGGCGTTAAAACATTCTGGTTGACGTCGCCTTAAGTTTCGTTGTGGCAGAGCGGCATCATCATGCGCATTCTCCACATCCTCGACCATAGCCTGCCGCTGCACAGCGGATACACTTTCCGGACGCGCGCGATCATGCGCGCGCAGCAGGCGATGGGGTGGCAAGTCGCTGGCGTGACCGGCGTTCGGCAGACCGGCGGCGCGGGCGCGGCGATTGAAACGGTCGATGGCCTGAAATTTTTCCGGACACCGTCGGTCCCGGGCAGGGTGCCGATCCTGTCCGAGATCAATGAAGTGCGCGCCTTGTCACGGACACTTGATTCGGTCGTCGAGGCGTTTCGGCCCGATGTGCTGCACGCCCATTCGCCGGTGCTGGGCGCGCTTGCGGCGTTGCGTGTCGGGCGGCGGCACAAGTTGCCGGTGATGTATGAAATCCGGGCGTTCTGGGAAGATGCTGCCGTCGGCAATGGCACAGGGACCGAGGGCTCGATCAAGTTTCGCGCCACCAAAGCGGTCGAGACATGGGCGGTGCGTCGTGCCGATGCCGTTGCCGTCATCTGCGAGGGGTTGCGCCGCGATCTTGTGTCGCGCGGAATCGATGCGGACAAAATCATGGTCTCGCCCAATGGTGTCGATATGGCCATGTTCGGCGATCCGCCGCCGCGCGATGAGGCGCTGGCGATGCAACTGGGTCTGAGTGGCGGCGATGTCATCGGCTATCTCGGCAGCTTTTATGATTATGAAGGTATCGACGATCTGATTTCGGCAATGCCTGCGCTGATTGCAGCGCGGCCTGATGCGCATTTGTTGCTGGTCGGCGGTGGACCAATGGAGGCAGCATTGCGCGCGCAAGCCGCAGCGTCTCCGGCAGCGGTGCGGATCCATTTCATCGGGCGCGTGCCGCACAGCGAGGTCGAGCGTTATTACAGCCTGGTCGATGTGCTGGCCTATCCGCGCAAGAAAATGCGGCTGACCGATCTGGTTACACCGCTGAAACCGCTCGAGGCAATGGCACAGGGCAAACTGGTGGCCGCATCGGATGTCGGCGGGCATCGCGAGCTGATCGACGATGGCGTGACGGGCACATTGTTTGCCGCCGATGATCCGGTCGCCATCGCGACGGCACTAAGCAGACTGCTCGCGGATCGTTCGGGATGGGATCAACGCCGCGCAACGGCACGTGAATTTGTTGAACGGGATCGTAACTGGTCGTCAAACATTTCACGTTACGAACCTGTTTACCGTAAGCTGGTGGCCGGGCGGTCCGGTGACCCGCTGTGAAGGAATTGAGTTTATGGTGACCTTGGCCCGTCGTGCGCAGCGCATCCCTTTTGCGCCGGTCGTCGCGCTGTTGTTCGGTGTTGCCGCCGCGATACTGGTGGCGGCCGTTCCGCAGTGGATGTTTGAAGCGGGTGTCGTCAAAAGCGGATTGCCGACCGTGCTGGCCGCCGCAGCGCCGCCGCTGGGGTTGATGGCGCGCCTGCTGGCAATTGGCGTGGCTTTTGGCGCCGTTTCGTTTTTGGTGTGGGCGCTTGTCGCGACACTGACGAAGATCGTCGAGGCAAAAGCGCGCGCACGGACGCCGTGGCGCGATGCCGGTTATGATGCCGATATGGCCATGACGCGCGATGATCCGCTGCCGCCGCGCCGTCCGATCTTTGCGCCCGATGAATTGGGCGCGCCGCTGATGTCGGACGAAGCGATTGCGCCGGTCATCGCTTTTTTGGAACCCGAGCCTGCGCTGGCGGCGCCGCTCGTGGTTGAGGAACTGCAGCCCGTCGTCGCGGCACCGGCTCAGGTGGATCACTCGATCATGGCATTGATCCGTCGTCTTGAAGATGGCCTTGCGCGCCGCGCGTCGAATGATACGGATCCTGATGGCTCGGGTATCGGCGCTATGCCACTATCGCGCAGCTGGATCGTTCCCGAAAACGTTGAAGCCTCGCCGATGGCGGACGATTTTGATGCGTCGCCGACGGCGGGCGATGACGACAACAGCGTGCGTCAGGCACTCGGGACACTGCGTCGCATGGCCGGCCGCTAAATTTCGTCGAGATAACTGGCCATCGCGACGATGGCAGTGGCAGTCAGGCGCACATGCGTTGACCGCGCATCACGCGGGTGGCTGAGCCGCTCGACAAGCCCCTGCTCATGCAGCCAGCGCAGATGCCGCAGCGCCGTTGTCGTCGGCACATTGGCGGCGATGCACACGCTTTTGACCGTAATCTGTCGCCGCTCGCCGTCGGCGATGTAAAGGTCGAGCAGCATATCCCAGGTTGGCTCAGCAAACAGGCTGCCGGGGAAATGGCGCGCACGCAGCCGCCGCTCACGATACAGAGCCCGCGCTGTTTCGAGAAGAAGATCGGCCGCAACCGTGTGTCCGGTCACGTGCCTATTCAGCTGTTGGCAGCCCGCCGCGGCAGGGTTTCGCCGCGACTGCCGCGGCTGGCCGAACGGTCAAGCGGCCCGGGCACGTCCCATAAACC